>NZ_DATIGV010000185.1:0-44924 GCF_035481345.1 Hydrogenophaga sp. | reverse complement strand
GGGCCCGCCCGGCAGCGCCGGGCTCAGGATCTCGGGGGGCCATCCCCCTTGACGCCGCCCGGGACAGGCGGCAGGGTGTCCAGCAGGTCCACGCTGGCGCCCGGGTCTTCCTCGCCCACCGCGGAGCGGGCCGCCCAGTCGCTCTCGTCGCGCGGCGCGGCGGCCGGGGCACCTGCCCCGCGCCGCGGCCGCGCCAACAGCCCGGTCATCTTGCGCAGGGTGCGTTGCCACAGGGGTGGGGCCGAGGGTTTCATGTCGATCGCGTGCGTTCTGAGGCGTGGAGCCAGCCGCCCACCCGAACGTTCCCCGTCAGCGCGCCGGCCACGATGGCCGGCGCCCCGGTTTTCTTCTGGAAACGGACACCATGAGCCAATGGCGGTACGGTAAGGAAATGTCGACCACGCAACGTTATGCCATCGCCCTGCTGATCGCGGTGGCGGCCGGGGCGCTTCACTGGTTGCTGTGGCCATCGGTGGGGGCACTGCGCCCGTTCGTGTTCTACCTGCCGGCCGCGGCCGTGGCCGCCGCCGCGCTGGGCCCCGGGCCGGGCGTGCTGTTGCTGCTGGCCGGCGCCATCGGCACCGGCTGGCCGCTGCACGAATTCAGCGCCTGGGCCAGCCCCAGCAGCGCCGACCCGATGCGCCTGGCGTTGTACCTGATGCTGGGCACGCTGCTGATCGCCCTGGGCGCCTCGCTGCGCAACTCGCGCGCCCGCGCGGCCGCGGCGGAGGACCGGCTCAGCATGGCCATCGAAGGCACGGGCATCGGCGTGTTCGACATCGACCTCGTCGGCCACACCGTGCGCGCCTCGCCCGTGCTGGCCCGGCTGGCCGGCGCGCCCGTGACGGACGAGGCCGTGCCCCTGTCCACCTGGACGGCGCACATCCCCGCCCAGTTGCTGGCCGACAGCCGCGAGCAGATCGCTCGCCGCCTGAAACAGGGCACCACCTACTACGAACGCGAATTGAGCGTGCCCTCGACCGACGACGCCCACCCGCAGCCGCGGCAACTGCTGCTTCGCGTGCACGTCGTGTGGCGAGGCCAACGCGCGGTGCGCCTGCGCGGCGCCTGCGTGGACGTCACCGAGCGCAAGCGGATCGACGCCCAGCTCGAGGCCACGCGCGGTCAGCTCAGCCAGCAGGTCGACGACCTGAACCACCTGCACGAGTTGAGCACGCACTTGCTGGAGACGCCGCAGCTCGTGCGCCAGCTGAGCATGATCCTGGGCACCCTGGCCCATTTCCACGGCGCGCGCCGCGGCTTGGTCTCGCTGTGCGAACCCGGCACCGGCGGGCTGCGCATCGAGGCCAGCCTGGGCTTCGACGCCGCAGCCCTGGCCATGGCCGAACGCGTGGGCACCGGCCCCTGCGCCGAAGCCTGCCGCCAGCACGCGCGCGTGGTGGTGGAAGACACCCGCACCAGCGAAACCTTCCAGGCCTGCCGCGATTTCTTCGAGACCCAGGCGATCCGCGCGGTCCATGGCACACCGCTGCTCAATTCGCACGGGCAGGTGCTGGGCGCGATCACCGTGTACCTGGACGAGCCGCGCGAGCCGACCGAGCGCGAACGCCGCCTGGCCGACATCTGTGCCCGCAAGGCCGCCGTGTTCGCCGAGCGCGCCAGCACGCGCGACGAACTGCTCGTCACCCAGGGGCGCTTCGAGGCCGTGCTCGCGGCCTCCGGCGCGCCCTTCGTCATCCTGCGGCCGGTGCGCCAGGCCCATCGCATCGTCGACTTCGAGTGGGTCTACCTCAACCGCGCGGCGGCCGAAGCGCTGGGCTGCGGTGCCGACGCGGTGGTGGGCCAGCGCGTGCTGCAAAACCCCGTCTGCCGCTGGATGGGCCACCCCGCGTTCAGCTACTGCGTCACCGCCATCGAATCGGCCAGCACCTGCGAGTTCGACGCCGTCGACAACGAGGGGGCCGAGCCGCGCTGGCTGCACTGCATCGCCTCGCCCATTCCCGACGGCCTGGGCGTGTGGTTCACCGACATCTCCGAGCGCATGCGCAACGAACAGCTGCTGCGCGAGAGCGGCCGCCGCAAGGACGAGTTCCTCGCCACGCTCGCGCACGAACTGCGCAACCCGCTCGCGCCCATTCGCCAGGCCACGCTGCTGGCCATGTCGCCGCACACCAGCGACGAACAAAAGCGCTGGAGCTGCGAAGTCATCGACCGCCAGGTCTCGCACATGGCCCTGCTGCTGGACGACCTGCTCGACATCTCGCGCATCACGCGCGGCGCGCTGGCGCTGCGCCGCTCGCCCACGGACCTGAGCAGCGTGCTCACCTCGGCCCTGGAAACGGCGCACCCACTGATCGACGCCAAGGGCCACCAGTTGCTCACGGCCATCGACGAAGAGCCCATCGTGTTCGACGCCGACCCACTGCGCCTGGCGCAGGTGGTGGGCAACCTGCTCACCAACGCCGCCAAGTACACCGACCCCGGCGGCACCATCGAACTGCGGGCCGGCCGGCGCGGCGACGCCATCGTCATCGAGGTGCAGGACAACGGCATCGGCATCCCGCCCGAGTCCATGCCCGAGGCCTTCCGCATGTTCGCGCAGTTGCGCCCCATGAGCGAGCGCAACGGCGGTGGCCTGGGCATCGGCCTGGCCTTGTCCAAGGGACTGGTGGAGTTGCACGGCGGCACGCTCACGGGCAGCAGCGAAGGCACCGGCCACGGCAGTGTCTTCACCATCCGCCTGCCGGCGGCCCAGGCCTTGCTGCCGGCTCTGGCCGACGGCGACGCGCCCGTGGTGCGCGAGCGGCGGCGCCTGCGCGTGCTCATCGCCGACGACAACCGCGACGCCTCCGACACCCTGGCCGCCCTGCTGGAGGCCGACGGCCACGAGCTGCGCATGGCCTACGACGGCAACGAAGCCCTGAGCCTGTGGCGCCAGGAACGCCCCGACGTCTGCCTGCTCGACATCGGCATGCCCGGGCGCACCGGCTACCAGGTCGCGCGCGAGATCCGGCGCACGCCCGGCGGCGAGGCCACGCTGCTGGTGGCGGTGACGGGCTGGAGCCAGTTGCACGACCGCGAACTCGCGCTCGAGGCGGGCTTTGACCTGCACCTCACCAAACCCGTGAGCCCGCTGCAACTCAGCCACCTGCTCGACCACCGGGTGAAGGCGCCCGCCGCGGCCACCACCGCCACGCCGTGAAGCCGGCGATGCGCGCGCCCGGTGCGTGCGGTCCGTGGCAATCCGTGCCGCAAGGCCTGCACCGCCCCGCCACGCGGCCGGGCCCTCGGCGGCCCGGCGCGGGCACCGGGCTTGCCACAGGTCCGCACCATGTCCCCCGATCCCGTCCTCGTTGTCGGCGACAGCATGCTCGACCGATACTGGGAGGGCAGCGTCGAACGCATCTCGCCCGAGGCACCGGTGCCGGTGCTTCGGTTCGGGCGCGAGCACCAGCGCGCGGGCGGCGCGGCCAACGTGGCCCTCAACCTGGCGGCCCTCGACGGCCACGTGACGCTGGCCACCCTGATGGGCCAGGACGAGGCGGCCCAGCAACTGCGCGAACTCATCGAACACGGCGGCGTGCGCCTGCGGGCCGTGCTGTGCGCACAGGCCGCCACCACGCAGAAGATCCGCACCGTCTGCCGGCGCCAGCAACTGCTGCGCATCGACATCGAGGATGCGCCGCCACCCGATGCCACGCGTGCCCTGTGCACCCTGGCGCAGGCCCTGCTGCCGGCGCACCCCTGGGTGGTGTTCAGCGACTACGGCAAGGGCGCGCTGCGCCACTGCGACGAGCTGTTGCAGGAGGCCCGCGCGCAGGGCTGCCGCGCGCTCGTCGACCCCAAGGGCAGCGACGTGGAGCGCTACCATGGCGCCTGGCTGCTCAAGCCCAACGAGGCCGAAGCCCGCGCCCTGGCCGGTCCCTGGGCCGACGAACAGGGCTTCGCCGAGACCATGGCCGCCCTGCGCGCGCGGCTGCGGCTGCGCCACCTGCTGGTGACGCGCGGCGAGCGCGGCATGTCGCTGTTCAGCGAGGACCTGCCCCCGCGGCACATTGCCACCGAGGCGCGCGAGGTCTACGACGTCAGCGGCGCGGGCGACACCGCGCTGGCCGCGCTCGCGGCCTTCCTGGCCAGCGGCCAGCCCATCGAGGAAGCGGTGCGCCAGGCCAACCGCGCCGCGGGCCTGGCGGTGGGCAAGTTCGGCACGGCCGTCGTGTCGGCAAGCGAGTTGCGCGGGTCCTGAGACCTGCGCGCCCGCTCTCATGTACATCTCGAAACAGACAGGGCACCGCAGGGCGCCCATGATGCCCAGTCCGTTCTCGTGACAGCCACGTTCAACAGGGAATATGCATCGAATGAATCACGTGCTGATCGTCGACGACGACACCGACTCCGCCACCACCCTGCGCGAACTCGTCCGCGCCGACCGTTTTTCGGTGGCCGTGGCCCACACCTTGCGCGACGCACGCCGTCAGATCGCCCTGCAGCCGCCGGATCTGGTGCTGCTCGACCTGCAACTGCCCGATGGCAACGGCCTGGACCTGTTCTCCGACCCTCAGCTCGTCAACGACTCCGACATCGTGCTCGTCACGGGCCATGCCAGCCTGGACACCTCCATCGAAGCCATGCGCCGCGGCGCGGCCGACTACCTGGTCAAGCCCATCGCCATGAAGCAGTTGCAGCGCGTGCTCACGCGCTGCAGCGCCCGGCCGGCGAACGAGGCCGCGCCGGCGGCGCCCACGCCGCGCGACCCCACCGCCGAAGGGGGCCGCTTTGGCCTGCTGTGGGGCCAGACCCCCGCCATGCGCCGCGTCTACGAGCAGATCCACCGCGTCGCGCCAACCTCGGTCACGGTCTTCATCACCGGCGAAAGCGGCACCGGCAAGGAGGTGGTCGCGCAGACGGTGCACGCCTTCAGCCGCCGCCAGTCGGGCCCCTTCCTCGCGGTGAACTGCGGCGCCATCTCGCCCAACCTCATGGAAAGCGAGATCTTCGGCCACGAAAAGGGCAGCTTCACCGGCGCCGACCGCCAGCACCTGGGCTTCTTTGAACGCGCCTGCGGGGGCACCCTCTTCCTCGACGAGATCACCGAGATGCCGCCGGACCTGCAGGTCAAGCTGCTGCGCGTGCTCGAAACCGGGCGCTTCATGCGCGTGGGCTCCACGCAGAGCATCCAGACCGACGTGCGCATCATCGCCGCCACCAACCGCGCGCCGCACGAGGCCGTGGCCCAGGGCAAGCTGCGAGAGGACCTGCTGTACCGCCTGAACGTCTTCCCCATCGAGCTGCCGCCGCTGCGCGATCGCCTGGACGACGTGCCCCTGCTCGCGCGGCACTTCCTCGAGGACATCTCGCGCCGCGAGGGCACGGCGCGCCGCTTCGACGAATCGGCGCTGCGCCGCCTGGTGACCTACCCCTGGCCCGGCAACGTGCGCGAGCTGCGCAACGCCGTGCACCGCGCCTACGTGATGGCCGATGGCGAGTCCATCGACGCGCAGTGGCTGCCGGCGCCCGACGCCGGCGCGGTGCCGATGGCGGCACTGGAGCCGGCCCGTCCCCCCGCCCTGCCCGGACCGGCCGCGCGTGCGGCGGCACCGGCCACGCCCGTTCCCGACGGCGTGCCCGCCATCACGCTGCCCGTGGGCGTGTCGATGGCGCAGGCCGAGCGCCTGCTCATCCAGGCCACGCTGCAGCAGTGCCAGCAGCAGAAGGAGCGCACGGCCGCCGTGTTGGGCATCAGCCTGAAGACGCTCTACAACCGGCTCAAGGAATACGCGGGCGAGCCCTCGGCGCGGCATTGAGCGCACGCCCCCCGCCCTAGGCCGCCACTTCCCGCAGCACCGCCAGCCAGTCGTCCACGAAGCGCCCGATGGAGAAGCGCTCCAGCGCCGTGCGCCGCGCGGCCTGGCCCCATTGCCGGGCCAGGCCCCGGTCCTCGCTCAGCGCGCGCATCACCGGCACCAGGCGCCGCGGGTCGGTGTCGATGTAGCCGTTCTGCCCGTTGCGGATCACCGTGACGAGTTCGGTGGTGGCCAGGCCCACCACCGGCAGGCCGGCCAGCATGGCCTCGATGGCCGCCAACCCCAGACTGGTGTAGCGCACCGGGTGGCAGTAGAAGCGGTGCGCCGCCATCAGCGCCGGCAGCGCGTGCTGCGCGACCTCGCCCTGCCCGCCCACCGACTCGCTGCCCATGCCCACCAGCGTCAGCGGCACCTGCGCGGCGAACTGGCGCCACAGGTCCAGGCCGAGCCGGCGCCCGCGCCGCTCGATGTGGTTCACCACCACCAGGCCGCGCGCCAGGTGGCCCGTCCAGTCCACCTCGGCCAGCGGCCGCACACCGTGTTCCACCACGCGCACGGGCACGCGGCCGTTGTCCCACATCAGCGCGTTGAAGGGCGTCACGTGCACCAGCAGCGCGCCGGGGTCGTCGCACCAGTGCGGCGTGTCGGTGGGGTGCAACTGCGGCGGATCGTGTTCGAGCACGATGCGCGGCAGCCGCCGCTGGGCCTCGCTCAGGTAGCGCTCGCGGTCCGTCTCCCAGGCCTGGCGCGACTGGTACAGCACGACGTCGAACTCGAGCGACGCCAGGCGCTCGGCCGGCGCCTCGTGCACGTTGTCGCCCCAGGGCAGCGAGCCCGCGCGGCCCGTGCGGTGCACCGAACGCGCCTCGTCCGTCAGCAGCCAGAAGTCGTGCGGCACCTGCGTGAGGTTGTAGAGGTAGTTGCCGTGCACGTGCCAGGTGAGGATGCGCAGGCGCCGGCCCGGCGGGCGCGGGGGCTCAGGCGGCCAGAGCGGCATCGCGGGGTGCCTCCAGTCGGCCAAGCGCGGCGTGCACCACCGCCTCGGTGTCCAGCGCGAGCGCGCAGCCATGCCCCACCGGGCAATCGCGGTGCTCGCAGGGCCGGCAAGGCAGGTCGTGCCAGAGCACCTGGTGGCGCTCGTGGGCCAGCGGCGCCCAGCGGGCCACGTCGCTGCCGCAGGACACCACCACGCTGGGTGTCTCCAGGGCCGCGGCCACGTGCGACAGGCCCGTGTCGTTGCTCACCACCAGCCGGGCCGAGGCCACCAGCGCGCCCAGGGTCCAGAGGTCCGTTCGGCCCGTCAGGTCCAGCGGCGCGCAGGCCATGGCCGCGGCCACGGCCGAGCCCAGCTCGCGCTCCTCGGTGCTGCCGGTGAGCACCACCCGCAGGCCCCGGCGCGACAGGGCGTCGCCCACCTCGGCGAAGCGCTCGGCCGGCCAGCGCCGCGAGGACCAGCGCGCGCCCGGGTGCACCACGGCGTAGGCCTCGCCCGCCGGCAGCCAGGCGCGGGCGCCGAGGTGGTCCTCGGGCCGCAACGGGAAATCCATCGCCTCGCCGCGCCGCGGCAGGCCCAGGTGATCGGTGAGCGCCAGCAGGCGCTCGATCTCCTGACCCTGCGCGGGCCAGGGCAGGAAGCGTTCGGCGTCGGCGTCGGGGCACCAGGCGCCCGGGCCCGCGAAGCCCGCCAGCCGGCGCGCGCCAAAGCGCGCCACCAGCGGGTTGCTGACCGCGCCGCTGCCGTGCAACTGGATCGCCAGGTCGAAGTGGCGCGCGCTCAGGCGCCGCAGGAAGGCGTGCATGGCCTCCTGGCCGGGTGGTGCCTGCTCGGACAGGCCTGGCCAGCCCGGAAAGCACTCGAAGTCGTCCACGCTGCGCAGGCGTTGCGCCAGTTCGCGCGCCCAGGGCAGACCCACCAGCGTGATGCGCGCGTGCGGCCAGGCCGCGCGCAAGGCGCGCAGCGCGGGCGTGGCGCACAGCAGGTCCCCGAGCATGAGCGCGCGAAAGACGGCGATGCGTTTGGGCGCGGCCATCACCAGAACCAGACGCGAAAGTGCCGGGCGCCGCGCAAGCGCCAGAACACCGACAGGAAAGGGATCAGCGCCGAGGTGGCGAACATCTCGGCCACGTGTCCCGGCGCGCGCGAGCCGCCGCGCAGGCGGCGCACGGCCAGCCCGATCTGCAGGCCCAGCATGCCCAGGGCGCTGGCCACCGCCAGCGCCAGCAGGCCGTGCCAGGCGAACCCCAGCGCGGCCAGGGCCAGCGCCACGATGGCGTAGTAGTCGAAGGGCGGCCGGCGGCGCAGTTCGCCGCGGTAGCGCTGCGGGTGCTTGGCGTAGAGCAGCGCGTCGTAGAACACGTTCTTCTGCTGGCGCAGCGACACGCCCCAGCGCTCGGGCCGCACGGGGTGTTCCACCACCGCGTCGGGCGCGCGGCCGATCGGCCCGGCCAGTTCTTCCAGACGGAATTGCAGGTCGCTGTCCTCGCGCCAGGCGCGCCGGAAGCGCTCGTCGAAGCCCTGCACCACGCACAGCGCCCATTTGCAGACGAAGGCATTGGCCGTCACGAACTCCGCCGCTTCGAGGCCGCGCGTCATGCGCTCATGGTCGGTGGGCCGCGGGCCCGCGTCCTCGGGGCGCGGCACCACCACCCGTCCGGCCACGGCGGCCCAGTCGCCCGAGGCCATGGCGCGCTCGCCTTCGCGCAGCCAGTGCGGATCGGGCACGGTGTCGTCGTCGGTGAAGGCGATGAGCTGCGCGCGCGCGTGGCGCCAGCCATGGTTGCGCGCCACGGCGGGGCCGCGGCCGGCGTCGGGGCGCAGGTAGCGCAGGAAGCCCGCCGCGTGGCGACGGGCCTCGGCTTCGACCCACTCGCGCGTGCGCTCGCAGTGGCCATCGTCGACCACCAGCACCTCGAAGGCGGCGTGGCCGACGCTTTGCGCCAGCAGCGCGCGCAGGCAGCGCTGCAGCAGCGGCAGGCGCCGGTAGGTGGGCACCACCACCGACAGGCGCGGCGAGTGGCACAAGGCACCGTGCGCGCGCACCGTGCACAGGCCAGGCGCCACCGCCGCCAGGCGCGCCGTGCCCCGGTGGGGGCATTCGTTCAGCCCGCGCGCTGCCATGCCGCTGGCCTCGGAGCCCTGGTGTGGCCGGCCGAGGGGCGTTCCCGCCAGGCATCGGCCAGGATGGTCGCCGCCACCTCGCTCCAGTGCGTTCGGCGCGCGTGCGGCCGGCGTTCGGGCGCGTCGCGCCAGAGCGTCTCGCCGCCCGAGTCGTACAGGATGGTGCGGCAGCCCGCGCGCCGCCCGGCCTCCACGTCGTCCAGCGTGTCGCCCACCATCCAGGAGCGCGAGAGATCCAGGTCGAGGCGCTGCGCCGCCCGCAGCAGCAGCGTGGGCGCCGGCTTGCGGCAGTCGCAGGTGGCTTGGCCCTGCGCGTCGGGCGCGTGCGGGCAGATGTAGAAGCCACGCAGCGCCACGCCCGCTTCGTCGCGCAGTCGGCGCTCCAAGGCCTGGCGCAGGTCCAGGAACTGCGGCCAGGTGAACAGGCCGCGCCCCAGGCCGCTCTGGTTGCTGATGATCACGATCTCCAGGCCGACCGACACCAGCCGGGCCAACGCCGCCAGCGCACCGGGCTCGAAGCGCAGTTGCGCGGGATCGACGTTGTAGGGCACGTTGGTCACCAGCGTGCCGTCCTTGTCGACGAAGACGGCTGCATGGCTCACTGAGCTACCCTCCGTGCTGCGCACTGCGGGGCTGAGCGCCTTGGGAACGGCCCGGCGGCGCTCACTGGAGCTACCCTCCGTGCTGCGCACTGCGGGGCTGAGCGCCTTGGGAACGCCCCGGCGGCGCTCATGACACCACCGCCGCAAGGTCTTCGGCACCGGCCACGGGCCGGCTCACGCCGCGCGGCGCGCGCAGGGGCGCGTGCAGCCCGCGGTAGACGCTGGCCAGCTCGTGCGCCACCCGCTCCCAGGTGAAGTGGCCGCGCACGCGCGCCACGCCGGCCGCGCCGAGCGCGCGGCCCAGCGCGGGGCGCCGGTGCAGTTCGATCAGCCGCTGCGCGAGCGCTGCCGGGTCGCGCGGCGGCACCAGGAAGCCCGTGACGCCGTCGCGCACCGTGTACTGGATGCCGCCCACGGCGCTGCCGATCACCGGCGTGCCACAGGCCATGGCCTCCAGCGGCGTGATGCCGAAGGGCTCGTACCAGGGCGTGGTGACGAACACGTCGGCGGCCACATACCAGTCGCGCAAGGCCTCGCGGCCGTGGCGGCCCGCGAACTGCACGCGCGCGCCCACGCCGCACTCGGCGGCCAGGCGGCGCAGGCGGCCGATCTCGGGCGTGAGGACTTCACTCGGCGCGTCGGCGTCGCCGCCCACCACCACCAGCCGCGCAGGCCACTCGGGTGGCAGCAGGGCCATGGCGCGCACCACGTTGTCCACGCCCTTGCGCGGCACCAGCCGCCCCAGTTGCAGCACGATGAACTCGTCCTCGGGCAGGCCCAGGCGCGCGCGCGCGGCGCGCCGGTCGCCAGGCCGGAACAGATCGAGGTCCACGCCACAGGGCACGAGCGCGATGCGACGCGCCTCGGCGCCATACGCCTCGATCAGGTCGCGCCGCTCCTGCGGGCATTCGGCCACCACGCGATCGGAGAAGCGCACCAGATCGCGCTCGATCGCAATGCGCGACTCGGGGAAAGCGTCGGCCGACCCCTGGTGCGCGCGCCGCACCAGGCCCAGGGCGTGGAAGGTCGTCACCAGCGGTGTGTGCAAGGGGCGGCGCAGGCTCAGCCCCACCAGGCCCGACATGAAGAAGTTGGCGTGGATCGCGTCGAACGGCGACGCCCCCCGCAGGCGCTGGCGCGCGGCGAGCGTGAACGCCGGCATGTAGGGCAGCAGGGCCTCCTTGGGCACGGGGCGCGGTGGCCCCGCCGTGAGGTGGTGCACGCGCAGGCGCGGCACAGGCTCCACCACGGCGGGCAAGGCGGTGTCGTCGCGGCGCGTGAGCACGTCCACCGTGTGCCCGGCGCGCACGAGTTCGCGCGCGACGCTGTCGACGTAGACGTTCTGTCCACCAGCGTCCACGCCGCCGGACAAGGCCAAGGGCGAGGCGTGCTCGCTGATCATCAATACCCTGAGCGGTGTTTGGTTCATTGCATGGCTCCTGCTGAATGGCGCAGCCGCATGGCAAACCGCATGCCGAAGCGGTTCGCCGCGGCGGCTGGCGGACCCGCACGGCACGGGCCTTGCCAAGGCGCTCTCCCGAGGGACAATGCCTTCTGCGGAGCCACCATGAGCTTTTCATCTGCCATTCATCGAACCGCCATCGCAGTCGCCCTGGGCCTGAGCGCCCTGAGCGCCAGCGCCACGACCGCCGCACCGGCGCTGAGCGCGCCCGCGCAAGACCTGCTGCACTGGATCTCGATGGGCGCGGACAACCAGGGCCTGCCCTTCGTCATCCTCGACAAGCGCGCGGCCCGCCTGTGGGTGTTCGATGGCCGGCACCGCCTGATGGCCGACACCGCCGTGCTGCTCGGCGCCGCCGAGGGCGACACCTCCGCGCCCGACATCGGCACGCGCCCGCTCTCGCGCATCGCGTCGCACGAACGCACCACGCCCGCGGGCCGCTTCCCGCTGGAGCCCGGCGAAAACCTCAAGGGCGAGGACATCCTCTGGATCGACTACGACGCCGCCGTGTCCATGCACCGCGTGCGCAGCGCGCACGCCGGTGAACGGCGGCTCGAGCGGCTGGCCACGCCGACGGCCGCCGACAACCGCATCTCGTATGGCTGCGTGAACGTGCCCGCCACCTTCTACGACCGCGAGCTGCACCCGCGCTTCGCCCGTGGCCGGGGCCTGGCCTATGTGCTGCCCGAGCGGCTCAGCCTGAGCGAGGCCTTCCCCCGCTTCAAGCCCTCGCAGGGGGAAGCGGCCCCGCCTCCCCCGCGCTGAGGCGCGGTCTTCAGCCGCGGTCGGCGCGCGCCGCGCGCTGGCCCTGGTTCATGTCGGTGGTGCTGCCCGGCGTGGTGCCGGTGCCCCCCTGGGTGGCGGTGGAAGGTGATTGCGTGGTGCCCGGCGAGCCGGTCGATCCCGGTGGCGTGGCGGGTGCGGGGGTGCCCGGTGGCGTGGTTTGCTGAGCCGGCGGCATCGGGGCGCCGGTCCCGCCGGACGGCGGGGTTTGTGCCATCACCAGGCCAGTGGCCATCAGTGCGGTGGCTGCCATGAGGGTGTGGGTACGGGAAAGTCGCTTGTTCATGTCTGACTCCTTTGTGGTGTTGAGGGAAGGCTTGACCCTTCGGCCCGAGAACTTCCCGCCCATGGCAGGCAAGGCATGTACCCGGGCCGCGCGCTCCACAGGGGCATGCGGATTGCCGTGGACACATCCCCATCAACCCCCGGAGAACCTTCATGAACTTCATCGTCTGGCTTGTCGTCGGCGGCGTGCTGGGCTGGATCGCCAGCCTGCTCATGCGCACCGACGCGCAGCAGGGTGTGCTGCTCAACATCGTGGTCGGCATCGTGGGCGCGGTGCTCGCGGGCTGGTTCATCTCGCCGCTGCTGGGCGTGCCCACGATCAATGAAGGCGTCTTCAGCCTCGCCTCTTTGCTGGTCTCGCTGGTGGGGGCCGTGATCCTGCTGGCCATCGTCAACCTGGTGCGCCGCGGCACCGCGCGATGAGCGCGCGAACAGGCGCCCAGGCGCCTGTTCGGCCCGGCCGGCCGCAGGCACCGGCGCCTGTGCGGCGCCGGTGCGGCCAGCCGGTTTATTCCGCCGTGGCGCGGGCCTGGTCGCGCAGCGCCCTCACCTGCGCGTGGTTGCGCTTGGCGCCTTCGTACTGGCGCTCCACCACCACGCGCACGTCCGGCGGCAGGTCCTTGGACAGCGCGTCGCGGTAGCGCTCGATGGCGACGTCCTCGCCGCGCTCGGCCTCTTCGAGCATGGCGACGTCGCTGTAGCCGGCGAGCGTGCCCTTGACCGCGACCCAGCCGCGGTGCGCGGCACCGGCCACGGAGCCGTGTTCCTGCGCGTTGCCGCCCAGTTGCAGCACCAGCGCCTGCAGCTCGGAGGCCGCCTGGCGGCACTCCTCGGCGCGCGCCAGGAACAGGCGCTGCAGCTCGGCGGTGTGCAGGTGCTCGCCCGTGCTGCGGAAGCCGAACTCGCCGTCCTTGCAGGTTTCGATCAGGTCGTTCAGGCAATTGATCAGGGATTTCTGGTCCATGTTGATGTGTCCTCGGTTGGGTTGAACAAGGTCACGCGCGCAGGCGCGGTGCGCGACCCATCCACCGGGCACGTGGCGTGCCCGCCCCGGCGCGGCATCGGCCCTAGCCGCCGGCCGGCGCCTGCCGCCGCAGTGCCGCCAACAACACCTCCGGCGTGCAGGGCTTGCGCAGCACGGGGAAGCTGTCCAGCGCCCCGGCGAGCGCCTCGCCATGCGCGCTGATCAGCACCACGTGCACCCCGGGCCAGCGCCGGCGCACGGTGCGCGCGAGCTCCACACCGTCGATCCCGCCGGGCATGGCCACGTCGGTCAACAGCACGTCCACCGCGGGGCCATGCTCCAGCCGCGCCAGGGCCTGCGCGGCGTGCCCGGCGCGCTCCACGCGCGCGCCCATGCTTTCGATCAGCGCCGCCGTCACGTCGCCGAGGGCGTCGTTGTCCTCGGCCAGCAGCACGCGCGCGCGCAGGGGCGTCGCCCCCGCGCCGGCCGGCGCCCGGGCCTCGCGCGCCTCGGCTTGCACCACCGGCAACACCAGCGAGACCGTCGTGCCCCGCCCCGGCTGGCTCTGCAGCAGGGCCTTGCCGCCGGCCTGCGCACACAGGCCGTGCACCTGACTCAGGCCGAAGCCGGCGCCCGGGTTGGGGTCCTTGGTGGTGAAGAAGGGCTCGAACACGCGCTGGCCCTGGGCGGCGTCCATGCCGGCGCCGTTGTCGCTCAGGGTGATGCTCAGGTAGTCGCCGTCGGGCAGACCCACCGCCTCCGCGGCGCTGGCGCGCCCGGCGCCGATGCGCACGCGCCCGCCATCGGGCAGCGCGTCGCGCGCGTTCAGCGCCAGATTGATGAGCGCGAGCTCCAACTCGTCCGGGTCGACGTGGACGTGAAGCCCCTCGTCGCGCACGTCGATGCGCAGATCGACGCGCCGGCCCAGCACCACGCCCAGCGTCTCGCGCCGCTCGGGCAGCCATTCGCTGAGCGCGATCGTGCGCGGCCGCGCCGGCTGGCGCCCGCCGAAGCGCAGCAGTTGCTGTGTGAGCCGGCTCGCGGCCTCCACCGCGCGCAGCGTGGCGGCCACCGGCATGGCCAGCGCGGGCTGCGTGGCCTCGCGCTGGATCAGGTGGGCGCTGTTGCTGATCACGCCCAGCAGGTTGTTGAACTCGTGCGCCACGCGCCCGGTGAGCCGCCCCAGCGCTTCCACGCGCTCGCGGCTGGCGGCCCACTGCTCGGCCTGTCGGGTGCGCTCCACCGCCTCGGCCACCTGGCGACGCAACTCGCCGCGCGCCACCCTCCAGGCGCCGGCCACCGCCAGGGCCAGCAGCGCCAGCGCGGCCAGCAGCAGCCCGCCAGGGCCGCTGAAGAAGCCCGGGGCCCATGGCGCGCGCGGCACGGTGGTGAGGGCCGTCCAGCCCTGGGACGCGCGGCTGAAGTACACGCGCAGCGGCTCACCGTCCCGCGCGCGCAGCGCGAAGCGGCCCTCGCCGCGGCCCGCCAGGCTCTCGCGGATGAGCGCGTCCAGCGAGCCAGCCGACGCCGCGCTGGCCGCTGCCGGGCGGCGCGCCACCACCTGGCCGCGCGAATCGAGCAGCAGCACGCCCCAGCCCGCCTGCAGGGGGCGCCGGTCCAGCAGCCGATGCAGCTCGGCCAGGGGGATCACCACGTGCAGGTTCATCGCCACGCCTTGGCCCTGGCGGAACACCGGCTGCACCACGGCCACGCCGCCACTGGCGCCGAGTGCGCGCACCCCCGGCGCGCCGGCCAGCACCCGCGTGCCCGACGCGTGGCGGCTCGGCGGCGCGCTCGCGGGCAAGCGGGTGTCGATCCAGAGCACCGCCTCGCTGAACAACTCCACCGACACCGGTGAGCCTTCGATGGCGCGGCGCGCGCCCCGGTCGAAGGCGGCGCGCTGCTGTTCGCTCAGGCGCGGCGCCTGGTCCAGCAGCGGTGAGGCCGCCAGGGTGCGGGCGATGGCGTGGTACTTGGTGAACTCGCGATCGATCGCCAGCGTCAGGGTGCGCGTGTCCTCTGCCGCCTGGCGGTCCAGCGCGATCTGGCCTGACTGCGCGGAACGGAAAACGACCCAGGCCGCCGCCCCGAGCACGGGCAGCAGCGCAGCAAGGACCAACAGAATCAGGCGGACACGCAGGGCCATTGGCGGAACACGAAAGCTCTTGCTCTTGTGATAGCCGACGGCAAACGGCGCGCCCACGCCCGCACGCGGGCCCGCCGTTTGCCCGCGCTGGTCATGGACGCGACCACCACCCCGGCCCCCTTGCTGCCACTGGAACAGGAATTCGACAAGCTCGTGCGCCTGTTCACCGAATACGAACGGCTCGCGGCCGACGGCACCGGCCCCACCGACCTCGGCGCGCGCCTGGGGCGCATCGGCGGCCGTGTGCAGGCCCTCGCGCAGTTCGAGCAAGAGCGTGTGCTGCCGCGCCTGCCAGAGCCCGCCTTGCGCGACGAGACGCAATCGCAGATCGCCGACCTGCAGGCGCGCGTGGAGCACGTGGCCGCGCGCGCGACGGACAACGCCCACACGCAACGCGAGGTGCGCGCGCTGGCGCAGGCCCTGCGCACGCACGCGCACTGGCAGCAGCGCCACGTGTGGCCGCGCCTGCCCGAAGACGACTTGCCGCCACTGGCGGCCGAGCTGGCCCAGTGGCGCGCGGAGTGGCTGCAGGACGAAGCGCCCGACTGAGCCGCTGCGAGCCGAAGTGAAGGGGTCGCGGCAGCATTTGCGGCAATTCGCGCGCCCGGTGCGGCAGATTCTTCCCATCACCCCGCGTGCGCGGACTGGAGGTGATCGGCCGCACCGCCCGCAGGGCCAATAACGGCGCGGGCTGCGGGCCGATCGACCGCCTGTCGGGCACCACCGGCACGGGCTTTGCAGAGATCCCGCTCCGGGCGCCGATGGGCGGCGCCTCCACACCACCAGAGGAGTTTTCATGGGACTGGCGCTGCGCAACGATCTCAGACCATCGCAAACACAGGCACAGACGCTGTCACCGCGCCTGCAGCGCGCGGTGCAACTGCTGCAGATGTCCTCGCTGGACTTCGCGGCCCTGGTGCGCCAGAAGCTGGGCGACAACCCCTTCCTGGAAGGCGAAGACGAGGCCGAGGGCGGGCCGCGATTGAACGACGCCGATGGCGCGGTGGACGGCGCGGACCCCGAGGGGCGCGCCGACGCGATGGGCGAGCCCTGGGACAGCGTGCGCCGCGATGGCGGCGACGACCGCGACATGTGGATGCAGGACGGCGCGGCCGGCCGCCGCGCCGCCACCGAGGGCGAGCTCTCGGCCATGGAGCTCACCGCCAGCGAGACCACGCTGGCCATGCACCTGCACGGCCAGCTCAACGTGATGGCGCTGTCGCCGCGCGACCTGGCCCTGGCGCGCGCGGTGGTCGATTCATTGGACGAGGACGGCTACCTGCGCACACCGCTGCAGGAGATCGCCGACCTGGTGCCCTGCACGCCGCCCGCCGCCGAGGCGGACATGCTGATCGCCCTGCGGCTGGTGCAGTCGCTGGAGCCCGCCGGCGTGGCCGCGCGCGGCGTGGGCGAATGCCTGCTGCTGCAGGTGCGGCAGATGGAAGACGGCCCCTGCCGCGAGTTGGCCGAGCGCATCGTGTGTGAACACCTGGACGCGCTGGCCGCGCGCGATGTGCCGGGCCTGGCCGCCGCGCTGCGCGAGCCGGTGCGCCGCGTGGAGGCCGTGGTCGACCGCATCCGCCACCTGGACCCACGGCCCGGCTGGCGCGTCGGCGATTCGCGCGTCGACTACATCGTGCCGGACGTGATCGTGCGCCGCCAGCGCGGCCAGTGGACGGTGCAGCTCAACCCCGCCGTGGTGCCGCGCGTGCGCCTGAACCAGGTCTACGCCGAGCTGTTCCAGCGCCACCGCTCGCGCCAGAACGGCGCGCTGAGCGAACAACTGCAGGACGCGCGCTGGACCCTGCGCAACGTGGAGCAGCGCTTCTCCACCATCCTCGACGTGGCGCAGGCCATCGTTCGCCGCCAGCGCCACTTCCTGGAGTTCGGCCCCATGGCCATGAAGCCGCTGGTGCTGCGCGAGATCGCCGAGGAGGTGGGCGTGCACGAGTCCACCGTCTCGCGCGTGACGAACAACAAGCACATGGCCACGCCGCTGGGCGTGTTCGAGCTGAAGTACTTCTTCTCGCGGCCCATGGTCAGCGCGGCGGGCAACGCCTGCTCGGGCACGGCGATCCGCGGACTCATCGGCGACATCATCCAGGCCGAGAGTTCGTCGCGCCCGCTGTCGGACGCCGAGATCACGCGACAGCTCGCCACGCAGGGCCTGGTGGTGGCGCGGCGCACCGTCACCAAGTACCGGCAGTTGCTGCGCATCGAGCCGGTGGACAAGCGGCGCCGCCACGGCGCCTGAACCACCCACGAAAAGGCCGGCCCAAGGGCCGGCCGACAGGCGCGGCGGGTGAATCCCGCCGCGCGGGCGTTCAGCGGCTGCGCGAGCCGCTCGACCCCGACGTGCCGGAGCCCTGGTTGCTGCTGCTGCTGGCCGAGCTGTCGCTCGATGAACCGGCGGAGCGGTTCGAGGTGTCGTTGGCGCTGCTGCCGCCCGGCGAGGACTGGCGCTTGTTGCGCCATTGCGAGAACTCGTCGGAGAAGGTCTGGTAGCGCTCCTGGCGCCAGTTGTGGTAATCGTCGTCGAGCGCACGCATCTGCTCCTCGCGCCACTGCCAGTAGTCGGGATCGCTCTGGTAGCGGCGCTGTCCCTGCCCCTGTCCTTGTCCTTGCTGGCGCCAGGGGTCCTCGTCGAAGCGGCCCTGCGCACTGCCATAGCCGTAGCCGCCCTGCTCGCCGCCGTAGCCACCGTAGCCGCTCTGGCTGCCGCCAAAGCCGCCCTGACCGCCAAAGCTGCCTTGGCCGCCGTAGCCACCCTGGCCGCCGTAGCGCTGGCCATATCCGCTCTGGCCGAAGCCGCTGGGACCATAGCCGCGGCGCGTGCCGTAGGCCGCGTGCTCGCCCGGGTCCTCCATGCCTTCATGGAAGCCCGGCTCACTGCCGCGCTGGCCTTGCGACGGGCGCCAGCCGCCCTGCCCGCCGCCGTAGCGGCCTTCGTCCTGGTAGCGGCCGCCACCGGACCAGCCCTGCGACTCGTCCTGCCAGCCGCCCTGCTGGCCACCGGCCTGGCTGAACTGGCCCTGCTGGTGCCCATAACCGCCGTAGCCTCCGTAGGGATGCTCGTCGGACTGGCCCCAGCCGCCCTGCTGATAAGCCTCCTGCTGTTGCCGCGGTGAGCGGCCCTGGCCCTGGCCGCCGTACTGGCCGCCATATTGGCCGCCCTGGCGGCGGCCCCGTTCATGCTGTGCCATCTCGTGCTCCTTGATGCGATGGATCGGGTTTGCGACATGCCGGCCGTTGCTGCCGGCCTGCGCATGGGAGACGGCAAGCGCCGTTCCCATGTGCGAGGTCTCAGCGGCGCCGGCGCAGCAGTTGCTCGCGGCGCTGCGCGTCCAGGCCGGGCGTGGTGCGCAGGTCGGTGTCGACCTGTCCCTTGGCTAGGTCGCGCGCGGCCTGCTCGATCACCGGATCGGGTTGCGATGCGGTGGCGTGCAGGCTTTCGTCGCGTTCATGGGGCAGCTCCAGCGGGCCGAGCCGGCGCTTGACGTTCGCACCGGGCGCGTGCGGTGGCAGGCCCGTGTTGACGGACTCGCGCGGCGCGCTGTCGGCCTCGGGCACGGTCTCGTTCGACGGCGCGGTCTCTTTCGAGGGCGTGGTTTCGTTCGACGGGGCATTCGACCGCGCGGACGCGGGGCCTTGGGGGACGGGGGGTGCGGGCATGTCAGGCCTCCTGCAAAGTCCACTGGGGGCAAGCCGCGTGCCGGTGCCTTCGCCTCCTTCAGGCCTGCTTCACCCCGGCCTGGGCCAGCCGCCGCGCCACTGCCAGATTGAGCGCGCTCGCGAGCTGGTCGCGCGCCGTGCGCGCGGGATCGAACCACACCGCCAGCTCGAACTGCTGGGCGGCGCCGCCCAGGGCCTTCATCAGCACGGCGGGCGGCGGTTCGCTCAGCACGCCGGGCAGTTCGCCCGCGGTCTGCAGCAGCACGCGCTCGACCAGGGTCGGATCCGTGCCAGGCGCCAGGCCCGCCGCCACGCGCAGGCGCACCGGCGCGTCCAGGTAGGCCAGGTTCACCACGTTGTCCAGGATGAAGCGCTGATTGGGGATGAGGATGGCCACGTTGTCCGAGCTCACCACGGTGGTCCGCCGCGCGCTGATCTCGCGCACCTCGCCCTCGATGCCCCCCACTTCCACGCGGTCGCCCACCTTGATGGGCCGCTCGAACATGATGATCAGGCCGCTGATGAAGTTGCTGACCACGTTCTGCAGGCCGAAGCCCACGCCCACGCCCACCGCGCCCGCCACCACGCTCAGCGCGGCGAGGTTGATGCCCACGTTCTGCAGCACCATCAGCACGCCCAGCACCAGCATCAGGTAGCGCGCGGTGGACGCGACCGCGTGGCGCGTGCCGGTGTCGATGTCGAAGCGGCGCAGGCCCGCGCCCAACAGCCAGCGCCGCAGCGCACCCGCGGCCCAGAACACCAGGATCAGCAGCAGCACCAGCTTGAGCAGCAGGCCCGGCGTGATGCGCGCATCGCCCAGGCGAAACAGCACCACGTCGAGCGCCTCCAGCCCCCGGCTCACCGTCCACGCAAGGTCCGTCGCGCTCACGGGGCAACCCCCGTGCAGCGCACTGCGGTGCAAGCCCCTCGGGGCGGCCGTGCGGCGCTCATGCAGGGACGCGGCAATTGGTGTTCCGCGCGGCCCCGGCACACGCCTTGCCGTGCCGCAGTCCGACCACGAACCCCTGGAGCGCGAGCCCATGTCCAGCCTCTCGGAACGCAAGATCCTCATCACCGGTGCCGGCAGCGGCCTGGGCGCGGCCATGGCGCGGCGCTTCGTCGCCGCCGGCGCCAAGGTGGCCCTGGCCGACCTCCACCACGCCAAGGCCTCGCAGGTGGCGGGCGAGATCGACCCGCAGGGCCAGTCGACCCTGGCCATCGGCGTCGACGTGGGCCAGCAGGCCGCCGTGTTCGACGCGCTCACCGCCATGCTCGAACGCTGGGGCGGCCTGGACGTGCTGGTGAACAACGCCGGCACCGACGTCACCGCACCGATCGAGGAGGTCAGCTACTCGGGCTGGACGCGCGTGCTGGAGACCAACCTCATCGGCCCCTTCCTGCTCACCAAGGCCGCGCTGCCCGCGCTCAAGGCCTCGGACGGGGGGCGCGGCGGGCACATCGTCAACGTGGCCTCCACCGCCTCGTTGCGCGCCTGGCCCAACGCCAGCGCCTACCACGCGAGCAAGTGGGGCCTGCTGGGCCTGAGCAAAGCCCTGCACGCCGAGTTGCGCGCCAGCGGCGTGCGCGTGAGTTCGCTGATCGCGGGCGGCATGCGCACGCCTTTTCTGCTGGAGCGCTTCCCCGACCTGAACCCCGAGACCCTGCAGGACCCCGCCAACGTGGCGGAGGCCGTGCACGCGGTGTTGAGCCTGCCGCGCGGCTCGGTGATCGCCGAACTCATGGTGCTGCCCGACCAGGAGACCTCATGGCCCTGAACCCGACCCTGGTTGGCCCGGTGGCCGCGCCGCGCTGGGCCGAGGCCCGCCGCCTCCTCGCCGTGCGGCTGGACAACATGGGCGACGTGCTCATGACCGCGCCGGCCCTGGCCGCCCTCAAGCGGCGCGCCAACGGCACGCGGCTCACCCTGCTCACCTCGCCCCAGGGAGCGGAAGTGGCGCGCCACATTCAGGCGGTGGACGAATGCCTCGTCTACCGATCGCCGTGGACGCGGCAGCCCGAGGACGAGCCGGGGTCCCCCACGCGGGACCTGGAACTCATCGAGCGCTTGCGCGCGCACCGCTTCGATGCCGCGATCGTCTTCACCGTCTGCACGCAAAGCGCCCTGCCCGCCGCGCTGCTGTGCCGCCTGGCCGGCATACCGCTGCGGCTGGCGCATTCGCGCGAGAACCCCTATGAACTGCTCACCGACTGGGTGCTCGAGACGGACGTCTGCGCCGACGGCATGCGCCACGAGGTGCAGCGCCAGCTCGACCTCGTGCGTTCGGTGGGCTACGCCAGCGAGAACGACCGCCTGCGCTTCGAGCTGAAACCGGCCGACCGGCTGGCCATGCACGCGGCCCTGAGCGCCGCTGGCGGCCACCCCGAGCGGCCCTGGATCGTGGTGCACCCGGGCGCGAGCGCGCCCTCGCGCCGCTACCCGGCGCAGCGCTTCGGCCAGGCCGCCGACGCGCTGGCGCGAAGCACGGGCTGCCAGATCGTCTTCACCGGCACGGCCGATGAACAGCCGCTGGTGAACGACGCGACCTCGGCGATGCGCTCGCCCTTCGTCAACCTGACCGGGCGGCTGGGCCTGGGCCCCTTGGCCTCGCTCATCGGTGGCGCGCGCGCCCTGCTGTGCAACAACAGCGGGCCCGCGCACCTGGCGGCGGCGCTGGGCACGCCGGTGGTGGTGCTGTACGCGCTCACCAATCCGCAGCACACCCCCTGGCGCGCGAACGCGCGCGTGCTCAGCCACGACGTGCCCTGCCGCCACTGCCTCAAGAGCGTCTGCCCTGAAGGGCACCACCACTGCCTGCGACGCATCGAGGTGCAGCAGGTGGTGGACGCGGTGGGCGAGCTGCTCGACCACCCGGACGGCGGCCCCTTCGCGGCGCGCCCGCCCTTTTCCATCCAACCCCTGCAGGAGGCCCGCGCATGATCACCCTAGGCATCAACGCCGCGTTCCACGACAGCGCGGCCGCGCTGGTGGTCGACGGCGAAACCGTCGCCGCGAGCGAGGAAGAGCGCTTCACGCGCATCAAGCACGGCAAGCGTCCCCTGCCCTTCACGGCCTGGGAACTGCCCTTTCACGCCATCGACGACTGCCTGCGCCAGGCCGGCGTCACGCTGGCCGACGTGAACCACGTGGCCTACAGCTACGACCCCGCGCGCTTCCTCGGCGCGCGCGCCGGCGAGGCCACGCTCAGCCTGCCGCTGCGGCCCTCGGCGCAGGCGAGCACCGAGTGGGAGAACGTGTGGGACCCGCTGTTCGCGGCCTACGTGGTCAACGCGCCGCGCCAACTGGCCAGCGGCGCGCCGCACCACCTGCGCGCGCGCCTGCAAGGCGTGCGGCACGACGGGCCGCACCGCTTCCACTTCGTCGGCCACCACCTCGCGCACCAGGCCAGCGCCTTCCTCGCCAGCCCCTTCCAGCAGTGCGCGGTGATGACGATCGACGGGCGCGGCGAACGGGCCTCCACCAGCTACGGCGTGTACCGCGACGGGCACTACGAGTCGCTGGGCGAGGTGCTGGTGCCGCATTCCCTGGGGCTGCTGTACGAGCGCATCACCACCCACCTGGGCTTCCTGCACTCGTCCGACGAGTACAAGGTGATGGCCATGGCGGCCATGGGCGACCGTCACCGCTACCGCGACGCCCTGTGGCGCCACGTGCGCTTGCAGGCGTCGGGCGGCTACGAGCTGGCGCCCATGGACCTGAGCGCCTTGTTCGGTGCGCCGCGCGAGCGCGGAGCGCCCATGGAGCAGCGCCACTACGACGCCGCCGCGGCCCTGCAGGCCGTGCTCGAGGACGCGGTGCTCGAACTCGCGGGCTGGCTGCGCTCGGTGTCGGGCCTGCCGGATCTGGCGATGGCCGGCGGCGTGGCGCTCAACTGCGTGATGAACGCGCGCCTGCGCGACAGCGGGCTGTTCGAGCGCGTGTGGGTGCAGCCCGCGGCCGGCGACGCCGGCACCGCGCTGGGCGCCGCGCTGTGGGTGGACGCGCGGGCCCGCCTGCCCGGCACCGCCGACCCGGCGCGCTTCGACGGCGGCCCGCTCGCGCTGGCGCCGCGCCGCTGGCGCATGGACCACGCCTACCTCGGCCCCGGCTTCGCGGACGAGGACATCGAGGCCCTGCTGCAGTGGGCGAACCTGCCCTACACGCGGCTGGGCGACGTGGCCTCGGCCACCGCGCGGCGCCTGGCCGAGGGCCAGGTCATCGGCTGGTTCCAGGGCCGCATGGAGTTCGGACCGCGCGCGCTGGGCGCGCGCTCCATCCTCGCCTCGCCGCTGCGGCCGGAGATGCAGGCCCGCCTGAACGAGCTCAAGGACCGCGAGGACTTCCGGCCCGTGGCCCCGGCGGTGCCGCGCGAGCGGCTGGGTGAGTGGTTCTCGCCCGCCGAGGCCAACGGCGGCGAGGCGCCGTTCATGCTCTTCGTGTACGACGTGCTGCCGCACCAGGCCGCGCGCATCCCCTCGGCCTGCCACCAGGACGGCACGGCGCGCGTGCAGACGGTGGACGCCGCCACCCACCCGGCCTTTCACGCCCTGCTGGAACGCTTCGGCGAACTCACCGGCGTGCCGGTGCTCATCAACACCTCGTTCAACGTGCGCGGCGAGCCCATCGTCTGCACGCCGCAGGACGCGCTGCACGCCTTCCACAGCACGCCGCTGGACGCGCTGGTCATCGGCAACTTCCTCCTGGAAAAACCGCGGCGCGCGGCCAGCTCGGTCATGCGCGAGAGCGCCAGCGACCCGGCGCGATCGGCGCGGGTCACGGAAGTCGACGCGGCGGCGGAGGTGACGCCATGACGCCGAACGGCCACGACCCCCGACCCGTGCTGGTGACCGGTGGCGCCGGCTTCCTGGGCAGCCACCTTTGCGAACGGCTGCTGCGCGAGGGCCACCGCGTGCTGGCCGTGGACAACCTGTCCTCGGGACGGGTGGACAACGTGCGCCACCTGCTCGCGCACTCGGGCTTCGAGCTGCGCCAGCAGGACGCCACGGCGCTGCAGGGCGTGCGCGCCTCGGCGGTGTTCAACCTTGCCTGCCCGGCCAGCCCGCCCTTCTACCAGCGCGACCCGATCGGCACCACGCTCACCTGCGTGCTGGGCACGCTGCGCGCGCTGGACATCGGGCACGACCAGGGCGTGCCCGTGCTGCAGGCGTCCACCAGCGAGATCTACGGCGACCCGGACGTGCACCCCCAGACCGAGGACTACCGCGGCAACGTGAGCACGCTGGGACCGCGCGCCTGCTACGACGAAGGCAAGCGCTGCGCCGAGACGCTGTGCTGCGACTACCAGCGCCAGCACGGCGTGGCCATCCGCCTGGCGCGCATCTTCAACACCTACGGCCCGCGCATGCTGCCCGGCGACGGCCGCGTGGTGAGCAACTTCATCGTGCAGGCCCTGCGCGGCGAGGACATCACGCTGTACGGCGACGGCCAGCAAAGCCGCTCGTTCTGCTTCGTCGACGACACCATCGACGGCCTGCTGCGCCTCATGGCCAGCGGCATCGACGAGCCCGTGAACCTGGGCAACCCGCACGAGGTGACGATGCGCGAGCTGGCCGAGCGCATCCTGCGCCTCACCGACAGCCGCTCGCGCCTGGTGCACCGCCCGCTGCCGGCCGACGACCCGCGCCGGCGCTGCCCCGACATCCAGCGGGCGCGCACGCGCCTGGGCTGGGCGCCGCGCGTGCCGCTGGACGAAGGCCTGGCGCGCACGGCCGCGCATTTGCGCGCGGTGCTGGGCCTGCGCGCGCCCGCGCGCCGCACGGGCATGGCGCTTGCCCGGACGAGCCGTCCCCCCACCCTGCGCGAGCCCACCCCATGATGCTGTCGACCCCGTCACCGAGCCTTCACCTGCGCCACGAGACGCGCGCGCGCCGCGTGGCGCTGCCGCGTCCCATGGTCTTCACCAATGGCGTCTTCGACCTGCTGCACCGCGGCCACATCGAGTGCCTGATGGCGGCGCGCCGCCTGGGCTGTTCGCTGGTGGTGGGGGTGAACGGCGACGCCTCGGCGCGCGCCCTCGGCAAAGGGCCGGGCCGCCCGCTCAACCCGGCCGAGGACCGCGCCGCCGTGATCGCCTCGCTGGCCTGCGTGTCCCTGGTGGTGGTGTTCGACGAAGCCACGCCCGGCGCGCTGATCGAGGAGCTGCGGCCCGACATCTACGTCAAGGGCGGCGACTACCGCCTGGAGGACCTCGCCGAGGCGCGGCTGATGCGCCACTGGGGCGGGCGCACGGTGGTGCTGCCCTACCGCGCGGGTTGTTCGACCACCGGGCTGCTGCGGCGCGCGCAGCACCTGGGCGAAGCGGAGGTGGCGTGATGAGCGTGGTGCAGCCCCTGCGCCGCCGGCGCCTGGCCTTGCCCGAGCGTCCCGTCCTCGCGCCCACCCTGCTGCCCGTCGACGACCTGTTCCAGCGCGGGCTGCAGGAGCACCTGGCCCTCTTCGACACGCTCGATGGCCTGCGCGAGGACGTCGAGCACGCCGCGCGCGCGCTCACCGACTGCCTGCGCCGCGGCGGCAAGCTGCTGTTCTGCGGCAACGGCGGCTCGGCCGCCGACAGCCAGCACCTGGCGGCCGAATTCACCGGCCGCTTCCAGGCCGATCGGCGGCCCCTGGCCGCGATGGCCCTCACCACCGACAGCTCGGTGCTCACCTGCATCGGCAACGACTACGACTTCACCGAGGTCTTCGCGCGCCAGGTCGCGGGCCTGGGCCGCGCGCGCGACGGCCTGATCGGCATCTCCACCTCGGGCATGTCGGCCAACGTGGTGCGCGCCATGGAGACCGCGCGTGGCCTGGGCCTCACCACCGTGGGCCTGCTCGGGCGCGACGGCGGGCGGCTGGCGCCGCTGTGCGACGTGCCCATCGTGGTGCCCTCGCAGGCCACCGCGCGCATCCAGGAGGCGCACATCTTCATCGGCCACGCGCTGTGCGCGCTCATCGAGCAACGCCTGCGCGCGGCCGGGGCACTGGGCTAGATCGCGCCCACGCTGCCCGTCACGGGCAACACGATGCCCGTGATGTAGCCCGACATCACCGGCGAGGCCAGGAACACGTAGGCCGGCGACAACTCCTCGGGCTGCGCGGCGCGCTTCATGTCGGTGCTCTTGCCGAATTCGGCCACCTTCTCGGCCGGCGAATCCGCTGGGTTGAGCGGCGTCCACACGGGGCCCGGCGCCACCGCGTTCACGCGGATGCCCTTGTCGATGAGGTTCTGCGCCAGCGACTTGGTGAAAGCGTGGATCGCGCCCTTGCTCGCCGCGTAGTCCAGCAGGTGCGCGCTGCCGCGCAGCCCCACCACCGAGCCGGTGTTGATGATGGCCGAGCCCTGCTTCAGGTGCGGCAGGGCCGCGCGCGTCATGAGGAAGTAGCCGTTGATGTTCGTGTCCAGGGTCTCGTGCAGGCGCTCGTCGGTGATCTCCTCGATCGACGCCGCGTGCTCCTGGAAGGCCGCGTTGTTCACCAGCACGTCGAGCCGGCCCAGTTCATCGACCGTGCGCTGCGCCGCCTGACGGCAGAACTTGCCGTCCTTCACGTCGCCCGGGATGAGCAGGCAGCGCCGGCCCTCGGCCTGCACGCGGCGTTGCGTTTCCTCGGCGTCCTCGTGCGCGGCGAGGTAGACGATGGCGACGTCGGCGCCCTCGCGCGCGAACAGCACGGCCACGGCGCGGCCGATGCCGGAGTCGCCGCCGGTGATGAGCGCGACGCGGTCGCGCAGCTTGTGGCTGCCTTCGTACTGTGGCGCCATGAAGCGCGGCGCGAGTTCGAGTTCGGCCTCCAGGCCGGGCTTCTCGATGTGTTGGGCGGGCATGTCGGCGGGCTGCGCGCGCGCGCCGGCCTGCACGGCGGGTTTTTCCTTCGACGGCGACTTGGACATGGCGCTCTTCTTCTGTTGGTCGGCCTCGTCCTGCTGCTGCTGGATGTCGCGCTGGCGTTCAAGCGTGGCCTGTTCGGCACCGCCGCGCGAGGGGGAAGACTTGGTTGCGGTCATGGGGGCTCCTGTGAAGCGGGGATGGAGCTGCATCCCGGGCAAACCCGGCGCCCAGGTCATTGGGCCCCCGCCGGGCACGGCGTTTGCCATCCCAGGCTGTCGGCAATGTTGCCGGCTCAGTCCATCAGGAGTTCACGATGCCGAACCAGCAAAACCAGCAGAACCCGCAACAAAACCAACAAAACCAGCAGAACCAGAACCGCCAGCAGCAGCAGGAGAACAACCAGCGCAGCGGCCAGCAGCAGAACAACCCGAGCCAGGGGAATCAGCAGCAGGCCCAGGACAACCAGCGCAGCCAGCAAGGCGGTACCTCGCAGGACAAGCAGCGCAGCAGCCAGCCCGGGGCCCAGCGCGACGACAGCGGCTCGTCGCGCCAGGATCCGAGCCGTCAGCAGCGTTGAGGCTCCCGCCAGGAGCCAGGCCTGATTGAAAAACCCCTGGGGCCGCAAGGCCCCAGGGGCTGTTCTCGTGTTCGGGCCGCGGGCCGCATGGGGCCCTCGCCGTTCACATGTGCTCGATCATCACCTCGCCGAAGCCCGAGCAGCTCACCTGCATGGCGCCATCCATCAGCCGCGCGAAATCGTAGGTGACCTTCTTGGACTGGATGGCCTGCTCCATCGACGAGATGATCAGGTCGGCGGCCTCCTTCCAGCCCATGTGGCGCAGCATCATCTCGGCCGAGAGGATGCTGGAGCCCGGGTTCACGTAATCCTTGCCGGCGTATTTGGGCGCCGTGCCATGCGTGGCCTCGAAGCAGGCCACCGAATCGCTCATGTTCGCCCCGGGCGCGATGCCGATGCCACCCACCTGCGCGGCCACGGCGTCGGAGATGTAGTCGCCATTGAGGTTGAGCGTGGCGACCACCGCGTACTCGGCCGGGCGCAGCAGGATTTGCTGCAGGAAGGCGTCGGCGATGACGTCCTTGATGACGATGTCCCGGCCGGTCTTCGGGTTCGGCAGCCGGCACCACGGCCCACCATCGATCGGCTGCGCGCCGAATTCGCGCTGGGCCAGCGCGTAGCCCCACTCGCGAAAGCCCCCTTCGGTGAATTTCATGATGTTGCCCTTGTGCACGAGCGTCACGCTGGGCTTGTCGTGGTCGATGGCGTACTGGATCGCCTGGCGCACCAGGCGCTCGGTGCCTTCGATGGACACCGGCTTGACGCCGATGGCCGAGGTCTCGGGGAAGCGGATGGTGGTCTCGCCCATCTCTTCCTGCAGGAAGCGGATGAGCTTGCGCGCCTTGTCCGAGCGGGCCTCGTATTCGATGCCGGCGTAGATGTCCTCGGAGTTCTCGCGGAAGATCGCCATGTTCGTCTTGTGCGGCTCTTTCAGCGGCGAGGGCACGCCCTTGAAGTAGCGCACCGGCCGCAGGCACACGTACAGGTCCAGCACCTGGCGCAGGGTCACGTTGAGGGAGCGGAAGCCGCCCCCCACCGGCGTGGTCAGCGGGCCCTTGATGGACACCGCGTAATCCCGCAGGGCGGCCACGGTCTCGTCGGGCAGCCAGACGCCGGGACCGTAGAGCTTGACCGCCTTCTCGCCCGCGTACACCTCCATCCAGTGGATCTTGCGGCGCCCGCCGTAGGCCTTGGCCACCGCGGCGTCCACCACCTTGAGCATCACCGGCGTCACGTCCACGCCCACGCCGTCGCCCTCGATGTACGGCACGATCGGCTCATCGGGCACCTGCAGGGACAAGTCGTCGCGGACGGTGATCTTCTGGCCTTGCGGGGGCACCTGGATGTGCTGTGGCATGTCGGGGATGTGACGGAGGGCTGATGAAAAACGGGAACGGAAATTCTAGACGGTGGTCTCTGGCGAAGCGCCTCGACCCGCTTCGCCCCGTTGGCAGACAATGCCCCCCACCCCCATCGACTCCACACACCGAATGAACGCCCTCTTCACCCGATTGCTGTGCCTGGGCCTGCTGGCCTGGGGCCCGGCCTGGTCCCAGGACGGCCCGCAACTGAACCTGCCGCGCACCACGCTGTCGGCCGGCATGCGCCTCATCCACGCGCAGGTGGCCGACACGCCGCAGTCGCGCACCGTGGGCCTGATGTTTCGCCGGGAGATGCCGGAGAACGAGGGCATGCTCTTCGTGTTCGAGCAGCCCGCCACGCAGTGCTTCTGGATGAAGAACACGGTGCTGCCGCTGACCGCCGCCTTCGTGGCCGACGACGGCACCATCGTGAACCTGGCGGACATGCAGCCGCAGAGCCTGGACTCGCACTGCTCGGCCAAGCCGGTGCGCTACGTGCTGGAGATGCACCAGGGCTGGTTCGGCAAGCGCGGCATCAAGCCCGGCGCACGACTGAGCGGGCCGCCCTTCGGCAAATGAAAAAAGCCACCGTCACCGGTGGCTTTTCTCTTGAAGGGCCCGATCAGGCCTTCAGCGAGGCCAGCACCTTGTTGAAGGTGGCGCTGGGGCGCATCACGGTCTCGAGCTTCTGGAAGTCGGGCTTGTAGTAGCCGCCGATGTCCACCGCCTTGCCCTGGATGTCGGTGAGTTCCTTGACGATGGCCTGCTCGTTCTCGGCCAGCGCCTTGGCCAGCGGAGCGAACTTGTCGGCCAGCTCCTTGTCTTCGGTCTGCGCGGCCAGCTCCTTGGCCCAGTACATCGCCAGGTAGAACTGGCTGCCGCGGTTGTCGAGCTGGCCGGTCTTGGGGTTGGGGTTCTTGTTGTTGTCCAGCAGTTGGCCGGTGGCCGCGTCCAGCGTCTTGGCCAGCAGCTTGGCGCGCGGATTGTTGTTCTTGAGGCCGAGGTCCTCGAAGCTCACGGCCAGGGCCAGGAACTCACCCAGCGAATCCCAGCGCAGGTGGTTCTCTTCCACCAGTTGCTGCACGTGCTTGGGCGCCGAGCCGCCGGCACCGGTTTCGTACATGCCGCCGCCGGCCATCAGGGGCACGATGGACAGCATCTTGGCGCTGGTGCCCAGCTCCATGATGGGGAACAGGTCGGTGAGGTAGTCGCGCAGGATGTTGCCGGTGGCGCTGATGGTGTCCAGACCGCGGATCACGCGCTCCAGCGTGTAACGCATGGCGCGCACCTGGCTCATGATCTGGATGTCCAGGCCGGCGGTGTTGTGCTCGTGCAGGTACATCTTCACCTTGGTGATGAGCTGCGCCTCGTGCGGGCGGTACTGGTCGAGCCAGAACACCACCGGCATGCCGGAGTTGCGGGCGCGGTTCACGGCCAGCTTCACCCAGTCGCGGATGGCGGCGTCCTTGACCTGGCACATGCGCCAGATGTCGCCCTGCTCCACGTTCTGGCTCATCAGCACCTCGCCCGTGTCCAGGTCGGTGATGTTGGCCACGCCGTCCTCGGGGATCTCGAAGGTCTTGTCGTGCGAGCCGTATTCCTCGGCCTGCTGCGCCATCAGGCCCACGTTGGGCACGGTGCCCATGGTCGTGGGGTCGAAGGCGCCATGCCACTTGCAGAAGTTGATGATCTCCTGGTAGATGCGGGCGAAGGTGCTCTCCGGCATCACGGCCTTGACTTCCTTCAGGCGGCCATCGGCCCCGTACATCTTGCCGCCAGCGCGGATCATCGCGGGCATGGAGGCGTCCACGATCACGTCGTTGGGCGAGTGGAAGTTGGTGATGCCCTTGGCCGAATCGACCATGGCGAGCTCGGGGCGGTGCTCCTGGCAGGCGTGCAGGTCGCGCTTGATCTCTTCCTGCTTGCTCTGCGGCAGCGAGGCGATCTTGGTGTAGAGATCGACCATGCCGTTGTTGACGTTCACGCCCAGTTCGTCGAACAGCTTGCCGTGCTTCTCGAAGGCTTCCTTGTAGAAGATCTTCACGCAGTGGCCGAACACGATGGGGTGCGAGACCTTCATCATGGTGGCCTTCACGTGCAGCGAGAACATCACGCCGGTCTTGTGCGCGTCCTCGATCTGCTGTTCGTAGAAGGCCAGCAGGGCCTTCTTGCTCATGTACATCGAGTCGATGACCTCGCGGTCGAGCAGCGCGACCTTGGGCTTGAGCACGATGGTCTTGCCGCTCTTGGTGATGAGCTCCATCTTCACGGTGCGCGGGCGGTCCAGCGTCATGGACTTCTCACCGTGGTAGAAGTCGCCGTGGTGCATGTGGGATACGTGCGAGCGCGAGGCTTGGCTCCACTCGGCCATGCTGTGCGGGTTCTTGCGGGCGTATTCCTTCACCGCCTTGGGCGCGCGGCGGTCGGAGTTGCCTTCGCGCAGCACGGGGTTCACCGCGCTGCCGGTGCACTTGTTGTAGCGCGCGCGGATGTCCTTCTCTTCGTCCGTCTTGGGGTTCTCGGGGAAGTCGGGGATCTTGTAGCCCTTGTCCTGCAGTTCCTTGATGGCCGCCTTGAGCTGGGCCACCGAGGCGCTGATGTTGGGCAGCTTGATGATGTTGGCCTCGGGCTTGAGCGTGAGCTTGCCCAGCGCGCTCAGGGTGTCGGGCACGCGCTGCTCTTCGGTGAGGAACTCGGGGAACTGGCCCAGGATGCGCCCGGCCACCGAGATGTCGGCGGTCTCGACGTTGATGCCCGCCGGCGCGGCGAAGCTGCGGATGATCGGCAGGAACGAAGCGGTGGCCAGCAGGGGCGCCTCGTCCGTCAGGGTGTAGATGATGGTGGGTTGCTGGCTGCTGCTCATGGCTTATCTCCAGGGTTGTTGGCTTCCGCGCGGATACGGATCATCGGTATCCCCGCGATTGTGCTGTCCCCGCGGTGCCCGATCCGCCGATTCTGGGACCGTACTCCCACGATACAAAAACCGCGAGAAGAAATTTGCGGCGAATCGGGGAGGCGGAAAGCAAAAAGGGCCCGAAGGTTGCCCTTCGAGCCCTTGTCGATCCGCACGGGAATCAGGCGAAGTTCTTCTCGGCGAAGGACCAGTTCACCAGCTTGTCGAGGAAGGTCTCGACGAACTTGGGGCGGGCGTTGCGGTAGTCGATGTAGTAGGCGTGCTCCCACACGTCCACGGTCAGCAGGGCCTTGTCGGCGGTGGTCAGCGGCGTGCCGGCGGCACCGGTGTTGACGATGTCCACCGAACCGTCGGGCTTCTTCACCAGCCAGGTCCAGCCCGAGCCGAAGTTGCCCACGGCGCTCTTGGTGAAGGCTTCCTTGAACGCGGCGTAGCTGCCCCACTTGGCCTTGATGGCCTCGGCCAGCGCGCCCGAGGGCTCGCCGCCGCCAGCGGGCTTCATGCAGCTCCAGAAGAAGGTGTGGTTCCAGATCTGCGCGGCGTTGTTGTAGATGCCACCGCTGGACTTCTTGACGATGGACTCGAGGTCCATGCTTTCGAACTCGGTGCCCTTTTGCAGGTTGTTGAGGTTCACCACATAGGCGTTGTGGTGCTTGCCGTGGTGGTACTCCAGCGTCTCGCGGCTGTAGTGCGGGGCCAGGTCGTCCAGGCCGTAGGGCAGCGGGGGCAGGGTGTGTTCCATGTGCGTTTCCTCTTGTTGGTGGGTTGTGGGTGGGGTCGGGGCCGGATTGTAGGCAGCGACGGTGACGGCACCACGCGCGGGGTTATGCGCAGGCCCGATGCGCGCCTCATGCGCCGGGTTCGCGCACGCGCAGGGGCAGCACGCCGTCGGCGAGCGTGGCCTGCACCTCGGCCCCCGGCAAAGCCTGTGCCACGCGGGTCACGGCCTGGCCCGTCGAATCGGTGAGGTAGGCGTAGCCGCGCTGCAGCACGAGGCGCGGGTCGAGCAGGGCCAACGAGTCCTGGGCGCGCTGCAGGCGCTGCGCACTGGTGAGCAGGCCACGGTGCACGGCCGGCGGCAGGCGCGATTGCAGTTCGTCGAGCCGCCAGGCCTGGCGTTGCAGCGCGAGTTCCAGCGCCTTGTGCATGCGGCCTTGCGCGCGCGTGAGCTGCTCGGCCGCGCGCGCCAGGCGCCCCGAGGGCCGGCCCAGGTGGGCCGAGAGCCGGTCCAGCCGCTGCGCGCGCTGGTCGAGGGCGCTTTCGACGCCGCGCCGCATGAGGCCTTGAAGGCGCTCGAGCTCGAGTTCGCGCTGGCGTCGCTCGGGCGCGCAGAGCTCGGCCGCCGCCGTGGGCGTGGGCGCGCGCAGGTCGGCGGCGAAGTCGGCCAGGCTGAAGTCGGTCTCGTGGCCCACGCCCACCACCACCGGCAGGGGCGAGGCCGCGACCGCGCGCACGACGGCGGCGTCGTTGAACGCCCAGAGGTCTTCGAGCGAGCCACCGCCGCGCACCAGCAGCAGCACGTCGCAGGCGCCGCGTGGCCCCCGGTGCGCCGCCGCCGCGGCCAGCGCGGCCACCAGCTCGGCCGGCGCCTGCGCGCCCTGCACGGAGGCGGGAAACACCGTCACCGGGATGTGCGGCGCGCGCCGGCGCAAGGCCGTGGCCACGTCGCGCAGCGCGGCGGCGCCCAGCGAGGTGACCACGCCGATGTGCCGGGGCTGCGCCGGCAGCGGCCGCTTGCGCTCGGTATCGAACAGGCCCTCGGCCTGCAGCGCGGCCTTCAGGCGCAGGAACTGCTCGTACAGGCTGCCCTGCCCCGCCAGGCGCAGGTTCTCCACAATGAGCTGCAGGTCGCCGCGCGGGCCGTAGACGTCCAGCCGGCCCTGCACCTGCACGCGCTGGCCGTCGCGCACCGGGAAGCCCACCTGCTCGGCCGCGCGGCGGAACATGGCGCAGCGCAACTGGCCGGCGTCGTCCTTGAGCGAGAAGTAGCAATGCCCGCTGGCCGCGCGCGAGAAGCCGGAAATCTCGCCCTGGACCGCCACGGGATTGAAGCGCGAGGCCAGGGCGTCCGCCACGGCTCGCACCAGCGCGCCAACCGCCCAGAAACGCGCGCCGGACGGGCCATCGCCCGCGCCGGATGGCTTCGTTGCTGGTTCGAAGGGGTCAAATGTGTCCACAAACCGCACCGATACTGGGGTTGTTGTCGCCAATGCCCGACACCACAAGGCCTGCGGCGCAGTGCCTTGATTCCAAAGCACTTTGTGCTGCCCAATTTTTCATCAATCCGTCGAAAAGCGCGAAAACGCTGGGCCTGCGGGGCTTGTTCGCCGGGTTCTTCACAAAGATGTCCACAGGAGATGTGGATGTCGCGGGCCGGCTCCGGTCGTCCCGGAGGAAGCGCGCGCATCGCCTGAAACGAGGGGGTGGCACAGAGGGCTGGGACATAATCCGGCGCTGTTGTCCTAGCCCGGAGCCCTGAGTTGTTGTCCATCATACAAGCGGCCGGTTGGCCGATCTGGCCCCTGATCGTGTGTTCCGTGCTCGGTCTGGCCCTCGTCATCGAACGCTTCGTCAGCCTCAAGGCGAACAAGATCGTGCCGGCCAAGCTGCTCGACGAGGCCATCATGGTCTCGCGCAACGGCATCCCCGGCCCCGACGTGGTGACCCAGCTCGAGCAGAACTCGCTGCTCGGCGCGGTGCTGGCCACCGGCTTTCGCACCTTCAACGCCAACCCCAAGGCCACGCCCGAGGACCTGCGCGCCAACCTGGAAGGCGCGGGCCGCCAGGCCGCGGCCAAGTTGCAGCGCTACCTGGGCGCGCTGGCCACCATCGCCTCCGCCGCGCCTTTGCTGGGCCTGCTGGGCACGGTCATCGGCATGATCGAGATCTTCGGCTCGCAGGCGGGTGACGGCATGGGCATCGTGCCCGGCGGCGGCAACCCCGCGCAGCTCGCGCACGGCATCTCCATCGCGCTCTACAACACTGCCTTCGGCCTGATCATCGCCATCCCGGCGCTCATCTTCTGGCGCTACTTCCGCGCGCGCGTGGACGAGTACCTCCTGGCCATGGAGGTGTCCACCGAGCGCTTCGCCCGCCATCTTCTGAGCGTGCGCAAGCCATGAACTTCCGTTCAAGCGGTCACCGCGATGAACCCGAGATCAACCTGATCCCGTTCATCGACATCCTGCTGGTCGTGCTCATCTTCCTGGTGCTCACGACGACCTACAGCAAGTTCACCGAGCTCCAGGTGAACCTGCCCACGGCCGACGCCGAGGCACCGAAGCAGAACCCCAAGGAAATCGTGGTGGCCGTGGGCGCCGACGGCCGCTACGCCGTCAACCGCACCGTGCTCGAAGGCACCAGCGTCGAGCTCATCGCCAGCGCCCTGCAGGCCAGCGTGCAGGACGGGCAGGACACCGTGGTGGTGATCAGCGCAGACGCCGCCGCGGCCCACCAGGCGGTGATCAACGTGATGGACGCCGCGCGCCGCGCGGGCCTGGTGCAGATCACCTTCGCCACGCAGCAGAGCGGCAACGCCGCCCCGGCGCGCAAGCGCTGACCCCGCCATGGCCCGGGCCCGCGTCGAGGCCGGCTGGCGCGCGCTGAGCCTGCGCCGCGGACTGGCCGCGCACCTGCTGCTGCCGTTGGCCTGGCTCTACGGCGCGCTGCTGGCGGCGCGCCGCCGTGCGTACCAATCGGGCCGGCGCCAGACCACGCGTCTGCCGGTGCCCGTGGTCGTCGTGGGCAACGTGGTCGTGGGCGGCGCGGGCAAGACACCGACCACGATCGCGCTCGTCGAGCACCTGAAGGCGCGTGGCTGGCGGCCCGGCGTGGTCTCGCGCGGGCACGGGCGCGCCGATGCAGTGCCGCTCGCCGTGCAAGCCGACAGCGACCCCGCTCACAGCGGCGACGAACCCCTGCTGATCCGGCGCGCCACGGGCGTGCCGGTGTGGGTGGGCCGCGCGCGCGCCGACGCGGCGGCGGCCCTGCTGCGCGCCCACCCCGAGGTGGACCTCATCGTCTGCGACGACGGCCTGCAGCACTGGGCACTGGCCAGCGACCTGCGCGTGGCCGTGTTCGACGAGCGCGGCCTGGGCAACGGCTGGCTGCTGCCGGCCGGCCTGCTGCGCGAGCCCTGGCCCTGCACCGACGCCCCGCGCGCGCCGCAGCTCGTGCTGCAGCAGGCGCCCGATGGCGCGCCCGCGCCGGCCGCGCTGCCCGGTGGCCTGCCCTCGTTTCAGGCGAGGCGCGCGCTGGCCCGGCACGCCGTGAACGCCCGAGGCGAGCGTGTGGCGCTGGATGCCCTGGCGGACCAGCCCGTGACGGCGGTGGCCGGCATCGCGCGGCCCGAGGCCTTCTTCGACATGCTGCGCGGACGCGGCCTGCGGCTGGCGGCGACGCTCGCGCTGGGCGATCACGCCGACGCCGGCGCCCTCGCCCGGGCGGTGGACCGAGCGGCAGGCGCCGTGCTGTGCACCGAGAAGGACCTGGTGAAGCTCATCGGCACCGCGCGCGCAGACCTCTGGGCCGTGCCGCTGGTGCTCGACGTCGACCCGGCGTTCTTCGCCGCCGTCGATGAGCGGCTGGGCGCGCCGCGCGCCTGAGCCCGCCCGCTCGCGCCTATCATCGCCGCATGGATTCCAAACTCCTCGAACTGCTGGTGTGCCCCGTCACCAAGGGCCCGCTCCTGCTCGACCGCGAGCGCCAGGAACTGCTCTCGCGCAGCGCGCGCCTGGCCTACCCCATCCGCGACGGCATCCCCGTGCTGCTGGAGCACGAGGCGCGGCCCCTGAGCGAGGAAGAAGCCGCCCGCCCACCCAAGCCCGCCGCGCCCCAGGACTGACGGTGGCCGGCTTCACCGTGCTCATCCCGGCGCGCCTGGCCTCCAGCCGCCTGCCGGACAAGCCCCTGGCCGACATCGCCGGCCTTCCAATGGTGGTGCGAGTGGCGCAGCGCGCCGCGCTGAGCGGCGCCACGCGTTGCGTGGTCGCGGCCGATGACGAGCGCATCCTGCAAGCCTGCGCGCAGCACGGCGTGGCCGCTCTGGCCACGCGCGCCGATCACCCCAGCGGCAGCGACCGGCTGGCCGAGGCCTGCACCGCGCTGGGCCTCGCCGACGACGAGATCGTGGTCAACGTGCAGGGCGACGAGCCCCTGATCGAGCCCGCGCTGATCGACGCCGTGGCGGCCGAATTGCGGGCGCGCCCCGACTGCGCCATGAGCACCGCCGCGCACGCCATCCACCGCAGCGAGGACTGGCTCGACCCCAACGTGGTGAAGGTGGTGACCGATGCGCGCGGCACCGCCGCGTACTTCAGCCGCGCGCCCATTCCCTGGTGGCGCGACGGCATGTCGCGCGACGAACTGCCGTCGCCCGCGCCGCTGCGCCACGTCGGCATCTATGCCTACCGGGCGGCGTTCCTGCGGCGCTTTCCCACCCTGCCCCCCGCCCCCACCGAGCGGCTGGAATCGCTCGAGCAGCTTCGCGCGCTGTGGCACGGCGAGCGCATCGCGGTGCACCTCACCGCACTGGCGCCAGGCCCGGGCGTCGACACCCCGCAAGACCTGGAGCGCGTGCGCGCCTTGATCCGCGCAGCCTGAAACGACGCCCCCACGCAGCGCCGCTGCGCCGATGCGCGCCCCGGCGTCGGATGCTCCCGCACCGCCCTGGTGCGCCGTAAGGCTTTGTCAGGAGGGCACATGCTATCCTCCGACGGTTACCCCGGCGGGCACGCCCTGGGGCCGCCGCGCGAGGAGACAGCGGCGACGCCATTGAAACTCTGAAAAGGAAAGCGATGAGATTGATTCTGTTGGGTCCACCGGGGGCCGGCAAGGGAACGCAGGCCGCGTTCATCTGCCAGAAGTTCGGCATTCCCCAGATCTCCACCGGCGACATGCTGCGCGCCGCCGTCAAGGCCGGCACGCCGCTGGGCCTGCAAGCCAAGGCCGTCATGGAAGCCGGCGCCCTCGTGAGCGACGAGCTCATCATCAACCTCGTGAAAGAGCGCATCGCCCAGCCCGACTGCGCCAACGGCTTCCTCTTCGACGGCTTCCCGCGCACCATTCCGCAGGCCGACGCCATGAAGGCCGCCAACGTGAAGCTCGACTACGTGCTCGAGATCGACGTGCCCTTCGACGCCATCATCGAGCGCATGAGCGGCCGCCGCTCGCACCCCGCCTCGGGCCGCACCTACCACGTGAAGTTCAACCCGCCCAAGGTGGACGGCAAGGACGACGTGACCGGCGAGCCGCTGATCCAGCGCGACGACGACAAGGAAGACACGGTGAAAAAGCGCCTGGAGGTCTACAGCGCGCAGACCCGCCCGCTGGTGGACTACTACAGCCAGTGGGCCAAGGCCGAGCCGAACGCCGCGCCCAAGTACCGCGCCATCAGCGGGCTGGGCGGCGTGGAAGAGATCACCGCGCGCGCGCTGCAGGCGCTGGGGTCTTGAACGGGACCTGAGCTTCGCCTCGCACCGAGGCCCTCCCAAGAAAATGCCCCGCTCGACGGGGCATTTTTTTGCGCTGGCCCGTTGCGACCGCGACGGTGCCTGCGGCCTGATCAGGAGTTCTCGGACTTTTCCTGTGGCTGCTTGGCGGGGGTCTCCTCATAGGGGTACGTGGCGCGAAGATCGTCATACACGTGGTCCAGTTCCTCCAGGTCGGTCTGGAGCATTCTCAGATTGAGCTCGTTGGCGTGACGAGCGACCTCGCCCGCCTGCTTGCTGGCAGCGGGCCCGCGCTTCCTCCGGACGGAGACGAATGACGTAGGCTCCCGTTTGGTCAGGCCGCGCCGCGTCTGCTTCGACGGCCTCGGTGTGGGAAGCGGTTCTTTGTCCGCCACGGTTTCATGGCCCTTCGTTGCGCAGGTCTTCGATGGCGACACAGCCCATAGCTGGGTCGGCGACTGGTCAATGTAAGAACCGCCGCGGACATGCCCGGTGTGCACGACCGGGGACACTGGCCTCTTCCGTTCTTGATCAGACTCCCGCGCTGAACGCCTCGTCGATGGCACCGATCTTGGAGATCCCCGCATGAATGTTGGCGACAACGAGGTCGGCGTCGCCGGTGTCACCTCGGTCTGCGGCAGCAGCCTTTTTAGGTCCAGCCCCAGCTTGTGACTCGCTTGGGTTATTTTCGCGGCGAGTTCTTGGCGAACTTTGGAATGCCGCGTAGGGCGATGCTGTTTGTGGGGGTCATCAACAGCCGATCGCAGCGTGGCGTGTGCGGCGCTCCCACGCCCCAGTTCAGCCAGAAATTCCTCAACGCCGAGTTCCTCCTCGCCAGAATTCGCCCAACGTGCCAGCGAAGGAATCGGCTGGCCTTGTGACGAGGAATCCTCACCACTGAACGTGACGACCTCCAGCGATTCCATCGAACTCAGCTCCAGGTGCAATGGAGGCGTAAGCGAGCCGCTGTCCTGACCGCCTTCGTCCTCATCACGCTCATAGCGAAGATTGGACGAATCGGTCTGCAATTCAGGCATGCCCTGGCTCTCGTCCGTGCGGCCTTCGGGTGCATGCGTGACGCCGGTGTTGCTGCCGCGTGGTGGAAGGTCAGGAAGTTTCCTTCCTGTGTTGATGCCTCGTGGGCTACCGACTGGGGTAGGCCCTCCGGATTTGTTCATGGTGGGAAACGCGTTCGATGGTCCAAGGAGTCATGGGCCCCGTGCTCCGGGCGGGGTGGACCCAAGGATCCACCCCCGTCAGTGCCTGACCCCTACGCGCAGTCCCTCACCTTTCTCTCACGCCAAGAGCAAGCTCATCCCACCCCTCGCCCGCTCACGCCGGGCTCGACCGCAACCCGTAGGTCTTGTCCCCGACGAACAGGTACTCCACGCGCAGCACCGGCTCGCCGCGCTCGCCTTCGAAGGTGAAGCCCACCATGGCGATGCTGTCGCCCACCTTCACCTCGGGCACCTGCCACTGGTTCATGCGGAAGATGGGCGCGAGCTCGATCTCCCAGCGCCGGTCCTTGCGCGTGGGTACCGTGGCGCGCGCCAGCAAGGCCGCGCCGTCCACCGTGGCCGACTGCGCCGGCACCGGCCGCTGCGCCAGGCCTGCGGGCACGGCCAGGTTCGCCGGCACCTCCAGCACCAGCTCGGCGTGCGGGTTGCGCCAGGCCACCTGCACGGCCTTGCCCTCCAGGTAGATCGGGCGGTTCTGGTCGAAGCTGCTCCAGCCATGGTGCGCGCGCGCCGCGCCGGCCACGCCGCCCAGCGCCAGGGCGCCGGCCTGCAAGAGGGTTCGTCTGTCCATCGGGGTACCTCCTTCAGACGTAGCCGATCCAGCGGCCACAGGTGATCACCAACAACCACAGCAGCGTCGACAGCGCCATGAGCGCGCGCGCCGTGCCGTCCAGGCGCTGCAACGAATGCCGGCCGTGGAACCAGCCGGCGTTGCACGCCGCCAGCGCGATCAGCGCCATCTTGGCTGTGAACACCCGGTTGGCCAACAGTTCCTCGGGCATGGTGGCGAACATCGTCAGGCCGCTGGCCGCCGCCAGGCCGAAGCCCAGCACCGCCAGACCCAGGCTCAGCCGCGCCAGCGGCTGCACCGGCAAGGCCGCCCCCAGCCCGAACACACGCGCCTCCAGCAGCAGCAAATTGCCCATCAACAAGGCGATGCCCAGGATGTGCACCACCTCCAGCATGGGGTAGGCCCAGGGGTGCGAGCCGAGCGTGGCGAACATGTTCAGGCGTCCAGCAGATCCAGCGCCAGCGCCCAGCGGGCCTTGGGCGGCGACAGGCCGTCGATGTCGGCGAACGGCTGCTGCGGGTAGGGCACCGGTGGCGCGCCGTTTCGGTTGGCGATGGCCACGCGCACGCCCGCCACCACCGCCTCGCGCAGCGCGGCGTCCAGGTCGGCGTGCAACGACGCATTGCCCGTGCCCGAGACCACGATGCCCTGCACACGCTGCTCAGGCGGCGCGGCCAGCAGCGCACGCACCGGCCAGGCCTGCGCGTCGGCGTGGCTGCTGAGCCAGGCCACGCGCGGCATGGCGCTCGCGCGCAGAAAGGCCTCGACGCGATCGGCGTGGCGCGCGCTCACCGGCCAGTCGCGGAATCGCCGCACGCGGCCCTCTTCCACCAGTGCGATCACCCCCGCGTCGCCCGAATCGAAGGGGTCGGTGCGGTACGGGTGCTGCTTGGCCACCTCCAGGGGCCCGTGCACGCGCCCTGCGCACACCACCACCACACCACGCGCGCCGGGCTCAGTGGCCACCGCCACTGCGTCGCTCAGGTTCTGCGGCCCGTCGGGCGACACCGCCGTGGCCGGGCGCATGGCGCAGGTCAGCACCAGGGGCTTGGCGGGCGCCAGCACGGTCTGCAACAGGTAGGCGGTTTCCTCGATCGTGTCGGTGCCGTGCGTGACGACGATGCCCTGCACGGCGGCGTCGGCCAGATGGGCCCGCGCGCGGTCCACGAGGCGCTGCAGGTCGGCCAGGCGCATGTCCTTGCTGTTGATCTGCGCGACCTGCTCGAAGGCGATGTCCCGCCCGCGCAGCGCCGGCAGGCCGGCCGCCAGGTCCTGCACCGGCACCGCGCCGGCGTCGTACCCCACGTTGTCGCCCACGCGCTCGGCCCGGCCGGCAATCGTCCCTCCCATGCCCAGCACGACGATGCGCCCGGCCTGTGTCGCCTCACCCACTTGCGTTCTCCGATCAACTGGTTAAAAATACAGATACTGGATACCCAAACAGTACCCAGCGCCCGGCCCACCAGCCCTTGATGCGAGGTTCCATGCTCGACTCACCCGCTCCCAAGCTCACCGCCCGCCAGCAGCAGATCCTGGCGCTGATCCAGACCGCCATCGCGCGCACCGGGGCGCCGCCCACGCGCGCCGAAATCGCCGCGGAACTGGGCTTCAAGTCGGCCAATGCGGCCGAAGAACACCTGCAGGCGCTGGCACGCAAGGGCGTCATCGAACTGGTCAGCGGCACCTCGCGCGGCATCCGCCTGCGCCGGGCCGATCTGCAGAGTATCCACCGCGACAACCAGCTCACGCTGCCGCTGCCCGGGCTGGCGCAACTGGTGCTGCCTCTCATCGGCCGCGTCGCGGCGGGCTCGCCCATCCTCGCGCAGGAACACGTGGACCAGACCTACAGCGTCGAGCCCGGCCTGTTCCAGCGCACCCCCGACTACCTCCTGCGCGTGCGCGGCATGTCCATGCGCGACGCCGGCATCCTCGACGGCGACCTGCTGGCCGTGGCCTCCACCCGCGAGGCCCGCAACGGCCAGATCGTGGTGGCCCGCCTGGGCGACGACGTCACCGTCAAGCGCTACCAGCGCCAGCGCGACCACATCGAGCTGCACGCCGAAAACCCCGACTACCCCACCATCGTGGTCGAGCCCGGCGAGCCCTTCGAAATCGAGGGCCTGGCCGTGGGCCTGATCCGCAACAACTTCCAGAACTGACCCCCGGTCGGCGCCGCCACTGCGGGTGGCGGGCGTTGCGTGCCCCCGGCCCCCGGGCCGGGCACGAAACCCCGCAGCGACGGCATTCCAGATCAATCCTGCCTGTGTTCAACCCCTTCACGAGGTGTTTCGCATGGGACTGCTCTTTCACTCCTTCGCATCGAACAGCTGGCGCAAGCCCCTTCAATTGATCGACTGCTGGCTGCCCGAACCCCGCACGGGCAACGCCGCTCCCCGCGCAGCGTCCGCCACGCCCGCCAGCCCCACCGTGCGCCGCTTCGCCCGCGCGGGCTGGTTGGGGCGCTCGGCCGCCAACGGCCCGCGCGCGCACGACGGCCGAGTGGCCCTGGCCGGTCGCATCGACGAGGTCTGCCGCGAACTGGACCGCCTGGCCGCGCAGGACGAGGCGGCACCCGCCAGGCTGCAACGGCGCCTGGCCTGAGCCGTTCGCGGCGCCCGGCCGCCACCGGATCTCACCCGGCGCCGACAAGGCGTTACAGGGCCGCCGGGCACAATAGGCGGCATGAACATCGTGATCCTCGACGACTACCAGGACGCCGTGCGCAAGCTGCATTGCGCCGAGAAGCTCGAGCCCTACCCCGCCAAGGTCTTCACCAACACCGTCAAGGGTGTTGGTCAGCTCTCTGTCCGCCTGCGCGACGCCGATGTGCTCGTGCTGATCCGCGAGCGCACGCCCATCACCCGCCAGCTCATCGAGAAGCTGCCGCGCCTCAAGCTCATCGCTCAGACCGGGCGCATCGGCAGCCACGTGGACGTGACCGCCTGCACCGAACGCGGCATCGCCGTGGCCGAGGGCGTGGGCTCGCCGGTGTCCACGGCCGAGCTCACCTGGGCGCTGGTGCTCGCGGCCATGCGCCGCATCCCGCAGTACGTATCCAACCTCAAGCACGGCGCCTGGCAGCAGTCGGGGCTGAAATCCCTGGCCATGCCGCCCAACTTCGGCCTGGGCATGGTGCTGCGCGACAAGACCCTGGGCGTGTGGAGCTACGGCCGCATCGGCCAGCTCGTCGCCGGCTATGGCCGCGCCTTCGGCATGCGCGTGGTGGTGTGGGGCTCGGACGAGGCGCGCGCCCGCGCCGCCGATGACGGCTACGACGTCGCCACGTCCAAGGAGGGCTTCTTCGAGTGCTGCGACGTGCTGAGCCTGCACCTGCGGCTGGGCGAGCGCAGCATGGGCTGCGTCAAGCTCGACGACCTGCTGCGCATGAAGCCCACCTCGCTGCTGGTGAACACCTCCCGCGCCGAGCTCATCGAACCCGATGCCCTGATCACCGCGCTCAACCGGGGGCGTCCCGGCATGGCGGCGGTGGACGTGTTCGAGTCCGAGCCCATCTTGCAGGGCCATGCGCTGCTGCGCCTGGAGAACTGCATCTGCACGCCGCACATCGGCTACGTCGAGCAGGACAGCTACGAGATGTACTTCAGCTCGGCCTTCGACAACGTGGTGAATTTCATCAAGGGGACGCCGACGAACATCGTCAACCCCGGCGCACTGCAGGTGCGCCGCTGAGCGGCGGCGCACCCGGCGCCGTCAACGCGGTTCTTCGTCGTCCTCGCCGCGCGGCTTGCGCGGCTCCTCGGGGCGCGGGTCGTTGTCCACGATCTCGAAATCGATCAGGCTGCTCTCGCCGCTGCGCAAGATGCCGCTGCGCCCAGCCGTGGGCTCCACCGGCACGTCCACCTCGGGCAGCGAAGCCTCGAACTGCGACTCCGCCTCCATGTCCTCCAGGTTCACGTCGAGCGACTGGCGGGCCGACGCGGGCGGGATCACGTGCAGGTCCATGGGCACGGTGCGCCGCTGCGGGTCGTCGCCGGTGGCGGCGAGCGGCGCGTTGCGCGACACCGCCTTGAGCGGCTGCATGGAGGTGTTGCGGAACTCCTGCGGCGGCAGCGTGGCGGACTCGCGCTGAACGATGTCCTTGGCGATCGCGTGCAGCATCAGCAGCTCGCGATAGGCCTCCAGGTCGAACACCTCGGTATCGCCCTCCGCCGCGTCGCGGAACAGGCTGCGCTCGATGAGGTCGAGCACGCGCGGCTGCGGCCACAGCGCCTGGATGCGCCCGAAGGCCGACTCGTAGGCGTCCAGGCCGCGGCCGTTGTCGGCGTAGCGCTCGAACGGCGGCGCGCCGGCGTTGAACACGGTGTTGAACTCCTCGCGCAGGCCCTCGTACTCGGCGCGGCGGCCCAGGCGGTGGTAGAGGCGGAACAGGTCCAGGTAGGCCAGCGGACTGGGTTCGTGGCTCTCGGCCAGGTGGTTGCGCAGCACGTTGATGGCCTGGTCGTCCTCGCCGAGGGAGACGAAGAAGTCGGCCTGCTGCTGCACGTCGAAGAGCTCCTCGGCCGCCACGGAACGCGACACGCCCATCGCGCTGGGAGCGAAGTCGCGGCGATCCGTCGGCGGCAGGGTGGTGCCGAACGTGGGCGCGCGGCGGCTGGCCGGCGCCAGTGGCGCGGGCGTGGAATCCACGTCCAGGTCCACGTCGACCGAACCCAGCGGCACCGGCGCGCTGGGCGCCAGCGGCGCGCGGCGCGAGGCACGGGGGGCTTCGCCCTCCGCGTCCGGGCCGTTCCACCAGGCGCGCGAGGCGTCCGAGGCGATGGCCGCGTCGCGGCGCTGGCGGCGCAGCAGGGCGACCAGGGCCGCCAGGGACACCAGCAGCAGGCCACCGAGCAGGAAGACCAGCCAGTTCGAGTAGCGCTGCTCCTGCGCCAGGGCGAGTTGCGCGCTGAGCTCGGCCACGCGCGCCTGATCGCGCTGCTGCGCCTCGCGAAAGCGCGCCATTTCCGACTCCAGTGCGGCCAGGCGCTCAGCGTTGCGGCGCGACTCCTCATTGGCCAGCGACAGCGCGGCTTCCAGCGGGCTGGGCTCGGCGGGCGCTGCAGCGGGCGCGGCGGCGTCCGGCGCGGCGTTGGGAGAGGTGCCGGCGCTCAGGTCGGGCGGGTCGAGCCGCAGGCGCGGCGCACCGGCCGGGGCGGTGGGCGCTGCGCCGGTGGCGCCCGTGGCGGGCAC
>NZ_DATIGV010000184.1:0-17330 GCF_035481345.1 Hydrogenophaga sp. | reverse complement strand
TGGCTGGGCATTCCCATCCCCATCTGGGTGTTCGCGGCCATCGCGCTGGCCGGCGGCTTCCTGCTCAACCGCACACGCTACGGCCGCTACGTGCAGGCCATCGGCTCCAACGAACAGGTCGCGCGCTACTCCGCGGTGGCGGTGGACCGCGTGAAGGTGCTCACCTATGTGCTGCTCGGTGGCTGCGTGGCGGTGGCCACGCTGCTGTACGTGCCGCGCCTCGGATCGGCATCGCCCACCACGGGCCTGCTGTGGGAGCTCGAGGCCATCGCCGCCGTCATCGTCGGTGGCACCGCGCTCAAGGGCGGCGGGGGGCGCATCTTCGGCACCGTGGTCGGTGCCGTGCTGCTCTCCGTCATCAGCAACATCCTGAACCTCACCAGCATCATCAGCGTGTACCTGAACGCGGCGGTGCAGGGGTTCGTGATCATCGTCGTCGCCTTCCTTCAACGGGGGCGCCGGTGAGACGACCCGCGCGGTGCCTGCGGAGGCCGCGCGCTTACCTGTGACAGAGAAACCCAACCGGAGACAAACATGCAACGCAGACTGTTCGCCTTGACCGCTCTCGCCCTCGGTACCCTGCTCGGCGCGCCGGCATCCGCCCAGAACAAGCCCGTCATCGGCGTGTCCGTGCCCGCGGCCACGCACGGCTGGACGGGCGGGGTGGTGTACTGGGCCAACCGCACCAAGGACGAGGTGGAGAAGCAATACCCCGGCGTGAAGGTGATCGTGAAAACCGCCGCCTCGCCGTCCGAGCAGGCCAACCAGATCCAGGACCTGCAGGCCGTCAACAAGATCGACACGCTGGTGATCCTGCCCTTCGAATCGGCGCCGCTCACGCGGCCCGTGGCGCAGGTCAAGAGCAAGGGCGTGTTCGTGACCGTGGTCGACCGCGGCCTGACCGACCCCAACGCGCAGAACGCCTACGTGGCGGGCGACAACCCCGGCTTCGGCAAGGTGGCCGGCGAGTACATGGCCAAGGCCATGGGCGGCAAGGGCAACGTGGTCATCCTGCGCGGCATCCCCACCGTCATCGACAACCAGCGCGTGGACGCCTTCAACGAGGTGATGAAGGCGCACCCAGGCATCAAGGTGCTGGACGCCAAGCACGGCAACTGGAACCGCGACGACGCCTTCAAGGTGATGCAGGACTACCTCACGCGCTTCAAGCAGATCGACGCGGTGTGGGCGTCCGACGACGACATGGCGGTGGGCGTGCAGCGCGCCATCGAACAGGCCAAGCGCACCGACGTGAAGCTCGTGGTGGGCGGCGCCGGCGCCAAGGACTACATCAAGAAGGTCATGGACGGCGACAAGCTCGTCACCGCCAACGTCACCTACTCGCCCAGCATGATCGCCGACGCGCTCAAGCTCACGGCCGAGTCGCGGGTGAGCGGCAAGCCCATGCCGGCCACCACCATCATCCCGTCGGTGCTGGTGACCAAGGAGAACGCGGCGAAGTACTACTTCCCGGATTCGCCGTACTGAGCGCCAACGCGCCATGCGACGGCGCCGTGGCTTCGGCCACTGGCGCCGTCGCGCGTTTTCGGCGGGGCACCAGGCCTCAGGCCCCGGGGTGCTGGTGGCGGAATTCCTGGGTCTTTCCGCCGAAGCCGTACGCGGCGGCTCGCACGTCTTCCACGTGCACATAACTTTCGTGGTGCAGAGGGCCCAGCAGGGCGGCAAACCCCTCGAACGCCTCGGCGATGTAGCGCGCCTTCTCGGCCTTGGTGTTGGTCTCGTCCACCACCTTCACGTCGAAGTAGAAGCTGGCCAACTGGTGCTCGGCCAGTGATTTTCCGGCGACGAACCAGTCGTGCGGATCGACGTAGTCGATCACCACCGCGGTCAGGTCCCGCCGCTTGCCGAGCACACGGCTCGTCAGCTCGAGCAACATCTCGTTGATGCGAGCGGAGAGTTCGGTCGTGCGGGGCGCACCGATCTTGACGTTGAGGATGGGCATGGGAGTCTCCTTCGCTGCTGGGGTGGGTGGGTGCAGCCACTGTAGGCAGCCAGATGCACGCCGGAAACGGCCGCCATGCACAATCGGTTTTGCTCGCCACGCAAAGCCATGCCGGCGCGAGGCGTACCCGACCAGGAGCCCTCCGATGCGACCTTTTCTGCCCGACCCCGTCGACCTGCGCTGGCTGGTTCGCTCGCTGGAACTCAAATCCTTCTCGGCGGCGGCGCGGGAGATGGATGTGGCGGTGTCCGTCGTCTCGCGCGGTGTCGATCGCCTCGAAGCCGGCTTCGGCATCTCGCTGCTGCGGCGTTCCACGCACGGTTTGTCGGCCACGCCTGAAGGCGCCGAGCTGGTGCAAGGTGCGAGAGAGGTGCTGGGCCGGCTGGACGAAATGGCCGCGTCGTTCGACAAGCGACGCCACCATGTGGCCGGCTCGGTGCGCCTGGCGTCGAGCCAGGAGATCTGCGAGCAGCTCGTCGTGCCGCAGCTCGCGGCCCTGCGCGAGCGGCACCCGGCGCTGCGCATCGAACTGGTGGCCGACGACCGCGTCGTCGACCTCGTGACCGACGGCATCGACGTGGCGCTGCGCACCACGCTGGGCAACAGCGAAGCGGTGATCGCGCGCGAACTGGGCTCGTTCGAGCGACGCCTGTACGCCGCACCGGACTACCTGCGCCGGCACGGCCACCCGGCCGAGCCGGCGGACCTTCACCAGCACCAGACGGTCACGCACACCGCACAGGGGCCCGATGTCACCTGGGCGTTCCGCCAGGGCGGGCGCAAACTGGAAGTCACGCTCACATCGCAACTGGCGGCCAGCAGCACGGCCCTGCTCCACCGCGCGCTGGTGGCCGGTGCCGGCATCGGCATGCTGTCGCAACCCATGGCGGCCGCGGACGAGCGGGCGGGCCAGCTCGTCGAGGTGCTGAAGCCCTTCGCGCCGAAGAAGCGCTACACGATGTACGCCGTCTCCCTGCCGAACCGGCGCAACGCCTCGCGCATCCAGGCGGTGACCGCCTTCCTGCAGCAGGCGGCGCGCCAGTCCTGGGGGCTGGCGCCGCGCTGATCAAGCCTTCACTTCAACCACCTGCTCGAAGCCGCCGAAGATCATCCGCTTGCCATCGAAGGGCATGGGCGGGTTGCCCGGTGCGGACGGATCCATGCGCGGGTCTTCCATCATCTTTTTCATCGCCGCGTCCCGCGTGGCCTTGTCCGGCCACTCGACCCACGAAAAGGCCACGGTTTCCTCGGCCGTGGCTTGAACGGCGCGGCGGAAATCGGTGAGCTTGCCGTCGGGAACATCGCTGCCCCAGCCCTCGATCACACGGGTGGCACCCAGCTCGATGAATATCGGGTCGAGCTGGCGCGCGTGCTCGATGAACTTCTGCCTGTTGGCGGTGGGCACGGCGATGACGAAACCATCGATGTAGGACATGGCTCTCTCCTGTTGAGTGGATGGGTCGGTGCGCCCGTGAGCGGGCGCCTCCAATGGCTACGACGAACGACGGGACGCCCGATCGACATCCGTTTGTCGGGAGCTTGCCCTGGCTCACGGGCCGGGTGGGCTGGGTGGCCGCCGCCACACGCCGACCGGCGTGCGGCGAATGAAGTCGACCATCAGCGCCGCGGCCGTGGCCGCATGCGTCTCCAGCAGCAGGTGCCCCGCGTCGAGCACATGGGCCTCCATCCGCGGCAGCGCCCGCATCCACGACAGCACCTCGTCGAGTTCGAAGTACACGTCGTGCCGGCCCCAGACCATCAGGGCGGGTGGCTGCCAGCGCTCGAGGTACGCCGCGATGGCGTCGAAACGGGCGGCGTGGTTCGCGTAGTCGGCAATCAGCGATCGCTGCGTATCGAGCCGGCCCGGCAGGTTCATCAACCGCCAGTCTTCTTCCCAGTGCTGCGCGGGAATGCGCTCGGCCACGTCCGGCGGCACGCCGCCGAGGTAGGTATCGCGTGTGCCTTCAAGGCTCAGGTGCGCGGTGGCCGCCGCCTCGTTCTGTGGGTTCGGGTTCGACCAGTAGTCCCTCGTCGCGGCCCAGCCCGGCCCCCAGCCGGTTCGATGCGCGTTCGCGTTCTGAACGATGAGGCCCAGCACGCGTTCGGGCGCCTGCATGGCGATGTGCAAGCCCACCGGCGCGCCCCAGTCGTGCAGGTAGATGAAGCGCGGCCCGATGGCCAGGCGGTCCAGCAGCTCGGCGATGGACTGGCCGATGGCGGCGAAGGAAACCGCCGGCAGCGGATCGGATTCGCCGAAGCCGGGCATGTCGGGCGCGACGACGTGCGCGACCTGCGCCAGCGCGGGGATTACGTCCCTGAACATCCGCGCCGTGTTTGGCGTGCCGTGCAGCAGCAGCACGGCGGGCCTGGACGCATCGCCCGCCGTTATGAAAGACAGCTCGCCACCGCTGGGCAGGGAGACCTTTCTTCGACTGATCGGATCCATGTCGACGTTTCCTGCGTCACGAATGCGCGGGGGCTCGGGTGCGGCAATCGGTGTTCCTGGAGGATGGCGGGTCAACCGGTCGTCTGAGGCGTTCGCTGGTGCTCGGCAGCGGGGCACGACGCGACGGCTTGTTGGTCAGGACGGTCGGCAGCTAAAGACTGGTCTCGGACATTCATCATCGAGGCACTGATCGTTCACGACGGTGCCTTTCAGTCATTGAGGCAACCCGCGCTCGAAAGGCCGTAGGTCTTCGCAAAACAGTCGTTCCATCGAGTTCAGGAGACTGGGCAACCGATCACGGCTGGCAACCATGGCTCACTGCTGCGAGCGCCGTGTCTGATCAGATCTCTGTCTGCTCGGAGATCTCAAGCGCGTCATCGACTTAGACTCCGAGGTATCTCACGGTTGATTCGAGAGTGCCCGAGAAGCACTCGAACGGCACGTAGGTTCCTTGTGCGCTTGTAGATCAGCGTTGCCTTGGTTCGCCACGTCAAGAATCTGCTTTCCCAAGGCGATTTATAGATAGCCGACCCAGCCTTCACTAGCCACGACCTCGTTCATCCGTTGGTGGTGGGAGTAGGCCGCACAAAGTAGCTTGAAGCAGCAGTGGATTGAGGGACCAGTTCCACGCCGGACGAAGGCCCTTACCTCCACCGCCTCTCGTCTAACTGCTCGCACACCTCGTAGGTCTTGAACGCGAGCCGCGCCTTCTTGCAGCGGACTTTCGGGGCCATCGGTCCAAGCGCATCGGCAAGTTCTTGCCGCGTGACAAGTGACTTTGCACCGACGATAAGCTGGACTAAGCGCATGTCGTCGCCGAAAGACTTGAAGTACATGCCGTCCTCCTCCGTCGCGGGATCAAGGCTCAGGAACGCTCGATGCTCCTCCTCGTAAGCCCAATGTGCGAACTTGGTGCTGATCACGTCGATCATCCACGAGTGGTCGAGCTTTCTTTGCTCCAGCAGTTCCTCTAGGTTGCCGCCCGGTGACCTTTCATCGCGGTACTTCACTTTGGTCAGCATGTTGTCTTGCACCTCCAGCCCCATGCAGATGCCGCGATGACGGTCGGCGTAGTGCGCCCACTGCACCGGGTTACGCCAGTTCTGGCTAAAGCAGATCATGCCGGTGGTCTTGCTCATCTCCTTGCGGGTTGCCTGAAGTGCCCACCGATCCTCCGGACGTTCAAGCGCGGGTGCAGCCCATTCAAAAGGATCGTTGAGATTCTCCAAGTCGGAGATTTTCAATCGCTGCAGTCGAACGTTCGAGAGGGCGTGTGTTGCGCTGGTGAAGTAGTAAACGAGCATCATCACCTCCAGGCTGATTCTTCCTAGAACAGGTCGCCCATGGTAGGAGGCAGGTCCACCCTCGGGACACCCCCAAGGACCGACTGCCTCCTGTCGGCAGCGGTCACGGGGCGACATTCGCTACACATACAGAAATACTACTCCGCCAGCCTCCTCCGATACCTCGCCGGTAGACTGCCCGCGTTCATTACTTGGAGTTCACCTGTGAAGATGCCAAAGCACTGGGTTGGAGGACTGCTGTCCGCGCTGGCGGTCGTGGCCTTCGTGGGAATGTTCGCCTTCAGCGGTGAGCCGGTAGTCTCGTTCCTTGAGAGGACATCGGCAGAGCCTGTGCTGATTGCGCTGGGAACGCCCAACACAATCGCGTTCAACCTCTGCGGCGGCTACCTCATCACGGTCTTGTTCTGGTGGCTAGTGGTCTTCCTGCCCGACAGGCAGCGCCGGAGGGTGCTTCGGAGGAATCTCGCCTGGCAGTATGCCGAGTTCAGGAGACGAGCAATCCAAATCTGCGTGTGGGCAGCGGGGCTGTCGCTCAACACTGGCCAGATCGAGGAACTTACTGACCCAGTTGAGTTCAAGAAGTTCTTCGGCGGCAATCGGTGGTACGACGTAGCAAACGGGCTTCAAGGAAGCGAGCTGCGTCTTCACGAGCTTCAGACCGAAATGGAGGTCTTTACCCAGGAGGTCTCCTACACCCTCAACAACGTGATGATCCAGGATGATGACGTTCACCGCCTCCTTAAGAGGTTGAACGAACAGATTTTCAGGTTGCGACACGACGTTAAGTTCACCGACGACTCCGTGAAGTACGTCTGTCAGTTTTTATGGTCCGTCCTTGCGAACTGGAGCTTCGTCACCGGGTACACCGCAGACGACCCCATCAAGAAGCGCATCGACAAACTGTGAAGTTACCGCCCCCTTGATGACTCTTGTCCTCGCTATGGGGCCATCCTCAAGGCAGGTCGGCTACTCGGGGGAGTCGCTCTTGCCTCATCGTGCAAGTCCTTCGGGCTCGCCCACTGGTGCCCGTGGTGTATCCCCAAGCGAGCCTAGACAAGGCACCCAAAAAATGAACCCCGTCGTCCCACAGCGACTCGGCGACGATGACGGCCTTCGGCCAGAAGCGGTAGTTGCACCGATGTGGAAGCGGGCGTTCAACGTGAAGTTATGCCGCCGGCTCATGGGAGTGTTCCGAGCTGCTCAATGCCGGTCAGAGCCGCCGGACTGAACGAGTGATAGCTCCAGCGGGGGAGGCTGTTGTCATTCGCGTAGCTTTCGAGCTTTGCCTTGAGCGCAGGGAGATCAGGAGCGCCTATGACCTTAAGCACGGAAGGCAAGTAGGCTTGCGAGGATGCACGGGCGAAAATTTCGAATGGTCCGTGATGTCTTTGCGCGTACAACAGGGTGTCTGGCCACCACCTATGCCACGAATCAACGCCCATCATGTCGCCTCGAAGGAAGCAAACCAGATCAGCCTGCATAACATGACGGAATGCGAGCCCGGATGCGTGTGAGCGCTGCTCAAGCAAATCAGCCCGGAGTGAGGCGCGGCCCTTCTTAAGCCTTTGATTCCTGATTTCGAGTGACTTCACGTATTCCTGCAGCGCAGTAAAAGTGACGGTTGCATTCTTTCCATAGTCAGAATTGCCAGGCACATAGTACGGTTGCCCTAACAGGTAGTCTGTGACGCCGAAATGTTCTCCCTTCAGGAGAAGAGCTACGCCGTACAGGAAAAGTTCATGCACGATGAACTTGAAGTTGTCGAAGTCGAGCTCGTTCCATTGATTGCTGTGTGGAGGCCGGTCCAGGTAGGGAATGAGTGACTCGTAGAACCGGTGCAAGCGAGTTGAGTAGCTACTGGTGTCTGCGTACTGAGCCAGTGTGGTCAGAACCTGAAGAAACTCGTTTCGAGCGGGGAGAAAATCCTCGATGGACTTGGCAACGCGGTCGTCAAGCTCTCCCTCATCTGCCACGAGTCGAAACCGCTCAAGCTGCTCAGTGAACGTAGTGAGGTACTCGTCAACAGCACCTCTCGCATAGGCCTTTTCGTTTCTTAGGCTGTCGACGGCTCTTTTCGCAAGCGGAGTTGTCCCGAGAACAGGCGCATTGGCGTCGGTGATGAATGAGGGTGGTTTTCCAATTTCCGGCTTCTTGAACAAAGGCTTATCAAACACCCACCGCACAAGCTTTTCGAAGTTCTCCGCGTATCGCTCGCTTTCGCTCAGGTCAATGTAGATACGAGACTTGTAGTAGGTAGGAAGGAACGGCTTTCCGTCCGCGTCTTTCTCGGCGACCACCGCCACAAACTTGCCCTGATCCTGCTTTGCGTACACCTCGGCCGAAATGATCTGGGTCTCCGTACCTACACCGCCCGCCCTCCCGTCCGCCTTAGTAGCGTAGATCTTGTCGCACACAAGGGCGACCTTGGAGATGCTCGGGTCGGTAACCATTTTCTCCATGAACGCAATCGCGTCATGGCCTTCACGTAGGTCCCACTTGTCGAGAACCACGTCGATACCACTAGCAACCAGTTCATTGGCCAAATCCACAACCCACTGCTCATGCTGAGGGTTCGACCAACTGTATGAAACGAACAGACGGGGTGCACTCACGGTGTCATTGCCTCCAAGGTACAACGTTCGACATGAGCGGCGGCTTCGGGGTGGCGCAGCCAGCTCCAAGACATGTGCTCGATGGAGGGGTTAGCTTACGGGTTGAACGCTGCGGCCGAACGTGCCTACCACGCTTCTCTCTACTCACTACCCTACCAAAACTATCGGTTGCGTTGGCATCGTAGTCGGGCCACTCAAATACCTTCTACTGCTACGTCTGCATTAACTCCAACAGATGACTTTCACTATCTGCAATCTCCTAGAGAATTTGAAGCTGCTTTGTGGCAAGCGCTGCTCGCTCAACCTACCTTCTCACCGGCAGCAATCGCTGCAAATGAGACGTCCAGAGCGGATCGGTAGCAGCCGGTCTGAGCTAGCCACCCTATTTGCTCAGCAGCGCTTCGATTGACACATCGAGCGCCGCCGCGAGCCGCGCCAACGTATGCAGCGACGGGTTGCGCGCCTGGCGTTCGATGTGCGCAATGACGGCCCTGCTGACACCTGATTGCTGAGCCAACCCGTCCTGGCTCAGCATCAGCCGCTTCCTTGCCGCCACGAGGTTCTGTGCAACCACCGCCTCGATGAAGACCTCGGGCCCCTGTCGCGCGACAGGCCGCTTCCCAAACAACGAGCCCGCTTGGACCCCCAGCGCCTGTGCCAACTTCTCGACGGTGCTCAACGACGGATTCGAGCGCCCCTTCTCCAGGTACTGCAGCATCCGCTCGCTGACATGCGCCTGGTCTGCCAAGGCACGCATGCTCCATTCACCCGTTGTGCGCAGAGCAGTGAGGTTGCGAGCCAGATTGAGCGAATACGAAGGGTCAGGGGCAAGGTCGGACACCCGAAAAGTGTTGACGACCTCTCCAAGGCGGTGCCGCAATATCCGTCACCGCAATATTGGGCACAATTGCCTCCTTTCACAGGGAGTAAGTACGTGTTCATCACCGCCCCCGGCCTCGTCCAGTTCCTTCACCCCTCAAAGGTCGCCCCACGCCAGACCCACTGGCCCGCCATCACGCTCGCGCTGGAGCGCCCTTGGTACCTGCTCGTCCATCAGGTGTCCTTCAATGGCCAGAAGGTCTCGCAGACCTCCCTGGTGGCCTGGGACCACACGTTGCTGGACCTGCTGGCCCAGATTCCCGTGGCGGACCTCAGCGGCATCGCGCGCCTGGACCGGCGCCGCGAGACCGGCCCGAGCTGGGCGCTGGAGTGGATCGGCGCGCTGTGGGCGCCAGCGCCTTGCGAGTCTCCTGCCCTGGGCCCCTTGGTGTTCCAACTGGGCCAGGACCCGCAGTTGCGCAACACCGACCTGTTGCCCGTGGCCGAGGCCCCAGGCCGGCGTCTGCTGTACGAGGCCTCGTCGAGAAGCACCACGTATTCAAGAAAAAGCCCGCCGCCATAAAGGCGAGCGGGCCAAAGCTGTCGAGCGACCAGAAGCCAACAACAGCAACTGCTGGATGCCAGACACCGCGTGGCGTCTGGCCTGTCGCGATTGTACTGTATGTCCGTACAGTGTCTGGCCGCCCTGGCTGAAGCCAGCTAACCCAACCGCTCCGCCAAAAAATCCAGCACCGCGCGCACCGATGGCAGCAGGCTGCGGCGGTGAGGCACCAGCGCGGTGGTGGTGACGCGGCCCGCCGTCCAGCGCGCCAGCACACGCACCAGCTCGCCGCGCGCCAGGTGGTGCCGGCAGATGCTCTCGGGCAGGCACACGATGCCCAGGCCGGCCGTGGCCGCGTGCAGCAAGGCCACGGACTCGTCGGCCACCAGGCGCGGTTGCGGCTCCACGGTCTGCACGGTGTCTGCCTTCTCTCGGCTCAAGGTCCAGCGCGTGGCGTCCGCGCCCGTGAGCAGGCCGTGGTGCGCCGCCAGATCGGCCGGCTGGCGCGGTACGCCGTGTTCGCGCAGATAGGCCGGGGCCGCGACGAGCATCACAGGCTCCACCATGAGCGTGCGCTGCACCAGGCCCGAGTCCGGCAAGGGGGCGAAGTGGCTGCGCAGCGCGATGTCGTAGCCCTCCTGCACCAGGTCCACGAAGCGGTCGCTGGCGTGCAGTTGCAGTTGCAGGCGGGGCCAGGTGCGGGCCAGCGCGGGCAGGTGGGGCGCGAGCTGGAACTGCACCACGGGCACGGCGGCGGTGAGCCGCACGGTGCCGCTGGGTTCGGCCAGGCGCGACTGCACCACCTGCTGTGCGCTCTCCACCTCCACCAGCGCGGCGCGCGCGTGTTGGTAGAAGTCGTGTCCGGTGTCGGTGAGGCGAAAGCTGCGCGAGCTGCGCTCGATGAGGCGCACGCCGAGGCTGGCTTCCAGCGCGGCCACGCGTTTGCTGAGGGTGGATTTCGGCACCGAGAAGCGCCGGGCCGCCGGCGCGAAGCCGCCGCTTTCCACGGCCTGGGCGAACAGGGTGAGGTCGTTCAGGTTCATGCAGCCATTGTCCACAGGTGTGGACTTTGCGTTGCCTTTTGCCCGTCTAGGCGGCCATCGTCCACGCCTCAAGAATGCGCTCCTTCGTCAACGCAACAGGAGCAACACCATGAATCCGATTCTTTTCTACGGCGTGCCCGAGGGCTGTTCGTTCGGCGCCATCGTGGCGCTGGAGTGGAGCGGCCTGCCCTACCAGCTGTGCCGCATCCAGATGCCCGAGGTGGTGAGCGGCGAGGCCTTCAAGCGCATCAACCCGGTGGGCGCAACGCCCTCCCTGCGCACGGCCGATGGCCGCGTCGTGAGCCAGAGCCTGGCCATCCTGCACCACATCGGCGCGGCGTCGCCCGCCAGCGGGCTGGTGCCTGCACCGGGCAGCGCGGCGTTCGACCGCTTCAACGAGATGCTGGCGTTTCTGAACACCGACTTCTTCGAATCGTTTGCACCGCTGTGGTACGCGATGGAGCACGGCCTGCAGGGCGAGGCCTTGCGCGCGGTGAAGGCGATGGGGCATCACAAGGTGCGGCGCGCACACGCCGCGCTGGAAGGCCTGCTGGACGGCCGCGACTGGCTGGTGGGCGATCGCCGCAGCGCGGCGGACGCGTACCTGATGGGCATCGCGCGCTGGAACGATTTCCACCAGGTGCTGGACCGCCGCGACTACCCCGCGCTGCACGCCTTGTGCGAGCGCCTGCAGGCCGACCCGGCGGTGCGGTTCGCCCATGGGGTGGAGCACGGCGAGCCGGTGCGCAGCACCGGGGCCTTTGCCGGCCACGTCGAGCTGGACGAGGTCTTGGCCACCGCCGTCTGACAAGGCGCTCACCGGGGGGGCGGCGCCCGCCCCTACTGGGCGCTGCCGATCGGCAGGCGCTGCACCCGCTTCCCGGTCACCCGGAACCACGCGTTCACCACCGCCGGGATCAAGGGCGGCAACGCGGGCTCGCCCACGCCGCCGGGCGCGGCCTCGCTCGGCACGATGTCCACCTCGATGCGCGGCATCTGGCTCAGGCGCAGCACCGGCTGGTCGTGGAAGTTGGATGCCTGGGGCACGCCGCGGTCGATCTCCACGCCGCCGTACAACAGGGCCGACAGGCCATAGACGATGGAGCTTTGCATCTGCGCGCGCACCTGCTGCGGGTTGATGGCGGTGCCGCAGTCCACCGCGCAGCTCACGCGCTGCACGGCGGGCAGGCCACCGGCCTCGCGCACGTCGGCGGCGATGGCGACGACGGAGCCGAAGATCTCCACCATGGCGATGCCGCGCCCCACGCCGCTGGCCGGCGGCTGGTCCCAGCCGTGGCGCTGCGCGGCCGTGTCCAGCACGCGCCGGTGGCGCGGCCTGTCGGCCAGCATGTCGCGGCGGAAGCGGTAGGGGTCCTGGCCCGCCAGGTCGGCCATCTCGTCGATGACGGCCTCGATGGGCAGGCAGTTCTGGTTGCCACCGGGCGTGCGCCAGAACCAGATGGGCACGCCGATGTCGTGCTCGACCCATTCGACGCGCAGGTTGGGGATGCGGTACGGCGGGGCCAGGCACTCGGTGGCGTAGAGGTCCACGCCATTGGGTTTGCGCAGGAAAGCGAAGCCGGTCCACTTGGCGATGGAGGGCACGGCGATGCGCGCGCTCAGCATGGCCAGGCGGCCCTGCGCGTCCAGGCCGGCGCTCACGCGGATGCGGCTCATGGCGCGGTAGTAGCCGCTTTTCATGTCGTCTTCGCGTGTGTAGACGAGCTTGACCGGGCGGCCGGTGGCGCGGGCCACCTCGGCCGCGGGCTGCACGAAGTCCGGCGTGCCGCGCCGCCCGAAGGCGCCGCCCATGAGGGTGGTGTGGACCGTCACCTGCTCGGGCCGCAGGCCCGCCACGGCGGCCACGGTGCGCTGGGTGGTGGTGGCGTTCTGCGTGCCGACCCAGACCTCGGCCGCGTCCGCGCGGATGTGCACGGTGCAGTTCAGCGGCTCCATGGGCGCCTGCGCCAGGAAGGGCTGGTCGAACTCGCGCGTGAGGGTGCGCAGGCCCTCGGTGTTGCGCACGTCGCCGCTGTTGTGGTCGACGATGCCCTCGCGGTCCAGGGCCTCGGCGTAGCCGCGCCGCAGAGCGTCGGCGTCGAGCGCGGCCAGTGGGCTGTCGGTCCATTCCACGACCAGCGCCTGGCGCCCTTGCAGCGCGGCCCACATGTGCTCGGCCACCACGGCCACGCCGCCATTGGAGAGTTGAACCACCTGGCGCACGCCGGGCAGGGCCAGGGCCGCGCGGCTGTCCACCGCGCGGGCGCGTGCGCCGAAGGCCGGCGGGAAGGCCACCACGGCGGTGAGCAGGCCGGGCCGTTTCACGTCGAGGCTGTAGCGCGCGCTGCCATTGGTCTTGGCCGGCGTGTCCAGGCGCGGCAGGGGCTTGCCGATGTGCTTGAACTCGGCCGCGCTCTTGAGCAGGGGCGGCGTGGGCACGGGCTCGCGGCTGGCGGCCTCGGCCATCTCGCCGTAGGTGGCGCGCAGACCACCGGGGCCGAGCAGCACGCTGTCGCGCGTGTGGATGCGCGCGGCGTCCACATTCCAGCGGCGCGCGGCGGCGCTCACCAGCATGGCGCGCGCGGTGGCGCCGGACAGGCGCAGGCGCGTCCAGTTGGCGCGGATGGAGGTGGAGCCGCCGGTGTTGACCATGGGCGCGTTCGGGTTGGCGTAGTCCAGGTGCACGGGCGCCTGCTCCACGCGCACACGTCGCCAGTCGGCGTCGAGTTCGTCGGCCACGATCTGCGCGAAGCCGGTGTGCACGCCCTGCCCCATCTCGGCCTTGCCACACAACACGGTGATCTGGCCGTCGCGGGCGATGCGCACGTAGGCGGTGGGCGCGTATTCGCCCTCGGGCAGGTCGCGCTGGTAATGCGGCAGGTCGTGCGGCAGGCCTTGCGCCCCCTGCTGCGCGAAGGCCTCGGCCGGCAGGCCGTAGCCCACCACGAGGCCACCGCCCAGCGCGGCACCGGCCTGCAGGAAGCGGCGGCGCGTCGGCAGGGCCGGGGCGTCGACTTCGTTCACGGGCGCGTTCACTGGACTACCCTCCGTGCTGCGCACTGCGGGGCTGAGCGCCTTGGGAGCGGCCCGGCGGCGCTCATGTCGATGCCTCCGCGGCGTCGACGATGGCGGCCTGGATGCGCTCGTAGGTGCCGCAGCGGCACACATTGCCGTCCATGGCCTCGTGGATCTGCGCAACCGACGGGCGCGGCTCGCGCTGCAGCAGGGCCACGGCGCTCATGATCTGGCCCGACTGGCAATAGCCGCACTGCGGCACGTCGTGCGCGACCCAGGCCGCTTGCACGCGCCGGCCCGCGGGTGTGCGGTCGATGGCCTCGATGGTGAGGACGCGGCGGCCCTGCACGCTGGACAGCGGCGTCTGGCAGGAGCGCACGGCCTGGCCGTCCAGGTGCACGGTGCAGGCGCCGCACAGCGCCAGGCCGCAGCCGTACTTGGTGCCGGTCAGGCCCGCGAGGTCGCGCAGGGCCCACAGCAGCGGCATGTCGGGCGCGCCGTCGAGCGAGACGCTGCGCTCGTTGAGGGTGAAACGCACCGTCATGCCGCGCCCCCGCCGAGCTGCAGCACCTCGTGCACGGTGCTGGCGTGGTCGCCGCCCACGCGCGTGCCACCGCCAAAGACGTGGATGCGGTCGCCCACCGTGGCCGCGCCCAGGCCGTGGCGCGGTGTGGGCAGAGGCGGCAAGGCGCTCCAGCGGTCGCTGGCGGGCTCGTAGACCCAGGCGTCGGCGAAGACCTTCTGCTCGGGCACCCACTGCTCGCCGCCAAAGACGTACAGGCGCCCGCCGTGGGCCGCGGCGGCCAGGCCACCCTGCGCCTGGGGCATGGGGGCGCGCGTGGTCCAGCGGTCGCTGGCGGGGTCGTACACCTCCAGGTGCGGCACGTTCACCTGGCGCAGCGAGCCGTCGGCCTGCTTCAGCGCCTGGCGCCCGCCCACCACGTAGAGGCGGTTGTCGATGACGGCACTGGCCGCGCTGTTGCGCGCGGTGGGCGCGTTGGCGATGGGGGACCAGCGCCCGCTGGCGGGGTCGAACACCAGGCCGCGCGCGGTGTCCGCGTGTTGGTTGAAGTGGCGCGCGGCCTCGTGCTCGCGCACGCGCCCACCCACCAGGTAGAGCCGGCCGGCGATGCCGGCGAACACGCCCTCGGCTGAGGCATAGGGCAGTGGCGCGCCCTCGCTCCAGCGGTTGGCGGCGGGGTCGTACACGTACGTCGAGGCCTGGGCGCGCCAATTGGGGAAGCCGCCGCTGAAGCCGCCGACACCGTGGATCAGCCCGCCGGCCGCGGCCAGCGCGATGTGGTGGCGCGCCTCGGGCAGCGTGGCCAGGCGCGTCCAGCGGTCCGTGGCGGGGTCGTAGGACTCGAAGTGCGCGGAGTAGCCGGTGTTCGGGTTGAGCAGGCCACCGGCCACGTAGATGCGGCCGTTCAGGACCTCGGGGTAGAGCTCCTGGCGCGCCAGCGAGGGCGCGGCGGCGCTGGTCCAGCGCGGCGCGGCGGTCTGCGCCAGCGCGGGGCGCATGAGGGGCGCTGCCGCCAGGGCGGCGGCGGTGCGCAAGAGAGGCGCCACCGCGATGGCGGCGGCGCCCAGGAAAGTGTCGCGTCGTTGCATGCTCGGTCCTCGTGCGTTGGGGTGAGGCCGATGCTAGGCAAGCGAGCGCAATGAATCAGCCAGGCGTGACCGAACAGATTGATCGGTCAGCGCAAACAATCGCGCGGAACGTTCTCAGCGGCCTGCATGCGTTCATCGACCTCGCAGGCGTGCGGCGGGTCTGCGTCTGAACCCTAAGCCCGCGAGGCCGGTGCCTGCTTCTGCCGCAGCCGGTACAGCCCCACATCCACCCGCCCGCTGCGAAACCCCGCCTCGCAGTAGCAGAGGTAGTACAGCCACAGCCGCCGGAAGGCCTCGTCAAAGCCTTGCGTGGCGATGGCGGGCCAGGCCGCCAGGAAGCGCCGCCGCCACTCGGCCAGGGTGCGCGCGTAGCCCTCGCCGAAGCACTGCTGTGCTTCGATTTCGAAGCCCGCGCGCTCGGCGTGTTCGCGCAGCGCGCTCGGGCTGGGCAGCATGCCCCCGGGGAAGATGCAGCGCTGGATGAAGTCCGCGCCCCGGCGGTAGGACTCGAAGCGGTCGTCAGCGATGGTGATGGCCTGCAGCACCACCACGCCGCCGGGCTTGAGGCGTTGGCGCAGGGTGTCGAAGTAGGTGGGCCAGTAGGCCTCGCCCACGGCTTCGATCATTTCGATGGAGACGATGCGGTCGTATTGGCCCTGCACGTCGCGGTAGTCCTGCAGGCGCAGCTCGACTTGGTCGGCCACGCCCCAGTCCCTGGCGCGTTCGGTGGCGAAGGCCAGTTGTTCGCTGGAGAGCGTGAGGCCGGTGAGCCGCGCGCCGTGCCGCTGCGCGAGCGTGGCGGCCAGGGTGCCCCAGCCACAGCCGATCTCCAGCACCTCGCCGCCGGCGGGCGTGTCCAGCATCTGCACAATGCGTTCGAGCCGGCGCGCCTGCGCGGCCTCCAGGGTGTCGTCGGGCGCGTCGCTGTAGAGCGCGCTGGAGTACAGCATGCTGTCGTCGAGCCACTGGCGGTAGAAGCCGTTGCCGAGGTCGTAGTGGAAGGCGATGTTGTGGCGGCTGCCGCGCCGGCTGTTGGCGCGCAGGCGGTGGCCCAGGCGCGCGAGCCAGCGCGCGGGGCGGCTGCCGTCGAGCAGCGAACCCCAGGCCGCTTCGTTGGCCAGGCCGAACTCCAGCAGGGCCAGCAGGTCGGGGCTGTCCCAGTCGCCGTCGCGAAAGGCCAGGGCCAGGCCCAGGTCGCCTTGCAGGAACAGGCGCTCCAGCGCGCGCCAGCGCCGCAGTTGCAGGCTGGCCTGGGGCCCGGGCTCCTGGCCCAGGACGTCGAGGCTGCGGCCGTTGGGCAGGCGCAGCGCCAGGCGGCCATGGCGCGTGCGGCCCAGCAGCCAGCGCAGGGGCGACCAGGCCTGGGTCGGTTGGGGGCTCGGGACGGTGGAGGTGGGCGGGTTCATGTGGGCTCGCGGGGGGCTCGGGCCGGGGGCACGACGGTGATGTCCTGGTCGGGCGCGGGCGGCTGCGCGTGCCAGGGCACGCGCTTGAGCCACAACCGCAGGGCTTCCCAGTGGATGGCGGCGACGACCTTGAGGGTCAGCAAGGGGTGGGTGAAGAACACGCGCAGCAGCGCGGCGTCGCTCAGCTCGCGGCGCAGGCCGTCCTGGCGCGCGACCAACAGTTCGCCTTCGGCGTCGTGCACCTCCACGCAGACGGACACGCGCTCGCCGGGCGGCGCGACGCGGAAGTGGTACGCCATGTCCATGCCGTTGAAGGGCGAGACGTGCAGGCGCTTGTCCACGCGCTGGCGGATGCTGGCGGCAGCCGGCTCGTGCACGGGAATGAGGTAGCGGTGCCGCTGGCCGAAGGTGTTGTTGACTTCGTAGATCAGCGCGCAGAGCGCACCATCCGGCGCATGGCAGAACCACACGCTCAGGGGGTTGAACACGTGGCCCAGCAGGCGCGGCAGCGTGAGCAGGCGGATGGCCCCGCCCGTGGGCAGGCCGGCG
>NZ_DATIGV010000183.1:0-88186 GCF_035481345.1 Hydrogenophaga sp. | reverse complement strand
CCTTGTCCACCTTCGCGGCGCCGACGATCGTGAAGCGGCTGGTGGACCATGCCGAATCGCACGGCCTGGCGCCCGAGGACGCGGCGGCGGCCTTCAAGACCATCGTCTACGGCGGCGCGCCGATGTACCTGGCCGACATCCAGCGCGCGCTGCGCGTGATGGGCTCGCGCTTCGTTCAGATCTACGGCCAGGGCGAGACGCCCATGGTGGGCACCGCGCTCTCTCGGCAACACATCGCCGACGCCGCGCACCCGGACCACGCTGCGCGCCTGGCCTCGGTGGGTGTGGCGCAGACGCCAGTGCAGGTGCGCGTGGCCGGTGCCGATGGCCAGCCGCTGCCGCTGGGCGAGGTGGGCGAGGTGCTGGTGCGCGGCGACACCGTGATGGCCGGCTACTGGCGCAACCCCGAGGCCACCCACGCCGCGGTGCGCGAGGGCTGGCTCTGGACCGGTGACATGGGCTCGATGGACGCGCACGGCTTCCTCACGCTCAAAGACCGCAGCAAGGACCTGCTCATCAGCGGTGGCTCCAACATCTACCCGCGCGAAGTGGAAGAGGTACTGCTCACCGCGCCCGGCGTGGCCGAGGTGGCGGTGGTGGGCGCGCCCGACCCCGAATGGGGCGAGGTCGTGGTGGCCTTCGTGGTGGTCGCGCCGGGTCAGGCGGGCGATGCCGCCGCACTCGACGCCCACTGCCTCGCGCGCATCGCGCGCTTCAAGCGGCCCAAGCGCTATGTCTTCGTGAACGCGCTGCCCAAGAACCACTACGGCAAGGTGCTCAAGACCGAGCTGCGCCAGCGCGCCGCTCAGGCGCAGCCCCCCGCGTGACGGCAGGCCTCAAGGTGAACCACTACGCCCAGACGACCAGGATCACTTGCAGCGGCGCACGCACCACGCCAGCCCCCGAAAGCGACGTCCTTGCGACGAATCGCCACCCGATGGGTGCCACTTGCCGGAGCGCGGAGCGAAGCGCCATCGCCCCTGCGCACAGGCGGTAGGGGCCGCCGCGCAGGAGCATGGCCTGGGTCGGGCTACATCCGGCCCCCGTCCACCAGGAGGCTGCGCCCGGTGATCCATCGCGCGTCGTCCGAGCACAGGAAGGCCACCACATCGGCGATGTCCTCGGGTTCGGCCAGGCGACCCAGCGGGGTCAGGCGCGTTTCGTCCTTCAATTGCTCAACCGGAATGTCGGCCGTCATGTCGGTGCGCGTGATCGCGGGGGCCACTGCGTTCACGCGGATGCCGCGTGCGCCCAGTTCGATAGCGCAGCCGAGCGTCAGGCTATCGACTGCCGCCTTGCTGGCCGAGTAGCTCACGGTCTGGGGTTCCGGGCGCACCGCCAGGCTGCTGGAGACGTTCACGATGGCGCCGCCCGCGGCGGGAAAGTGCTCGAGCGCCGCCTGTATGCTGGCAAGCACGCTCCAGGCGTTGACAGCGAACTGCCGGTGGAACGACTCTCGGCTGATCTCACCGACGGGTTCGGCTTCGAATATCCCGGCGTTGTTGACCAGCGCATCGACGCGCCCGAAGTGGCTCACCACCTCGCGCACGGCCAGACGCACCGCGGCCTCGTCCGCCACGTCGGCCTTGAACGCCGCCGCCCGCCCGCCCGCGGTCTCGATCGCACGCACCGTGGCGTCGGCCGCCTCGGCGTTGCTGCGATAGAACAGGGCCACTTGCGCGCCTTCGCCCGCGAGCCGGCGCGCGATGGCCGCACCGATGCCGCGTGAACCGCCGGTGACGATGGCGACTTTTCCAGACAACTTCATGAACGCTTCCTTCCGTGTGTGATGGGAAGAAAACGATAGCCAGCGCCCCTCGGCAGGGGTAGCCGTCGGCCGCGCAACGCGGCGTTCCAGATCTGCAACGCGCTCAGGCCATGTCGCGGAATCGCGCTTCCAGAAAGTCGATCAGGGTGCGCACCGCAAAGCTCAGCCCGCGCCGGCTGGGGTAGATCGCGTACACGGTGGACGGCGGTGGCGCGAGATCGGGCAGCAGTTCGACCAAGGCGCCATCGCGCAGCGCGTCGCGGCAGGCCTCCAGGGGGATTTGTGCCATGCCGGCCCCCGCGAGCACCGCTTGGCGCATGGCGAGCAGGTTGTTGCTGACGAAGCGGGGCTGGGGCAGGTGCGTCACCTCGCGCCCATCGGGAAGCCGAAAGACCCAGGAGCGAACCGTCTCGGCCTGGCCCTGCGCCACGAGCGGCCAGCGGTCCAGATCGGCCAGCGTGGCGGGTGCGCCATGGCGCGCCACCGCTGGCGCGCTGGCCACCAGCACCATCCTGCCGGTGCCGATCGGCTTCGCCACGATGTCCGCCGCCGCCAGCGGCGCACCCGAGACACGGATCGCCAGGTCGATGCGCTCGGCCAGCATGTCCACATAGTGGTTCGACAGGTCCAGCGACACGCGCACCTTCGGGTGCAATTCCATGAACTCGCCCAGCCAGCGAGCCAGAAAAAGCTCACCCTGCAGCAGGGACGAGCTCACGCGGATCAGGCCGCTCGGCTCGGCCAGGGATTCGCTCACCGTGGCCTGCACGGCGTCGGCCTCGTCGGCCATGGCGCGCGCGTGCCGGTACACCCGCTCGCCGACGTCGGTGAGGTGAAAGGCATGCGACGAACGCTGCACCAGGCGAACACCCAGTTGCCGCTCCAGCGCGGCAATGCGCCGGCTCAGGCTCGACTTCGGGACGCCCGTGCTGCGCTCGGCCGCCGAGAACCCGCCGGCGTCGGCCACGCGCAGGAAGGTGATCAGGTCGTCGAGCTTGTCCATGGCCTCCCCGGGCGGGCGCCCTGGCTCAGTTGCCTTTGGCGCCAGAGGCCGGCGCTCGCCAGCCGAAGAACATGGGGTAGACCTTCTGCACCACCGGGCCGTCGAAATCCCAGGACACGCACTGGCCCAGGTGCGGCGGCGGGCGGCCGTCGTCGCGCGGCGAGAAGGCGCCGGCGCGCGTCTGCATGGCGGCCGTGGCCAGGTTGTAGAGCAGCTCGCGCAGGTGGGTGCAGCCCTCGGTGTTGCCCAGGTGGCGCTGGATGGTGTGGCGCCAGCCCTTGCCCAGCACCTCGCCCACCATGCGCTGCATGTTGGGCAGGATGCCCGGGCAGGGTTCGTGCGGGAAGGCGTCCATGGCGACGGCGATGTCGCGGATCACCATGGCCTCGTCGTAGGTGACGCGGATCCACATGTGGTGGATGGGCTCGTGTGCGGCCCAGCGGCCCTCCCCACGGATGTCGACGTCGAAGGGCTTGCTGTCGTGCAGCTCGCCTTCGATCTCCCACAGACCGTCGTCGCGGCGAAAGCCCTGGTAGTGGACGCGGCGGGTGTGCATGGGCTGGCGCGCAGCGGGGGTGGGCAATGGCACGTGGGGCTCCGGGGCATCGGGAAAACCCGCAATTGTCGGACCAAGCCCCGCAAGGCGCTGGCACACTGGCGTCTTGCCCCCAGGAGCGCGCCATGGCCCACGACCACCACCACCCGCACGACGAGCACGAACACGGCCATGACCACCCCCACAGCGACGCGCCCTGGAAGCACAACGGCGTGCGCGTGATCCCGGGGAACCAGCTCGACGGCAACGTGCCCTCCACCCCGGGCATGGACCGCAAGGCCGCGATCAACTTCGCGCGCGTGGGCGCGCAGAAGCTGTGGGCCGGCACCGTCACCATCCACGCCAACGCCAAGACCGGCGCCCACCACCACGGCCACCTGGAAAGCGTGATCTACGTCGTCCGGGGCCGCGCGCGCATGCGCTGGGGCGAGCAACTGGAGTTCACCGCCGAGGCCGGCCCGGGCGATTTCATCTATGTGCCGCCCTACGTGCCGCATCAGGAGATCAACGCCAGCCCGACCGAGGTGCTGGAGTGCGTGCTGTGCCGCAGCGACGGCCAGGCGGTGGCGGTCAACCTGGACATCGAGCCGGTGGAGAAGCCCGAGACGGTGCTGTGGGTGGACCCCACGCACCCCACCGGGGGGGTCTGAGTCCCTGCTGGTGCGACTTTGCAACGAACTGCCCCGACAAGACAGTTCGCCACAGCGCCGGCCCTTGACGGAGCCGAGACGCCTCGCGGATAAACCTCCCGGACCACCACGCATCAACAATCCTCAAGGGAGGGGAGCATCCATGACGAATCGTTATCACGCGGCGCTGACGCGCCTGGCGCTGGGCGGCGCGCTGGCGCTGGCGGTCGGCTCCCTGAGCCTGGCACACGCACAAGACAAGGACAGCACCGAGAGCGAGTTCGAACGCAAGATGGCGGCCCTGGCCTGGTACAAGCCGGGGCAGATCGGTGACATCGCGGGCAAAGCCACCTTTGCGGCGAGCGAGAAATACACCTTCCTCAACCCCGGCGACACCGACACCTTCCTTCAACTCAATGGCAACCCGCCTCGGCAAGATTCCTACACGGTGGCCGGGACACAGGCCGACTGGTTCGCCATCCTGCACTTCGCGCCCGAAGGCTACGTCAAGGACGACGAGACGATCGACGCCGACGCGCTGCTGAAGCAGCTCAAGGAGAACAACCGCCGCGAATCGGAGGAGCGGCGCAAGCAGGGCTACCCTGTGCTCACGCTCACCAGTTGGGCGATCCCGCCGCGCTACGACGCGCAAAACCGGCGGCTCGAATGGGGCACGCTGCTGCGCGACGAGAGCACCCAGCAGATGCACGCCAACGTCAGCACCAAGGTGCTGGGCCGCAGCGGGTACACCAACGTCGTGCTGGTGACTTCGCCTGAGACCGTCGAGCGCGACCTCGCCGATTTCAAGACGGCCCTGGGCGGCTTCAACTACGTCTCCGGCGAGAAGTACAGCGACTGGAAACAGGGCGACAAGGTGGCCGCCTACGGACTGGGCGCGCTGGTCCTGGGCGGCGCGGCGGCCGTTGCCACCAGCAAGGGCGGACTCAAGGCGCTGGGCATCGCCGTGCTGGGTGGTCTCGCTGCGTTGTGGGCCGGCATCAAGCGGTTCCTGCGCCGCGGCAAGCCGTCCTGAGCGGAGCAGCGCGCGGTCTCTCGTGCCCCACGAAATCGCCCTGTTCTGGTTGGTCGTCGCCGGCTTCCTGGTGGCCGACAACCTCGTGTTGGTGCCGGCGGGCTGCGACCTGCTGCGCTTCGGGCGCCGGGGGGCCATCTGGTACGACGCCGGCGCGCGGCTGAGCGCCGCACGCCGCGAGTTGGTGCTGCTCAACCCCCTGAACCTCTTCGACCGGGCGTTGATCACCACCCGCTGTTTCGGCGACATCGAACCCCGACAGTGGCGCCAGGGGCGCTCGTTGGTGCGCTCGATGCTGTCGCCGCTCAACGGCCTGAGCCTGCTGGGCTATGCCTACCTGGTGCTCACCGTTTGCCTGGCTGTGCTCTCCTTCCACGTTCCGTTCGCGCCGGTGTTGCTCGGCTTCGCGGCCTTGCATGCACTGATGTGGGCGCTGAACGTGGTCGCGCTGATCTGCCTGCGCCACCGGCTGCAATTGAGCGGGTACGAGACCTTCGTGCTCTGCGCCGAGGCGGGCTTCGTTCCCGCCTATCTCATGAACATGGGAAAACGCGTGCTGCACAAGAAGCGGGTCGACATCCCCTCTCTGGGCATGGGGTTGCGCGAGCTCAAGCGCACGACCGACGAAGGCGAGCGCGAGTGGCGGGCCATGCGGCTGCAAGAGCGGCTGCAATGGCTGTGCATGACGCAAGGGCACGAGCGAGACGAGGTGGCTGCCACGGCGGGGCTTGCCCCGGGCCGGCTCAGCGCCACCCAACACTGGATCATGAAGGCCGAGGCATGTTTGAAGAGCTGAGCACCCAGGAATGGTTCTTCCTCGCCTTGGCCGCGGGCACAGGCTTCCTGGTGGTGCGGCACTTCATGGACAAGCTCCCGGGCGGTCCCGGCGGCGGGCCGCGCCGCCCGCAAGAGCCGCCCACGCAACCACCGCGCCAGCACGGCGCCGATGCATCCCCCTGGTTTCGCGGCGACACGCGCGATGGCAACGATGCCGCGAGTGACGGCCTGGCAAACGGCGGCATCCGAACGGACGGCAGCAGCGCCCCTGTCCCGCCTCTCGAAACGCCCTCTGTACCCTGGTACCGGGTACTCGACGTGAGCCCAACCGCACCGGTGGGAGAGATCAAGTCCGCCTACAGGCGCAAGCTGCGGCTGTACCACCCCGACAAGCTCGCGGGGCTGGGGCCCGAGTTCATCGCTGTCGCCGAAGCCAAGGCCAACGAAGTGGCGCAGGCTTACAGGCAAGCCTGCGCGGCCCGTGGCATCGTCGATCCAGCGCCCTGACTACCTCCCTGCGACAGGTCGCCTGAACGACGTTCGGGCAGAAGAGCCACCACGATCAGCACCAGCGCCTTGACCCACCAGGGCGTGTCCGGGTGGCGGCGCGCGAACCACAGGGTCATCGCGTCGGCCTTGAGCCGGCGCGCCCAGGCCTTCAAGCGTTCGAGGGGACCGCCGGCCATGGTGCGGGGCGTGGCCGCTCAATCGCCCTGGAAGCCCCCAGCCCGCAGCGTCACCACCAGCGTGTCGCGCCAGCCGTGGCCATCGGCGGGGTCGGGCTGGATGGGCGTGCTCTCGTGGATCACGCGCTCATCGTCGAGCAGGAGCAGCGACCAGGGGTCGCGCAGGGTGAAGCGCTGGCCGCTGGGGCCGTTGGCCTCGAACACGCGGCTTTCACCGCCCTTGATAGCGTGGCGCCGCACCAGGAACACGGCCACGAGGTCCACCCCGTCCCGGTGCGCGCCCTCGGGCGTGGGGCGGCCGATGCCGTCGGTGGTGTCGATGCGGAAGGGGTGGGCCTCGACCGCCCAGGCCTGGTCCCCACGCAGGGCGCTGGCCGCCGCGCCCAGGCGCTGCAGCAGGCGCGTCCAGGCCGGCGCCTGGACCATCGCGGCTTCCATGGGCTCGAACCAGCGCTGCATGCCGCCATGCAGCGCGTTGTATTCCACCGGCTGCCAGTGGGCGCGGTGCGGCACCTGCTCCACGCGCTCGCCATCCGCCACGAAGCAACTGTGGCGGCGCAGCCGGTAACGGCCACCGTCCTTGAGGTAGGCGTCGGGCGCCAGGCGGTCCCAGTGCGGCTCCAGGGCGCGCAGGTCGGCCAGCGGCACGCCGATCCAGGTGGCGGTGTCCTCGCCGCTGAGCAGGCCCGCGCCGCGCTCGCGCAGCGCGGTGTCGATGGCGTTGGGGGAAAGGTAAGGGGGGGAGAACTCGGCGGCGCTCATGCGCAGGAGTGTAGGCGCGCGCCTCGGGGTAAGCCCGCATCGGGGAATGCCGGCGCCGGTGGCCCAATGCCGCCATGAATGCCGCCGCAGACCCCGAACCCGCTGAAGCGCCTTCCTCAAGCCAGGTCACACGCGAACCCTCGGCGTTGGAGCAGCCCATCGCCCAGTTGCGCCCTGGCGACCCGCCGCGCTGGCTGCGGGCCGGCTGGGCCGACTTCCGGCGCTGCCCCGGCATCGGCCTGTTCTACGGCGCCTGCTTCTGCGCCATGGGGCATGCGCTGCTGGGCGTCTTCCAGGCGGCGCCAGCCTATGTGCTCGCTCTGTCGGCGGGCTTCCTGCTGATGGGCCCTTTCCTGTGCCTGGGCCTGTACGACGCCAGCCGCGCGCTGCAGCGCGGCGAGACGCCCTCGCTGGGCCGCTCCCTGCGCGCCTGGGTGCCCACCAAGGGGAGCATGGCCCTGTTCGCGGGCGTGCTGCTGGTGCTTGAAATGCTGTGGGGACGCGCCTCGCTGGTGGTCTTCGCCGTCAGCTTCACGACCCTGCCGGATGCGCAGAACCTCGTGGCCCAGGTGCTGCGCGGCCAGCACCTGGAATTCCTGATCACCTGGACGCTGGTGGGCGCCGTGTTCGCGGGCCTGATCTTCGTGACCAGCGTGGTGAGCATTCCGATGATCCTGGACCGCGGCGCCGACGCGATTTCGGCCGGTCTCACCAGCATCCGCGCCTGCCTGCAGAACCCGGGCGTGATGCTGTTCTGGGGCTTGCTCATCAGCGCCATCGTGGCGCTGTCGATGCTGCCGTGGTTTCTGGGCCTGCTGGTGAGCGGCCCGGTCATCGGGCACGCGAGCTGGCACGCCTACCGCGCCACCGTGGCGCCAGGCGGGCCTGCCCCCAACAACTGATCAGGCGCCGCGCTGCGGGCGGCGGCGATCGCGCCGCCCCGCCGCCGAGCCCAGCAGGGCCGGCTCCACCAGACCGTCGAACAGCGGCTGCAGCTTCATGATGCTGTCCATGGCGGCGCGCTCGTCGAGTTCGCGGCACAGCCAGTGCAGCACGTCGGGACGCATGAACCACAGGGCACGGGCCGATTCGGCCACCAGCAGCCGGTGGCGCAGCTGTTCCGCCTCGAAGCCGCCGTTCTCGCCCACCAGGGCCAGCATGGCCTTGCGTACGCGCGCCAATCGGTAGGGATCGTCGTCGTGGCGGTTCTCGCCCTGCAGCCGCTGGGCAACGGTGTCGAAAAGGGTCGAGAGGAACTGCTTCATGCCTGGGTGGGCGCAACTCTTGTATGGGCTTGTCGGAACATCCACTGACGACGGGCGCCATTCCAGCACAAAACGCCCGTTTTGTAACGAGCTTCGTGACGCTTCATGGCGCCACGCCCGTGGGCGCCTCTTCTCGCCACAGCCGAAGGGCCAGCCACCACGACAGCAGGGTGTTCGTCAACGCCAGCAGGCCCAACGCCAGGCGCATGCCCGGCGGCGGCTCGTGGATCTGGACGAACAGCACCAGGGCGCTGGAGAGCGCCTGGAAGCCGAGCATGAGCCAGAACAGGCCCTTGCGCGGCTGCCACAGGCGGCGAAAGGCGGCGGCGAATGAAGGCATGCGCTCATTGTGCCCGGGCGGGTTCGGCCCCTTGCGCTTCCTGGCCCCGTTCGGCCTCCCGCTCCTGCAGCCAACGCCACATGACCTTGCCACTGCCGCTCTTGGGCAGGGCGTCCACGAACTCGACCTCGCGCGGGCACTTGTACGCCGCCATGTGCTCGCGGCACCAGGCCAGGATGTCGGCCTCGCTGGTGCGGCCCTTCGCGTCGGCGCGCAGCACCACCACCGCCTTCACGCTCTCGCCCCGGTAGGCATCCCGGGTGGCGATCACACAGGCCTCGGCGATGCCGGGGTGCTTGAACATCAGCGCCTCCACCTCCGCCGGCCAGACCTTGAAGCCGCTCGCGTTGATCATGCGCTTGAGGCGGTCGGTGATGAAGAAGTAGCCGTCTTCGTCCACGCGGCCCAGGTCGCCCGAGCGGAAGAAGCGCTTGCCCTCGATCTCGATGAAGGCGGCGGCCGTGGCCTCCGGCCGCTTCCAGTAGCCGTCGAACACCATGGGGCCGTGGATCACGATCTCGCCCGTTTCGCCCTGGGGCAGCTCGCGCAGCGTCTCGGGGTCGACCACGCGCGCGTCGGTACTCATGAAGGGAATGCCCAGGCACTGCTGCTTGGGGTCGTCGGGCGGGTTGCTGTGCGAGGGCGCGGCCGTTTCGGTGAGGCCGTAGCCTTCCACGAAGCGCAGGCCGAACAGCTCGAGCAGGCGCTGCGCCACGGCCTGCGGCATGGCCGCGCCGCCGCCGCCGATGTAGACCAGGCTGGACAGGTCGTACCGATCGAAGCTGGGGCTGGCCAGCAGGTCGATCACCATGGTGGGGATGTTGGTCCAGTGCGTGACGCGCCAGCGCGAGATCAGGCGCCCGGCGAGTTCGCGGTCCCAGCGCGGCATCAGCACCAGGGTGGAGCCGGCGTAGATGGCCGTGTGCATGCCCGTGACCATGCCGGTGATGTGGAACAGCGGCACCACCAGCAGCGCCACCGTTTCCGGCGAGCTGTCCCCCCACAGGCTGCCCGCCACCGCGTTGTGCATCAGCGTGCGGTGCGGGTGCATGCAGCCCTTGGGCAGGCCGGTGGTGCCGCTGGTGTAGGGCAGCACGGCCAGGTCGTCGGGACCGCGGTTGTGTTCGGGCAGCGGCGCGGTGTTGGCCAGGGCCTCGGCCCAGGTGGCCACGCCGCCGCCGGGCAGCGCGGGGCGATCGTGCCGCGTGCCCAGCCAGCCCTGCCAGGCCGGGGGCAGGCCGCTGGCGTCATCCAGCGGGCCCATGGCGTCCGCGTAGTGCGTCACCACCAGGTGGCGCAGGCGCTTCGCCTCGGGCAGTTCCGCGTTCGCCTTCAGCAGCTCGCCGGCGAGATCGGCGGCGCACACCGCCACGCGCGCATCCGGGTCGGTGATGTAGTGCCCCAGCTCGTCGGCCTTGTTCATGGGGTTGACCGGCACCACCACCGCATTGGCGCGCAGCACCGCGTAGCAGGCCACGATCCACTGCGGGCAGTTCTGCAGGAGCAGGATCACGCGGTCGCCGTCGCGCACGCCCTGCGCGCGCAGGTGCGCGGCCAGGCGCTCGGCCTGCTCGTACAGCTCGGCGTAGGTGGTGACACGGTCGAAGAACACCAGCGCGGCCTTGTCCGGGTAGCGCCGCGCATTCACCGCCAGGTTCTCCCACAGCGAGGTCTGCGGCGGGTGCAGCGCGTGCGGCAGTCGTCTGGGCCAGACGCGGTGGTGCGCGCGCACCGGCGGCTCCTGGTGGCTCATGTCGGGTGGTCTCCTGTGTGGTTCTCGTGTGGCACGAATACTGCATCGGCCATGGGGCCGAATCGATCGGATTGTTCAATAAAGTTTTTGCATAAGCCTCCCACGTAAACCCCGATCCCTGGCCCAAAAGGCCAGGACTACATTGCCCCGCTTACGGGCGTCGCACCGAACGGGTGCCCGCGCGTACGTGTCCGACAACATCACCGACCTACGGAGTACCCGATGAAACTCAACGCCCTGAAGCTGACCGCCCTGACCCTGGGCACCACGGCAGCGCTCCTCTGCGCGCCAGCCCACGCGGGCAAGGACGTCGACGCGATCAAGAAGCGCGGTGAGCTCAACTGCGGGGTCAACACCGGCCTGCCCGGCTTCTCGGCGGCCGACAGCCAGGGCAAGTGGAGCGGCATGGACGTGGACCTCTGCCGCTCGGTGGCTGCGGCCATGCTGGGCAACCCCGACAAGGTGCGTTACGTGCCGCTGACGGCGCAGCAGCGCTTCACCGCCCTGCAATCCGGCGAGATCGACGTGCTGGCGCGCAACACCACCTGGACGCTCACCCGCGACGCCTCGCTGGGCCTGAGCTTCGTCGGCGTCAACTTCTACGATGGCCAGGGCTTCATGGTGCCCAAGAAACTCAACGTCAAGAGCGCCAAGCAACTCAAGGGCGCCACCGTCTGCGTGCAGTCGGGCACCACCACCGAACTCAACCTCACCGACTACTCGCGTGCCAACAACCTGGGCATCAAGCCCGTGGTGTTCGAAAAGCTCGAAGCCGCGCTCGCCGCCTACTCCTCGGGCCGCTGCCAGGCCTACACCACCGACGCCTCGGGCCTCGCCTCCTCGCGCGCCAAGGACATGGCCAAGCCCGACGACCACGTGATCCTGCCCGAGCTGATCTCCAAGGAACCCCTGGGCCCGGCCGTGCGCCGTGGCGACGACGACTTCGCCGCCATCGTCAAATGGGTGGGCTTCGCGCTCATCGAGGCCGAGGAATACGGCGTGACGCAAGCCAACGTCGACCAGCTCAAGGGCTCCAGCACCAACCCCTCCGTCATGCGCCTGCTGGGCATGGGCAACGAAGACACCGGCAAGCTGCTGGGCCTCGACAAGGAATGGGCGTACCGGGCGATCAAGGCCGTGGGCAACTATGGCGAGCAGTTCGAGCGCCACGTCGGCCCCAAGACCGCCATCGCCTTGCCGCGTGGCGTCAACAACCTGTGGACCAAGGGCGGCGTCCTGTACGCCCCGCCGATCCGCTGATCCACGCGGGGCCGCCATTGCGGCCCGGCCCGCTTGCAGCCCGCAGCGACCTCCGTCGCTGCGGGCGTTCTTCGTGTCCGTAGTACGTTCGTCGCGAGGTCTCCGTTGACCACACCCTCCACCCCTCCACCCCCGTCCCGGCGTTGGTCGCTCAACAGCCGGGCCACGCGCGGCGTGCTGTACCAGTTGCTCGCCCTGGCCCTGCTGGGCCTGGGCCTGTGGTACCTGGCGCACAACACGCAGGCCAACATGCAGGCCCGCGGCATCCAGAGCGGTTTTGATTTTCTCGGCGCCAACGCCGGCTTCGACATCGGCGAAACCCTCGTCCAGTACGACCCGAGCCAGAGCTATGGCAAGGCCATCTGGGTGGGCGTGCTCAACACCGTCAAGGTGGCGCTGGCGGGCATCGTGTTCACCACCATCCTGGGCGTGGCGCTGGGCGTGGGCCGCTTCTCGCGCAACGCCCTGGTGCGCGGCCTGTGCTACGGCTACGTCGAGGCCTTCCGCAATGTGCCGCTGCTGCTGCAACTGCTGATGTGGTACCTGGTGTTCATCGAGCTGCTGCCCGCCTCGAACGAGGCCATGGCGGTGGGCGGCCTGCTGTTCCTCAGCAAGGGCGGCCTGTCCTTTCCCTGGCCCACGGCCGGGGTGGGCCACGTGATCGGCGGACTGGCCCTTGGTGTGATCGCCGGCGTGCTGTGGCGCCGCCGCGTGCAGAAGCGCTTCGAGGCCACCGGCCAGGACGGTGACCGCTTCTGGGCGCCGCTGGTCATGCTGCTGGTGTTCGCCGTGGTGGGCTGGGTGGTGGCCGGCATGCCCCGCGAATGGAGCGTCCCCGAGCAACTGCCCTTCATGGTCGATGGCGGCCTGGCCCTCACGCCCGAGTTCCTCGCCCTGCTGATCGGCCTCACCACCTACACCGCGTCCTTCGTGGCCGAGGTGGTGCGCGGCGGCATCCAGTCCGTCAGCCGCGGCCAGGACGAGGCCGCGTCCGCGCTCGGGCTGAACCCGCGCCAGAAGATGAAGCTCGTGGTGCTGCCCCAGGCCATGCGCGTGATCATCCCGCCGCTGACCAACCAGTACCTCAACCTCACCAAGAACTCCTCGCTCGCCGTGGTGGTCGGCTACCCCGACGTGGTATCCATCGCGAACACCACCATCAACCAGAGCGGGCGCGCGGTGGAGTGCATCGCCATCATCATGCTGGTCTACCTCAGCACCTCGCTCACCACCTCGCTGGTGATGAACTGGTACAACCGCCGCATGGCGATCCGGGAGCGTTGATCGCCATGAACGCACAGTTCCAGCCCATCGCGCCCCGGCCCTCGCCGGCGCGCCACTCCGGCGCCCTGGCCTGGGCGCGCCGCAACCTCTTCGCCGACTGGAAGTCCACGCTCGCCACACTGATCGTCGGCGCGGTGCTGCTGTGGGCCGTGCCGAAGCTGTGGCAATGGCTGATCGTCGGCGCCGTGTTCCGGCCCGACGCCGACGCCTGCCAGGCCGCCCGCGGTGTGGGTGCCTGCTGGGGCGTGGTCGCCGAGAAGTACCGCGTCATCCTGTTCGGACGCTACCCCTTCGACGAGCAATGGCGCCCCCTGCTGGCCACGCTGCTGATCGTCTTCACGCTCGTGATCAGTTGCATGCGCGTCTTCTGGACGCGCTGGCTGGCCCTGATCTGGCTTGCGTCGCTGGCCGGCTTCTTTGTGCTCATGGGGGGCGGCGTGCTCGGCCTGTCCAGCGTGCGCACCGAGCTGTGGGGTGGCTTGCCGCTCACCCTCATGCTGGCGGTGCTCTCGCTGTTCCTGGCCTTCCCACTTGCCGTGCTGGTGGCCCTGGGCCGGCGCGCGAAGCTGCCCGCCATCCGCACCATCAGCGTGCTTTACGTCGAACTCATCCGCGGCGTGCCGCTGATCTCGGTGCTGTTCATGGCCTCGTTCATGTTCCCGCTGTTCGTGCCGCGCGGCGTGACGGTGGACGTGCTGGTGCGCGTGGTCGCTGGCCTCACGCTGTTCATCGCGGCCTACATGGCCGAAACGGTGCGCGGCGGCCTGCAGGCCGTGCCCAAGGGCCAGTTCGAGGCGGCCGATTCGCTGGGCCTGGGCTACTGGCAGACGCAACGGCTCATCGTGCTGCCTCAGGCCCTGTCCATGGTGGTCCCCAGCATCATGAACACCTTCATCTCGCTGTTCAAGGACACCTCGCTGGTCACCATCGTCTCGCTCTACGAGCTCACCGGCGCGCTCGCACTGGCGCTGAACTCCGACGTGCAGTGGCGCCCCTTCAAGCTCGAGGCCTATTTCTTCATCACCTTCATTTACTTCACCGGCTGCTTCGCCATGTCGCGCTACAGCCTGTGGGTGGAAAAACAGCTTGCCGCCAGCAAGGCGCGCTGAAAGCACAACATGCCAGAACAAGCCCAACCCATCATCCGCTTCGACCAGGTCAACAAGTGGTACGGCAACGATTTCCACGTGCTGCGCGACATCGACCTCAGCGTGGCCAAGGGTGAACGCATCGTGATCTGCGGCCCCTCGGGCTCGGGCAAGTCCACGCTGATCCGCTGCATCAACCGGCTCGAGGAACACCAGCAAGGCGTCATCGAGGTCGACGGCGTCGAACTCAAGGACGACATCAAGGCCATCGACCAGGTGCGCAAGAACGTCGGCATGGTGTTCCAGCAGTTCAACCTGTTTCCGCACCTCACCGTGCTCGAGAACCTCACACTCTCGCCCATGTGGGTGGGCAAGATGCCCAAGAAGGAAGCCGAGGAACGCGCCATGCAGCAGTTGAAGCGCGTGCGCATCGCCGAGCAGGCCGGCAAGTACCCGCTGCAGCTCTCGGGCGGCCAGCAGCAGCGCGTGGCCATCGCGCGCGCGCTGTGCCTCACGCCCAAGATCATGCTGTTCGACGAGCCCACCTCCGCGCTCGACCCCGAGATGATCAAGGAGGTGCTCGACGTCATGATCGAGCTGGCCAACATGGGCATCACCATGCTGTGCGTGACGCACGAGATGGGCTTCGCCAAGGCCGTGGCCGATCGGGTCATCTTCATGGACCAGGGCCAGATCGTCGAGCAGAACACGCCCACCGAGTTCTTCAACAACCCGCAGAACGAACGCAGCAGGGACTTCCTGTCCAAGATCCTCGGCCATTGACTTGAGGCGGTCATCGCGCGCTGACACAATGCGCGCGACACGGAGCCTGTGCCCCACAGGCCCGACAAGGAGACCGCCATGTCGCTGCAACCCCTCCCCGCCGCCCGGCGACTGACCTGGCTGCGCTGGAGCTGCACCACGGCCATGGGCTTGTCGCTGTGGTGCGCGGGTGCTGCCCTGGCTTTCGATGTGCAGGGCCACCGCGGCGCCCGGGCGCTGGCGCCCGAGAACACACTGCACGGTTTCCAGCGCGCGCTGGCCATCGGTGTGAGCACCCTGGAGCTGGACGTGGTGCTGAGCGCCGAGGGCGTGCCCATCGTGTCGCACGACACCACGGCCAACCCCGATATCACGCGCGACCCGAGCGGGCGCTGGCTGCAGACGCGCGGCCAGCCCTTTCACACCCTGACGCTGGCACAGATCGCCGAGTTCGACATCGGCCGCGTCAACCCGTCGAGCCGCTACGCGCGCGATTTCCCGCAGCAGGAAGCGGCGGACGGTGAACGCATCCCCACGCTGGCGGCGGTGTTCGACCTGGCCAAGCGCCTGCGCGCCGACCACGTGCGCTTCAACATCGAGCTCAAGCGCAACCCCGAACGGCCACAGGAATCGCCCGAACCCGAAGCCTTCGTGCGCGCCGTGCTGGAGGTGCTGCGAGGCCATGGCATGGCCTCGCGTGCCAACCTCCAGAGCTTCGACTGGAGTCTGCTCAGGATCGCCCAACGCCAGGCGCCCGAGCTGCCACTGGCCTTCCTGAGCGCGCAGCGGCCGCGTTTCAGCACCCTGAGCACCGGGCTGTGGACCGCTGGCCTGCGCGAGGCGGATTTCAAGGACGCGCCCGCGCTGCTGGCCGCCGCGGGCGCCCGCCTGTGGTCGCCCAACTTCAACGACATCGACCGCAAGCTGATCGAGCGCGCGCGCGAGGAAGGCCTGCGCGTGATCCCCTGGACGGTGAACGAGGTGCCCGACATGGAGCGCCTGATCGATTGGGGCGTCGATGGCATCATCACCGACCACCCCGACCGCCTGCGCGCCGTGATGCTGCAGCGCGGCATGGCCCTGCCCCCCACCGTCACCGGCCAAGCGAACTGAGCACCGTGCCCCACCCCCTGCTGCAACCCTCGGCCGACACCTTGGCTGACCTGCGCGACGGCCGGCTTGCGCCCGCGCAGGCCAGCGAGCGCCTGCGCGCGCAGCGCGAACTGCTCGCGGCCTTGCCGCCGCGTTTCACCGAGGTGCTGAGCGACCTGCTCGACCGGCTGGAGTCGAGCGCGCTGTTCGATGGCGAGAGCTGCTCGTTCAGCGCACGCGACCTGCACGACAGCCTGCAGTGGTGGATCGACAAGGCCGAGGCGCGCCTGTCGGCCTCCTGAGCGGCGCCTGGGGGCGGGAACTTCCCGGGCCCCGCGCCGATCATTGCCTCGCCACGAGGCCGACCCGCACGGGCCACTTCGCGTGCTGCTCAAGAAAGGAAGAACACCACCATGCCCCGCATCCACCGACGACACCTGCTGCTGAGCGGCGCCGCGCTCGCGCTGCCGACCTGGGCCCTGGCGCAGACCAAGGCGCCACTGCCCACCCTGCAGGTCTGGAAAGACCCCAACTGCGGCTGCTGCAAGGACTGGGTCGCCTACCTGCAGGCCGACGGCTTCACCGTGCAGTTGCACGACACGGGCAACACCGCCGTGCGCCGCCGCCTGGGCCTGCCCGAGCGCTACGCCTCCTGCCACACCGGCCTCATCGGCGGCTACGTGATCGAAGGCCACGTGAACGCGCGCGAGATCCGCCGCCTGCTCGCCGAGAAACCGCCAGCCCTCGGTCTGGCGGTGCCCGGCATGCCCGTGGGCAGCCCGGGCATGGACGACCCGGTCTACGGCGGCCGGCAGGATCCTTACGAGGTGCTGCTGGTGCAGCGCGATGGCACGGCGCAGGTGTACCAGTCGTACTTCAATCGCCGCTGACAACGGCGTCGCAGACTTTCCATGCGGGAGCGGGCCACTCCTGGCCGGCGACCCAATCGAGAATGCTGCACGTTGTGCGTGAACTCCAGCGCCGCTCAAACGATTGGGAGGACCACCAACTCGCAGAGATCGAAGCGGTGAAACCTTGATCTGCGTCAAACCCGGCGCCCGACGTGGCGCCGGGCGCGCGCGTAGCGCTACATATCGGCGAACAGAGGCCGATATGACGGGAACGAGGCGGCCGAACCAAGAGCCGCCCCTCCTGACCACCGTTCCATGCGCGCCAACCTCCCCGTCTCCCACCAGGAATACGTCATCCCCGACGGCGTGACCCTGGTCTCCACCACCGATCTGCAGAGCCACATCACCTACTGCAACCCCGCCTTCATCGCGGTCAGCGGCTTCGGTCGCGAGGAGTTGATGGGCCAGCCGCACAACATCGTGCGGCACCCCGACATGCCCCCCGAGGCCTTTCGCGACATGTGGGACACGCTGCGCAGCGGCTCGCCCTGGTCGGCCCCGGTGAAGAACCGCCGCAAGAACGGCGACCACTATTGGGTGGTGGCCAACGCCACGCCCATCGTGCAGGACGGCCAGACCGTGGGCTACATGTCCGTGCGCACCAAGCCCACGCGCGAGCAGGTGCAGGCGGCCGAGGCGCTGTATGCCCGGATGCGCGCCGAGCGCGAGAGCGGCCAGATGACGATGCGCCTGCGGCGCGGCCAGGTGGTGCACAGCGGCCTGGCCGGCTGGCTGGGCCGGGCCCTGCGGCCCAGCCTGGGCCGCGCCATCGGCGGGGTCTGCGTGGCGCTGCCGCTGGCCGGCCTGGCGCTCGGCGGCATCGGTGCCCGCCTGGGCACCACGGCCCAAGCCGCCCTGGCGGTCCCCCTGCTGGCGGCGGCCCTGTTCGCCGCCTGGGCCCTGCGCCGCCAGACCGTGCAACCGCTGGCGCAGGCGGTGCGCTTTGCCAACACCATGGCCGCGGGCGACCTCACCACGCGCCTGGCCCTGCGCGGTTCGGCCGAGTTCGGCGAGCTCGCCTCGGCCCTGAACCAGCTCAACGTGAACCTGCAGGCCGTGGTGGCCGACGTGCGCCACGAGCTCGAGGGCGTGCAGGTCGCCAGCCACCAGATCGCCAGCGGCAACCAGGACCTGTCCTCGCGCACCGAGGCCCAGGCCAGCAACCTGCAGCAAACGGCGGCGTCCATGGAAGAGATGAATGGGACGGTGGCGCAAAGCGCCGGCACCGCGCAGGAGGCCACCCAACTCGCGCAGCGCGCGGCCGCCGTCGCTCGCGAAGGCAACAGCGCCATGTCGCAGGTCATCGCCACCATGGGCGAGATCAGCCACAGCTCGTCGCGCATCGGCGAGATCATCCAGGTCATCGACGGCATCTCGTTCCAGACCAACATCCTCGCGCTCAACGCGGCGGTGGAAGCGGCGCGCGCGGGTGAGCAGGGGCGCGGCTTTGCCGTGGTGGCGGCCGAGGTGCGCCGCCTCGCTCAGCGCACGCTGGATGCGGCCCAGGAGATCAAGACCCTGATCGAGGACTCGTCGGACAAGATACGGCGTGGCAGCGAGCTGGTGCACGGCACGGGCCAGACCATGGGCCAGGTGGTGGGCGCGGTGGAACAGGTCAACGCGCTCATCGGCGACATCACGCACGCCACGCGCGAGCAGTCCAGCGGCATCGGGCAGATCAACCAGGCCGTGGGCCAGCTCGATGCGGTGACGCAGCAGAACGCGGCCATGGTGGAGCAGCTCGCGGCCGCCGCGAGTTCGCTGCAGTCGCAGGCCGAGGTGATGCACCAGGCCGTGCAGGTGTTCCGCCTGCAGCCGCGCGGCAGCGCCCAGGGCTGAGGACGGGGCGCCGGCCACCGGGGCCTTCGCCAGGCGCCGCCATTCGCGCCGCGCTGGCGGCGTTTCACGGCGCCAGCGCGGCGTTTCGTCTCAGCCCCGTGGCGCGCCCGGGGCCGGCGCTCGACAGTGTGGTCTCACCGCCTCACCGGAGACCGCCATGCAGCTCACCCCCGTCATCGCCATCCACCTCAGCGCCGCGCTTGCGGCCCTGGCCATCGGCCCCGTGGCGCTGTGGGCGCGCCGCAGAGGCCACCCACGCGCCGTGCTGCACCGCGCGGCAGGCTACGCCTGGGTCACGCTGATGCTCATGGTCGCCATCACGGCCGTGTTCATCCGCGATTTCCGCCTGCCCAACATCGCCGGCTACACGCCCATCCATCTGCTGGTGCCGGTCACGCTGGGCTCGCTGGCGCTGGCCTTCTGGCACCTGCGGCACGGCCGCATCCGCTCGCACCGGCTGACCATGATCGCGCTCTACATCAGCGCCTGCATCGTCACCGGCGCGCTCACCCTGCTGCCCAACCGCTACCTCGGCCAACTGGTCTGGGGCCAGTGGCTCGGCCTCATCTGACACCTACCCCGAAGGAGATCGCCATGAACACCGCCCTGAACTCCCCCTCCACCGCGTTCGACAAGGACCTGGAGCGCACCGCTCGCCGCCGCGTGGCCGCCCGCATGGGCTGGACGCTGCACGCCCTCATCTTCCTCGCCGTCAATGCCGGCCTGGTCTACCTGTCGATGCGCAGCGGGCGCGACTGGGCCATCTACCCCGCCTTGGGGTGGGGCCTGGGCCTGCTCATCCACGGCGTGGCCGTGTGGGTGCGCCTGGGCGGCGGCGGCCTGTACGAGCACTGGATGGACCGCGAGCGCGAGCGCCTGCAGCGCGAGCGCGGCCAGCGGCCCTGAGCCCCGCCCCGGCATACTGCGCCCATGGTCGCCTTCAACCCCCGCACCGTGGCGCGCCGCGTGCTGATCGCCGCGGTGTTCAACACCGTGCTGGCGCTGGCCATCAGCGCCATCAAGGGCGACAGCTTCGCCACCACCTTGCTGTATTCGCAGTTCATCGGCTTCTACATCTGGGCCGGCATCGACGGCGGACGCTACCTGCTCTCACCCGGCGGCTGGCCCGGCGTGCGGCCGATGGCGGTGCTGGTGGTGGTCGTCGTGTTCGCGGGTTACGCGCTGGGGCTGGCCTCGGGCAATCTGGTGACGGGCCGTCCCCTGCTGTCCAGCGCCAACAACCTGCCCGGCGCCACCGTGGGCTTCCTGCTCATGTCGCTGGCGCTGGGCGCCTTCGGCGCCTACTACTTCACCAGCCGCGAGATGCTGGCCAAGGCCCGTCTGGAACAGGAAGAGGCGCAACGCCAGGCCAGCGAGGCGCGGCTGCGCCTGCTCGAATCGCAGCTCGAGCCGCACATGCTGTTCAACACCCTGGCCAACCTGCGCGCCCTCATCGCCACCGATCCACCGCGCGCCATCGACATGCTCGACCGGCTCAACGGCTTCCTTCGCGCCACGCTCGCGGCCTCGCGCAGCGACGCCCACGGCGGGCGACACACCCTGCGCGACGAGTTCGCGCGGCTGGACGACTACCTCGCCCTCATGGGCGTGCGCATGGGCCCGCGCCTGCGCGTGCGCCTGGACCTGCCCGAGGTGCTGGCCGCCCTGCCCGTGCCCGCTCTGCTGCTGCAGCCCTTGGTGGAGAACGCCATCCGCCACGGCCTGGAGCCCAGCGCGCGGGGTGGCGAGCTCCACGTGAGCGCGCAGCGCGAGGGCGACACGCTGTGCCTGAGCGTGAGCGACAACGGCGTGGGCAGCGAGCCGCCCGCACGCGAGGGCTTCGGCCTGACGCAGGTGCGCGAGCGCCTGCAGGCCCTGCACGGCCCCGCCGCGCGCCTGGAATGGCACAGCGCCCCCGGCCAGGGCACGCGCGCGCGGCTGTACCTTCCCATGCCGACCACCCCATGAACGCCACCGCCCTCATCGCCGAAGACGAACCCTTGCTGGCGCAGGCCCTGCAGGCCGAACTGGCCCGCGCCTGGCCGCAACTGCGCGTCGTTGCCACCGTGGGCGACGGCGCCGCCGCCGTGGAGCAGGCCCTGGCGCTGCGGCCCGAGGTGCTGTTCCTCGACATCCGCATGCCCGCCCTGAGCGGCCTGGACGCCGCCGCCACGCTGGCAGACGACTGGCCTGCCGAGCAGCCCCTGCCCGCGCTGGTGTTCGTCACCGCGCACGACGAGTTCGCCGTGCAGGCCTTCGAAGCGCAGGCGCTGGACTACGTGCTCAAGCCCGTGCAAGCCGAGCGGCTGCAGCGCACGGTGGCGCGCGTGCAGGCCGCGCTGCGGGCCCGCGCCGCCAGCGCGGCGCCCGACTGGGCGGGCCTGCGCGCCTTGCTCGCGGGAGCGCCCTCGGCCGCTCCACGGCTGCGTCACCTCATGGCCAGCGCGGGCAACAGCGTGCAGCGCATTGCCATCGACGAGGTGCTGGTGTTCGAAGCGGCCGACAAGTACCTGCGGGTGCTGACGGTGGGGCGCGAATTCCTGATCCGCACCCCGCTCAAGGAACTGCTGCCGCAGCTGGATCCTGAGGGGTTCTGGCAGATCCACCGCGGCACCGTGGTACGGGTGGACGCCATCGATCGCGTGACCCGCGACGAGGCGGGCAAATGGCGGCTCACGGTGCGTGGCCTCGACGAGGCCTTCGCCGTCAGCCGCCTCTACGCCGACCGCTTCCGCGCGATGTGAAGCGGTGCGCGGCGGAGCGTGGGGGCCATCGTTTCAGTCGTCCCAGCCGCCACGGCGACCGTCGCGGTAGCCATGCCTGTAGCCGTGGTGGTAGCCGTGCTTGTGCCAGTGCTTCGGCGGACGGTCGTGGCGCCACTGGCGAGGATGCTCGTACACGGGGTACGAATGCACCACCACCGGATGCGGGTGCACGACCACGGGCCGTGGGTAGACCACCACCGGGCGCGGGCTGTACACCGGATAGCCATAGGACGGGTAGCTGTAGACCACGGTTGGCGCGTTCGACACGCCCACGTGCACACCCGGCGAATTCACGCCGATGGACCAGTAGACGTTGTCGCGGGCCTGCGCCTGCGTGGCCATGCCCGACAGCGCCCAGGCGCCGGCGGCCAGCGACAGCAAGGCCAGGCCGCGCAGCGCGCGGTGGTGGCGGGGGCTGAGAGACAGGGTGTTCATGGGGGACTCCAGAGAGACGGCGGCATGCCGCACCTGAATTACAGACAATGCCGGGGCCGCGCGCACCCCACGCCCGGTCAAAGCTGTTGCAACTCGTAAATGACGACCGATCTTTACATTCCCCCTCAGGCAAAACCCTTGCTCGATCAGTGGTGCGGCGACGGTCTCACCCGCCACTGGCCCAGCGAACCGCGCGACAAGCTCTGGTTCGGCTTCGACCCCGCGCAGGACGAGGAGCTGCGCCGCCGCTACGGCGCGCTGGTGGACGAGGCGCTGGCCGGCGGCCTGACCGATTGGGCCGATGCACCCCTGGGCCGCCTGGCCCTGGTGCTGCTGCTCGACCAGTTGCCGCGCAACCTGTTCCGCCGCCAGGCGCGCGCCTTCGCCGGCGATCCGCGCGCCCAGGCGCTCACGCACGCGGCCGTGGCCAGCGGTGAAGACGAGCGCCTGCCCGTGGTGGCCCGGGTGTTCCTCTACATGCCGCTGGTGCACGCCGAATCGCTGGCCCTGCAGGACGAGGCCGTGCGCTGCTTCGAGCGCCTGCGCGAGCAAGCCCCGGCGTTCTGCCACCCCACGCTGGACGAGAACCTGCGCTACGCGCGGCTGCACCGCGACATCGTCGCCCGCTTCGGGCGCTTTCCGCACCGCAACGAGGCCCTGGGGCGCGAGAGCACCGCCGAGGAACTGAGCTTTCTGAAGGACGGGCCGCGCTTCGGGCAGTAGGCGTTCGCTCAACGCCCCGCCAGCGGCCTCAAGGCCGCCGGCAGCCAGCCCGAGAGGCGCGCATGGATGCGCGCTTCGCGCCGCTGCCACCAGATGCCCAGCGCCACAAACCCCAGTCCCAGCAGCGTGAGCACGAAGGGAAACAGCAGGCTGTCGGCGAACACCTTGTAGCTGAGGTAGCCCACGTAGCCGGCCACGCCAATGGCGCCGAACACCGTGAACACGCGCCGCGCGATGGCCGCGCCCAGGAACACCAGCACCACGTTGATGAGCGCGTAGCCCAGCTTGGACAGCTCGGAGTCGCTCTCGCGAAAACTCAGCCCGCACCAGAACATGATGGCGCCAAACAGGTAGAGCCAGAAGGCGAAGTCCTGCCGGTCGCGCGGGTCGCTGGCCAGGCGGCAGCGCAGGTCCACCCACACCGCGATGGCGCAGGTGGCCAGGCCGAACACCAGGGACACGTCGCGCGTGAATTCCCAGTCAAAGCCTTCCTGGCGCGTGAGCATGTGCGCCACGTCCATGTTCATGTACCACAGCGTCACGGCCACCGGCATCACCATGAAGGGCAGGCGCAGCCACCACAGCATGACCACCGCGGCCGCCAGCGTGAGCAGCTCCAGCGTCAGCCAGCGCCAGTCGATGAGCCGGTGGTAGTCGCGGTAGCTGTCGGGCCCGCCCTCGGGCCACAGGCCCAGGCCGCTCTGCACCGACCACGCCGCCAGCGGCACCAGGCAGACAGCGATGGTCGCCAGGATGCCCGCCGGGATGTGCAGGCCGCGGCCTTGCAGGTGGCGCGCCACTGCCACCGCGCCCGCCGCATAACCCAGTGACAGCAGCAGCACACCCCAGGCGCCGAACAGCTCCCAGCCCAGGGTCATGAACAGCGTCATGGCACCGATGGCGAGCATGCCGCCGAAGTAATAGAGCACGTGGGTGAAGCTGAAGCGCGCCGGGGCGATGGCATCGCCCGCCCAGCGCGCCCACAGGCGCTCGGCCTGCTCGGGTGAGATATCGCCGGCCTGCGCGGCGGCCTGAAGGCGGGTCCAGTCGATCTGCAGGCGCTGGCTTCGGTCCGCCGCCGGGGTGTTCTCGTCGCTCATGGGGTGCTCCTCCTGGCGCGCACGATAGCGCACAAGCCCGCGGCCCTCCACCGCCCCACGGGCATCCTGCCTACCCCCTTGGCAGAAGCGGCCTTAGTCCCGAGCCGACCCTCCCTTGGTCTAGACCCGGAACGGCCCGACACAGCCCTTCACCCAAGCGCCGTCTCTTGATCATTTCGAAACATCAGATGAGCTCACTCCACGACGCGACCGATGCCCTGCGCCTGCTCACCCAAGCGAGCGAACGGCTGACCCAGATCACCGGTGTCACTGAAACCGACGATGCCACCTGGTTCATCGACTTCCAGGGCGACGGCGGCTTCATGGCCGAGTGGTCTGCCGATTGGTCTCGCCTGGTGCTCACCGCCGACCTGGGACAGCCCACGGCCGAGGGCGAGCTGAGCGCGCTGAACCTGGCCCTGTCCTACAACGCCCTGTGGCGCGAGATCGGCGACCTGCGCATCGCGCGCGACGGCGACGAAGGCGAGTTGATGCTGATCGGCGAATTGGGCCCCGAAGACGGTGACCCCGAGACCTTCAACGCCGCGCTGCTGCACTTCGAGGCCCTGCGGCGCTGGTGGATCGACGCCATTGCACGCGCGGCGACCAGCAACCCGGCGCCGCCCGCGCCACCGGGGGTCATGTTCGATCGCATCTGATTCCGCGGCGGCGGTCCCTAGAATCCGCCCATGACCTCCCCCGCATCCCCCGCGCCCACTGAAGGCGACACCAAAGCCAGCAACTTCCTGCGCCAGATCATCGAAGCCGATCTGGCCAAAGGCACCTACGCCAGCCGCCAGTGGGCCGGCTCCCCGGGCGACGCCGCCCACCAGGCCGCCGGCCAGCCGGATCCGGCCAGGATCCGCACCCGCTTCCCGCCCGAGCCCAACGGCTACCTGCACGTCGGCCACGCCAAGAGCATCTGCCTGAACTTCGGCCTGGCGCGCGATTACGGCGGCGTCTGCCACCTGCGCTTCGACGACACCAACCCCGAGAAGGAAGACACCGAGTACGTTGACAGCATCATCGACGCGGTGAAATGGCTCGGCTTCTCCTGGGAGGGCAAGGGCGGCAGCCACCTCTACCAGGCCAGCGACTACTTCGACTTCATGTACCGCGCGGCCGAATCGCTCATCGAGCGTGGCCACGCCTACGTCGATGAGCAAAGTGCCGAGGACATGCGCGCCAACCGCGGCGACTTCAACACGCCCGGCAAGAACAGCCCCTTCCGCGACCGCACCCCGGCCGAGAACCTGGCGCGCTTTCGCGAGATGCGCGACGGAAAACTGGCCGATGGCGCCGCCGTGCTGCGGGCGAAGATTGACATGGCCTCGCCCAACATCAACCTGCGCGACCCGGCCATCTACCGCATCCGCCGCGCCACGCACCACAACACCGGTGACAAGTGGTGCATCTACCCCATGTACACCTATGCGCACCCCATCGAGGACGCGCTGGAGCAGATCACCCACAGCCTGTGCACGCTGGAGTTCGAGGACCAGCGCCCGTTCTACGACTGGCTGCTGGAGCGCCTGACCGAAGCGGGCCTGCTGGGCAGCCCGCCGCCGCGGCAGTACGAGTTCGCGCGGCTGAACCTCACCTACGTGATCACCAGCAAACGCAAGCTGGCGCAACTGGTGAACGAGAAGCGCGTGAGCGGCTGGGACGATCCGCGCATGCCCACCATCGTGGGCCTGCGCCGCCGCGGCTACACCCCCGAGGCCATTCAGCTCTTCGCGGAGCGCATCGGCGTGACCAAGAGCGACAGCTGGATCGACTACAGCGTGCTCGAAGGCTGCCTGCGCGAGGACTTGGAGAACAAGGCCCACCGTGCGATGGCCGTGCTGGACCCGGTGAAGCTGGTGATGAGCAACTGGGGCGAGGTGTTCGGCAGCGACGACCACCTGGAGACCTGCATCCAGCCCGCCTTGCCGCACTCGGCCATCGCCGAGGGCCAGACCCCACCGCCCGATCGTGTCTTCAAGATCGGCAAGGCCGTCTGGATCGAACGCGAGGACTTCGAGGAAGTGCCGCCCAAGGGCTACAAGCGGCTCTTCCCCGGCAACGTGGTGCGGCTCAAGGGTGGCTATGTCATCGAGTGCACGGGCTGCGCGAAGGACGCGGATGGTCGCGTGACCGAGGTGCACGCCAAGGTGATCGCGGGCACCAAGAGCGGCACGCCGGGCGCCGACAGCGTGAAGGCCAAGGCAGCCATCACCTGGGTGGGCGTGGCGGACGGTATCCCCGCCGAGGTGCGGCTGTACGACCGGCTGTTCAGCGACCCGCACCCGGACGCGGGCGGCAAGGACTTCCTGTCGGCGCTGAACCCGGACAGCCTGAAGGTGGTTCAGGCGTGGGTGGAGCCCTCACTGGCCACCGCCAAACCCGACGACAAGTTCCAGTTCGAGCGGCACGGGTACTTCGTGGCGGACCGGGTGGAGCATGGCGTGGGTGGCAAGGCGGTGTTCAACCGGGTGACGGGGTTGAAGGATTCGTGGGGAAAGTGATACCAAGCGCGCAGTGAGCTTTCACGAAGTGCCGGCGGCTCGCGAGGGTCGCCGGCACTTCGTTTGAGGAATGGCTGATTTGCAGCGGGAGCGGCCGGCCCGGCTTGCGCGGTGAACGTTCGTTCTGCGCCACGTTGCGGACATTCAGGCGGCCGCGAACTGTGAGGACTGCTTGCAAGCGGCGGAGTCATGGCTAGACTGCCGCAATCGGCCAGGAGCGGACAAAGGGGAGGGTCAATGGTGCACAAGGCGAACGGGCGCAGAGTAGCTATCAGTCTCTCTTGCTGGCTACTTTCCAGCGTTGGCGTGATGCTGTCGCTCACGATGATTTCCGGCTCCTCGATTGCCGCGCTCGTCACAAACCCCGCCGAGGCCATCAGGAATGCCACGTTCTACTACGGCGTCGCAACAGCTTTTGCCTGGACGGCTCTTGCCGTGATGAACGTTGCGTGGTGGCGAGGTCAAACAACGTCTCGTTTTTGGCCAGTCGCAGGCGGTTTAGCGGGTTTGGTATGTACGGTCAAATTCCTGCCCCTCATCTTTCTTTTTCTCCCTTGCGCATTGCTCGGCGGGTATCTTTGCCTTGCTCATTTGGACGACGACGTGGTCAACGAACACGAACCGCATAGTGGAGGTTCTGCTTGACGGCGCCCGCTTCGGACCCGACTCAGTCCCGAGTGGCACGACGGTCATCGGCCAGGAGCCTACGTTGCCTCACGGCGTTCAGACAGTATTGAGAGCCCCCATGAGAGCCGAGTTTGAGTTTCCGGGTGATCTCACAATCGACAGTCGGGTAGAGGCAAGTCCGGTTTATTTACGTTGGTCGGACAAGTTTCTGCGTCTTTCCGGCAACGCCGAAACCGGCCCGCATCGCGATCTATTGCTGCATCCTTGCCCAAGGAGCCTGTTCTCATGCGAGCTGGTCGAGAATATCCATAAAGGCTCAAGGACGGTTTTTGCTGGGGACAACATCGGGTCTATCCTCGACATTCCGCTAGATCGGGAAGGAGGCGGCATCTATCGGATCAAGACTTGGTCGCTGAATCTGAGGTACCAAGTTGGCCCATCTCCACTTCAAGTCCAGATCGAGGGGTCAACCAATCCAGATGTTCGCTTACTACAGTCAAGCGGCAGGTACGTCGGAGGGAACGGGTTGAACTTCGTCGCTGCCTTCACGGTGCCGGACTATCCGGAGCTTCAATCAATGCTCGGCATGGCGGATCTTCGCTTCAAGTACTTTCGAGAGCACTTGGAGTCTCGCCTTAAGATGCCTTGATATTGAAGTTCGCTCGTCTTGACGGGGATTCCCCGGAGGTCAGCTCAGGGCGGTGGATTCAACACACGATGCCGCGACTAACTGCCGGGCGAACCAAACACCAGGCTCCATATCAGGGCAGATGCGAAAAGCGCCCACCCTACAAATGTTGCGCCCTTCTTAAACCAGTAGTAGTGGTGCTCGTTATTCCTGCGGTCGTAGTGGTCGACGACCAGCGCAAGCATGACAGCCGCAGCCATCACAAATGCCCCAACCATCAGCCAAGCGGCTGTCCCATGGAGATGGAAGCCTCGTGTGTACCGACCGCGCAAATAAAGGTCATCTATGTACAAGCTCAATAAGCCATAGATGAGAAGACATGCTGCCAAGAAGAGATTCCATCCTCGCTCAGCAGCCGAAAAGCGGTTCGGCACGTAGGGGCCGGACGCCTCATCGTGCTTCTCCGGTCTCACAGTGAAACGCTCCAGTCGTGGCCTACTTGGCTCCGGAAGGTTGTGGGAGTGCCTTTGCATTTCGATCTCTTCGCTCCCAAGTGGCCGCCCATGAAAGACCGCTTCTCTGATCGGCCCCCCTTGTCAAGGGAATCCGCGTTTTCTTCTGGCCGATTGCCGCAGTCTAGCCATGGCATCGTTACGTGCAAGCCATCTACATCGACGACCAGCATCCGAAGGTCTGCGACGTGGTTTAGATCGGACGTTCAAGGCGCCGACTCTGCCGACCGCAACCAGGTCTGAGCCAGCCCCTCGCTTTACCCAGTGACACATCAGAGCGCGCCAAATTCAGCGTCACTGAGTCGACCCGAATCGCCCGCCAAATTCCCCTGTCCCGCCCACCCCCACAATCAAGCGCTGCGTCGCCCGCGTCGCCCCCACGTAAAACAGTCGCGCCTCGTCGCGCTCATGCGCCCCGGCCGCGGGCATGTGACCCACGCCCACCAGCGCCACCACTGGGAACTCCAGGCCCTTGCTCACGTGCATCGTCATTACCTTGATGCAGTCGGCGGCGGGGTTGAAGGTGCCGGCGCCTTTGCGAATCTGGTGCGGCAGGTGGCGCTGGCGCAGGGCATTAGCGCAGATGTCCATCTCGCTCCAATGCCGGCACAAGATGGCCATGTCGCCCCAGGCGTGGCCCTCGTTGTGGGCGCTGGCCAGCAGTTCGACCACTCGTTGCGCCTCTTCGCGCAGAGTGGGCAGCCGGATGACGAGCGGGGCGTCGCCATCGCGGCCGCAACTCACGGGCTTGAGCAGTGGCACGCCGTCGTCGTCCTTGTCTTCGGCGGTCAGCAAGTCGGCTGCGATCAGGCTGGCGGTCTCCAGAATCTGCCGCGTGTTGCGGTAGTTGATCTTGAGGATGGTGGTGCGGCCCTGGGCCTGGATGCCCACACTCCTGAAGCTGAACTGGCGGTTCTTGGTGTGCTCGTAGATGCTCTGTGCGTCGTCGTAAAGCACCAGCAGACTGTTGGTGGTGGGGTCCACCATCTGCACGATGAGCTTGAACCACTCGGGCGCAAAGTCGTGGCCCTCGTCGATGAGCACGGCCATGTACTGGCCGCCGGGAATCTGCCGGCGCTCCACGCCGTGAATGACGCGGCGGACCATGTCGTCGAAGAAGTGCTCGCGCGGCAGGTTCTGCGCGGGCAACTCCTGCCCATACGCCACCAGCTGGTCGCGGCACCACTTGTGGAAGTGCACCGCGTGCACACGGTCGGCAATGCCTTTGGTGTGCATCGCCTGTGCCAGTTGCTTGGCCAGCGGCTCGTTGTAGCAAAGGATGAGCACGGGCTTGGTGTGTGCGGTTTGCGCGCGGGCCAGGTGCTCGGCGCGGTAACCCAGCAGCATGGTCTTGCCGGAGCCCGCCACCCCGTGGATGACGCGGTGCCCGTCGCCCAGGCTGCGCGCCAGTTGCTCTTGCTGGATGTCCATCACACGCATGATGGACGGCAGGTCGGGCGCCGCTTCGTCGGCCGCATTGAACAGCGCGCCCTGCACCGGCACGCGGACGTCGGGGAACATGATCCAGCGCACGCGGTCGATCTGCGGCAGGCTCAGCGCCTTGTTGCCAAACGCGTGCGGAAACATGTGCCACAGGCGCTGCTGGAAGGTTTCGACGTCCACCGCTTCCGTCATCTCATCGGAGCAGATGACCAGGTGCGACTCGATGGCCTCGCCCAAGCCCGCCGTTTCGAACTGGCGCCGCGTGATGTGCGTGAACACCACGCCAAAACCCCAGGGAAAGGCCAGCTTGCCCTGGTGCGGGCCAGGCCCCTGCACCAACTGCGGGTCGCGCTCCAGCGCATTGACGACCTGGATCGCGCAATGCCGCGCCTGCGCCAGCGGATTCATCACCACCTTCACCTGGCCGTCGGGCGCGATCTCCCACATCTGGCGCGTGGCGCGCTGCACCGTCTCCAGCCGCCAGTCCTTGGTCTCCAGTATGAGCAGGCCACGGCGCGGGTGCAGCAGCACGAAGTCGGGGTGCGTCTGCTTTGGGCCAATGGGCACGTCGTACCAGAGCAGGTAGTCGTCTTCCAGCTTTTGTTCGAGCCGCTCGGCGAGGCGCCGCTCACCGGGGGTCATGCGCGATGCGCAACTGCCGATTGCCGGAATCAGTGTGGCCATGCCGTTGTAAGAATTGACGTCCCTGGGGTGGCATGATGCACGCAAATACCCCCAACCGCATGCTTCGGGTGTCAACGGCGCCAATTGAGTGATCGCCGTCACGTCCGTGCAACCCGACCTCATGATGCTCGCCAATCTCACCCCCTTCCTCCTCCACTGGGCCCTCACCGCCTTCGCGCTGTGGGTGGCCAGCCATGTGTTCAAGGGCATGCGTTTCAGCGGCACCGGCGCGCTGGTGGTGTCGGCCTTGTTGCTGGGCCTGGCCAATGCCATCGTGCGGCCCCTGCTGGTGTTCCTGACCTTGCCGCTCACGCTGATCACCTTCGGCCTGTTCCTGCTGGTGATCAATGCCGTGGTGCTGATGCTGGTGGCCAAGCTGGTGGAAGGCTTCCAGCTCGACGGGTTCTGGACCGCCTTGTGGGCCAGCCTGTTCATGTCGGTGCTGAGCTTCGTGTTGGGCGCCTTCCTGCTGGGCGGCACGCCGGAGTTCACGATCCAGACCAACCCGGGGCAGGTCTGGCTCTGATCGGCTGGCGCTCGCGCGGCGCCGCTGCCCTCAAGCCGCCGGGTCCGCTGTCAACGCTGCACCTGGCATGGGCAACTCCAGGCCCTCCCACTGCGTGAGCACCTTGACCTGCCGTTCCAGGTAGTCCGTGGGGATGGCTTGCGATCCCCACACCGGCACCCGACCCGCGTATTCACCCAGCAACCAGAACTGGCGCACCGCCACGAAGGGCGCGAGCGCAGCGGTGTCGGCGTCTCCCAACGGCCGTACCTCCTGGTAGGCCGAAATGAACTGGCCCCAGCGCGCCAGTGCTTTGTCGCTCCACACCCCGTCGACCGTGCGCGGATGCAGCCACCACGGGTACACCGCCAGTTCGTAGGCCAGATGGCCCGGGCCGGTTTCATCGAAGTCAAAGAACACGGCCTCGCGGGAGCCGTCCTCGCGCGCGCGGACGAAGTTGTTGTCGCTGTGGGCGTCGCCATGGCACAGCACCTGGGTCAGCGGGCCCAGCGAGGCAATGCGCTCGTGCAGGCGCCTGCCCAGGGCCTCGAAGGAAGGGCGCAGACCGGCGTTCATGGTGGGCGCACGCAGCAGGCGCTCCAGGGGGCGCCGCAGCAGGTGATCGAGGTCCAGCCGGTACCGGCTGGTGCTCACGTCCATGCCGTCGCCGGCAGCGTGCAACTGCGCCAGTCCCCGGCCGAAGGCCTGGATGTTGGCCGCCAGGTCGGCCGTGGCTTCGCCCTCGACGTGCTCGAACAGCATGAGTGCGCGTTCCCCTTCGGGCAGGCGAACGCGGATCGCGACCTCACCATCGGCCGCGGGCAGACTGGCGGCCACCGGGAAACCACGGGTCCGCAGGTGGCGCAGCACCGCGGCCTCGAAGGCCAGATCGGGCTCACCGCGCGGGCGTTCAGCGCACAGGCGCGCCACCACTCGGCGCCCGTCAGCGAGCGCGAGCCCGTAGACCTGGTTGAAGCCGCGCCGCAGCAACTCGCCGGAGACGACCTCACCCACGGCGTAATTGGCCATCACCACGCGCGCGATCGCCGCGGCGGTGGGCGTTGACTGCGCAAACTCCAGTTCCATGGCAACTCCGCGCGAAAAAGGGCGCGATTCTAGGCGGGAGCCGATACTTCGGCCCAAGCCCGCTGCACTGCCGCGCCAATGCCCCGCCCTCACCACCACGTCTACGTCATCGAGCTGCACCCCGACGTGCTGCAGGAGCGCAAGTTCCGCCAGTGCAACCCGGGCTACGTGGACGGCAAGCCCTGTGTCTACGTGGGCATGACGGGACTGGACCCCGACACGCGCTTCGACAAGCACAAGGCCGGCATCCAGGCCAATGCCTATGTCTTCAAGTACGGTCTGCGGCTGCTGCCGGACCTGTACGAGGGTTTCAACCCCATGCGGTACCAGGACGCGGTGGACAAGGAGATCGAGGTCGCCATCGACCTGCGCTCGGCCGGCTTCGGCGTCTGGCAGGCCTGAAGCGGTTCAGTGCGTGGCGCCCGCCGCCAGCGCCTCGTCCTGCCGCACCCGCAGCGCGCATTGCACGGCCAGCCGCAAGCCGCGCACGATGTCGTCGAGTGCCATGTGCGGCGTGCCCTGTTCGGGCAGCCAGGGCACGTGCACGAAGCCGCCGCGCGTGTGGCGAAGGCTGCGGCGGGTGGCCAGGGTGCGCATGAGGCCATAGAACACGTGGTTGCAGACGAAGGTGCCGGCCGTCTGCGACACCTCGGCCGCGATGCCGGCGGCCCGCAGCTCGGCCAGCATGGCCTTGATGGGCAGACCCGTGAAGTAGGCGGCGGGCGCGCCCAGGCTCACGGGCGTGTCGATGGGTTGCCCGCCCGCGTTGTCGGCGATGGGCGCGTCGTCCACGTTGATGGCCACACGCTCCAGCGAGAGGGCGCCGCGCCCGCCGGCCTGGCCCACGCAGATCACCAGCGCGGGCCGGTGCGCGTCGAGCAACGCCGTCAGACACCGCAGCGATTCGCCGAACACGGTAGGCAGTTGCGCCGCCACCACCGAGTGGTCCAGCAGGCGCTCACCGTGCAGAGCCTGCACGGCCTGCCAGCTGGGGTTCACGGACGCGCCGCCAAAAGGGTCGAAACCGGTCAGCAGGACCGTGTCGGACGGCGCGGATATCGAGTTGGCGCGGGTGGGCATCGCACCAATCTACCGCACATGGCCCGGCGCCTCAGCGCCGCGCGACACGGCCGCGAATGTCCACCAGCTTGGCCTGCACGCGGCGCTGGTTGTCCGCCCCCATGCGCAGCAGGATCTTCTGGCCCGCCGACATCGATTGCAGTTGGGGATCGACGTACTCGTAGCGCACCCAGGGCCGGGTGGAGACCACCTCGCCCTTCACCTCCACCAGCACCACCGCCGGCGGCGAGGCAGGCACGGGCGTGGCGATGAGCTGGTCCAGCACTTGCACAAGGCGGTCGTTGAAGTAACGGCCGGGAAAACCCAACTCCTCGTACGCCTGCTGGAACAGCGGGTACAGCCGGCGGTACAGCGCCACGGCCTGGCCCGTGTCCACCGATTCGACGAACCGCACGAAGGGCGTGTAGCGCGCGGCGTTGTCCGGGTGGATGGTCTCTGCCGCGCCGTCGGCCCCCTTGGCGGAAGCGAACCGCCCGGGGGTGGGGTTGACCGGCCATACCAGTACCGGCGCGTGCGAGCGGCCCAGGTTGTCGACCGTGGCCACGGTGCGCTTCACGAAGCCTTCGAGCTGCAGGAAGCGCAGCACATTGGGTCGGCCGAGCAGTTCGCCCAGGCGATCACCGACGTAGGGATCCGCATCGGCCAACGCGGGCAGCGGTGCTGGCTCCGCCGCGGGCTCGGCGGCCGGGGGCTCCACCGGGTGCTGGATGGCAGGCGTTGCCGGCTCGGCTGGTGCGGCCGGACCGACGGGAGCGGTCGCCACCGGCGCGGGTTCCGGGGCAGGCTGAACCTGCCGGGATTGGTAATACTGCCAGCCTAAGTAGCCGGCCACGGCCAGCACCAGCAGGGCGAACAGGTAGAGGGAAAGGCGGGAGTTGTCGTCTCGTTCGGGTTCGCGCGGCATGCCTCGTCACTCGGGAAAGGTCGAAAGGCGACCCATCCTACGCGCCCGGTTGTGTCCCGGCAAACGGCTGCGAGAAGCCTTCAGTGCTTCTTGCCCGACGGCTGCGGCACCTTGCCCCCGGCCTCTCGCGCCTCGGACAGGCCGATGGCCACCGCCTGCTTGCGGCTGGTCACTTTCTGGCCCGAGCTGGACCGGAGTTTGCCTTCCTTCATCTCGTGCATCGCTTTCTCGACCTTCTCCGATGCCTTCGGGCCGTACTTCGCCATGGCCGTATCTCCTTGATTGGAAAGGGGATTGCGTCTGGCAATCCGCATGCCGCACGCTTTCATTTCCTCAATGTGAGCGGCCACAAACTTTTCACCACAGGCCTTGGGCGTGAATGGAACTTCCGCCTTAGCACTCCCTCCAAGCGAGTGCTAATATTCCTGTCCGATACCCCGAGGAGGTCATCCATGTCCCATTCGCTTGTTCCCGTGGCCGCTGCCTCGAGCAGCGATCTGGCCGTGGCCGGTTCCTGGAACCGCGCGCTCACGCTGCCGCCGCTGGGCCATCTGGATGCCTACATTTCCGCCGTGAACCGCCTGCCCATGCTCAGCCTGGAGGAGGAGCAGGACGCGGCGCGCCGCCTGCGCGACCACAACGACCTGGACGCCGCCGGCCGCCTGGTCATGTCGCACCTGCGCCTGGTGGTGTCCATTTCCCGCCAGTACCTGGGCTACGGCCTGCCCCACGGCGACCTGATCCAGGAGGGCAGCGTGGGCCTGATGAAGGCCGTCAAGCGCTTTGACCCTGACCAGGGCGTGCGCCTGGTGAGCTATGCCATCCACTGGATCAAGGCCGAGATCCATGAGTACATCCTGAAGAACTGGCGCATGGTCAAGCTGGCCACCACCAAGGCCCAGCGCAAGCTGTTCTTCAACCTGCGCTCGCGCAAGCAGGGCCTGCGCGCCGAGGCCGCCGATGGCGACACCCACCGCGAGGTGCTGAGCGACGCCGAGATCGGCTTGGTGGCGCGCGAACTGAACGTCAAGCCCGAAGAGGTGCGCGAGATGGAAACGCGCCTGGCGGGCGGCGACGTGGTGCTCGATCCCACCCCCGGTGACGATGGTGAAGACGCCTTCGGTCCCATCGCCTACCTGGCCGACGGCTCGCACGAGCCCACCGCCATGATCGAATCCGCCCAGCGAGACCAGTTGGCCACCGAGGGCGTGGCCCGCGCCCTGAGCGAACTCGACGAGCGCTCGCGCCGCATCGTGAGCGAACGCTGGCTGCAGGTGAACGACGACGGCTCGGGCGGCATGACGCTGCACGAGTTGGCCGCCGAGTACGGCGTGAGCGCCGAGCGCATCCGCCAGATCGAGGTGGCGGCCATGAAAAAGATGCGCAAGGCGCTCGCCGCCTACGCCTGATCCGGCCGGAGCGATTGCACAATCGCTCCCCATGCCTTCTGTTTCCCTGTGGCGGCGCCTGAGCGCCGCCTTCGGCCTTTGCCTGGCCCTGCTGTCTTCCCCCGCGCTCGCCGCCCCCGACCCGGTCATGCCCGCCGACGAGGGCCCCATCGTGCTCGATCAGCGCCGGGCCACCGTTCCCCTGGCCGGGCGCAGCCTCCAACTGGTGGACCCGAGCGGCGCGCTGGGCATTGAGGAAATCGCCTCCGTAGAGCGCGAACGGCCCTGGCGCCCGCTCGGCGCGGGCGACCGGGTGCGGCTCGGCGAGCACGCGGCGCTGTGGTTGCGCTTCGACGTGCTGATGCGCCACACCGACGTGCACTGGGAACTGGAACTCGCGCGCTCGGGCACCGATGCCATCGAGCTCTACTACCGCGATGCCCAGGGCCAATGGCGCGTGCAGCGCGCTGGCGATCGCCTGGCCGTGCGCGACTGGGCCAACCCCGACCGCTACCCCGTCTTCGGCCTGGACGTGAGACCCGGCGAGACCGTTCGCTACTGGGTGCGGGTGCAACACGCGCGGGTGCCGTTCTCGGGTGTTTTCCAGATCCACGACCACAACAGCCTGCGCGAGCAGCGCATCCACCAGCAGTTCGCGCTCGGCGCCTACTTCGGCATGGCCCTGCTGCTGACGCTGGTGGCGCTGGTCAACATGGCGGTGTTCCGCGACGCGGCCTTCGCGGCCTATGCCCTCTACATCACCCTGCTGGGCCTGTCGCTGGCCGCGTCGCTGGGGGTGGCCGGGCAGTTCCTGTGGCCCGGACTCGCGCTCTGGAACCAGAAAGCCGAGTTCATCCTCCTGCCGCTCCTGGGCCTGGTGGGCATGATGTTCGTGCGCCAGGTCGCCCAGCCGCGGCGCATCGGCCGCACGCTGGACCGGCAGTGCCTGCTGCTGGCGCCGCTGTGGCTGGCCGGCATCGCGTGGGACCAGCTCCTGCCGAGCCAGTTCAGCCTGCAGGCCGTCACCGCCCTGGTCTCGGTCTGCATGGTGGTGGTGGCCGCCATGCTCTGGAAAGCCTGGCGCAGCGGCGACATTTGGATCCGGTGGTTCGTGGTGGGCATGCTGCCGATGCTGGTGACCGCTGCCCTGCCGGTGATGCGCAACTTCAACCTGCTCTCCTCAGGTTTTCTGTCGCAGTACGGCATGGTCATCGCGGCGGCGATGGAAGCCCCCCTCCTCATCTACGCGCTGCTGCAGCGCTCGCAACTGCAGCACGAGGCCCAGGTGCGCGCTCTGGCCCTGGAGCGCACCGAGCCGCTCACCGGGCTGACGCACCGCCCGCATTTCCTGCAGCGCCTGCACGACAGCCTGGTGCGCGCCGAACGGTACGGGCACCAGGGCGCGGTGCTGCTGGTGCATCTGGACAACCACGCCGAGCTCAACGAGCGCCATGGCCGCGAGATCGCCGACCGCGCGCTGGTGATCGCTGCCTCTCAGTTGCGCTCGGTCGCGCGCGACGTGGACACCGCCGCGCGCGTGGACGACGACAGCTTCGCGCTGTTGATGGAAGGCCCCGTGAAGGACGAACAGGTGCTGCACACGGCCACCAGCCTGGTGGCCAACGGCCTGCGCCCCTCGCCCCGCCTGCCGGCGGGCACCACGCTGCGCCTGCGCGTGGTCGCGGCCCTGTTGCCTGACGCGAAGGGTGAGCTCGCTCAGGACGCCGGCGCGCACCTGGACTGGTTGCGCCAGGGCATGCTCACGCTCAGCGAGGACCCGCGCAAGGCGATCCTGCGGCTGAACTTCTGAGCGACCGGTCCGAGCGCGCTCAGCCCTCGCGGCGCAGCGCGGGGAAGAGGATCACGTCGCGGATGCTGGGGCTGTCGGTCAGCAGCATCATGAGGCGGTCGATGCCGATGCCGCAACCGCCCGCGGGCGGCATGCCGTACTCCAGCGCGCGGATGTAGTCGGCGTCGAAGTGCATGGCCTCGTCGTCGCCGCCGTCCTTCGCGTCGGCCTGCGCCTGGAAGCGCGCGGCCTGGTCCTCGGCGTCGTTGAGTTCGGAGAAGGCGTTGCCGAACTCGCGGCCGGTGATGTAGAGCTCGAAGCGCTCGGTCACCTCGGGCCGCTCGTCGTTGGCGCGCGCCAGCGGCGAGATCTCGGTGGGGTGCTCCATGATGAAGGTGGGGTTCCAGAGTTCGGCCTCCACCTTTTCCTCGAAGAACATCACCTGCAGCGAGGCCAGGCTGCGCGTGGACAACTGGTCTTTCTCTTCGCTGAGGCCCAGCTTGCGCAACTGGCCGCGCAGCCACTCGGCGTCGTCCACGTTCGCACCAGCGTCCGTGTACTTGACGATGGCGTCGCGGATGGTCAGGCGCTCGAACGGCGAGTCGATGTCGACCGCGCGGCCCTGGTAGGTGATCTCGCCCTCGCCGCGCACCGTGCGCACCACGTGGCGAATGAGCTGCTCCGAGAAATCCATGAGATCGTTGTAGTTCCAGTACGCCGCGTAGAACTCCATCATGGTGAACTCGGGGTTGTGGCGCACCGAAATGCCTTCGTTGCGGAAGTTCCGGTTGATCTCGAACACCCGATCGAAGCCGCCCACGAGCAGCCGCTTGAGGTACAGCTCGGGCGCGATGCGCAGGAACATCTCCTGGTCGAGCGCGTTGTGGTGCGTGACGAAGGGCTTGGCGTTGGCCCCCCCGGGAATGGGGTGCAGCATGGGCGTCTCGACCTCCAGGAAGCCGTGCGAGACCATGAACTGGCGCAGCGCCGTGACGGCCTGGCTGCGCGCGACGAAGCGGCGGCGCGCGCCCTCGTCGGTCATCAGGTCCACGTAGCGCTGGCGGTACTTGATCTCCTGGTCGTGCACGCCGTGGAACTTGTCGGGCAGCGGGCGCAGGCTCTTGGTGAGCAGGCGGATCTTGTCGGCGTGGATGGTGAGCTCGCCGGTGCGGGTGCGAAACAGCACCCCCTCGGCGGCCACGATGTCGCCCAGGTCCCAGTGCTTGAAGGCGTTGTGCTGCGCCTCGCCCACGCTGTCGTTGTTCAGATAGATCTGGATGCGCCCGCCGCTCTCGCCCAGGGAGGCGTCCTGCAGGGTGGCGAAGCTGGCCTTGCCCATCACGCGCTTGAGCATCATGCGGCCCGCCACGCTGGCGCGCACCGGCGCGGCCTCCAGCTCTTCCTTGCTGCGCTGGCCGTGCGCGGCGAACAGGGCGGCCGCGTTGTCGGTGGGCTTGTGGTCGTTCGGGAAGGCCACGCCCTCGCCCCGCTTCTGGGCCTCGCGCAGGGCCTTGAGCTTCTCGCGGCGTTCGGCGATGAGCTGGTTGTCGTCTTGTGCGACGGGCGCGGCGGCGGTGTCGGGGGTGTTGGCTTGGCTCATGAAAATGAAAGCGGGTTGGGCGCCTGAATGGCGCGCAACCCGCGATTGTAGTTTTTGGCGGCCCGCCGGGCCGCCAGCGGTCATTCGCCCAAATAAGCTGCGCGGACCTTGGGATCGGTGAGCATCTGCTTCGCGTCGCCCGTCATGATGATCTCGCCCGAGTCCATCACGTAACCACGGTCGGCGATCTGCAGCGCGCGGCTGGCGTTCTGCTCCACCAGCAGGATGGTCACGCCCTGCGCCGACACGTCGCGCACCACCTCGAAGATCTTGTCGACCATGATGGGCGACAGGCCCATGGAAGGCTCGTCGAGCAGCAGCACCTTGGGCTGGCTCATCAGCGCGCGCGCCATGGCCAGCATCTGCTGCTCGCCACCGCTCATGGTGCCGGCGAGCTGGTCCTTGCGCTCCTTCAGGCGCGGGAAGATGCCGAACATGCGCTCGATGTCCTGCGCGATGCCGGCCTTGTCCTTGCGAACGTAGGCACCCATCTGCAGGTTCTCGGTGATGCTCATGCGCGTGAACACGCCGCGGCCCTCGGGCACCATCGCCAGGCCCTGCTTCACCAGGTCCCAGGCGCCCTTGCCCTTGATGCTCTTGCCCATGTACTCGACATCGCCCGCCTCCATGGCGAGCGATCCGGTGATGGCTTTCATGGTGGTGGTCTTGCCGGCGCCGTTGGAGCCGATGAGCGAGATCAGCTCACCCTCGTTCACTTCGAGGTCGATGCCCTTGACCGCCTTGATGCCGCCGTACGCGACCTTCAGGCCGGCGACTTTGAGTAGTGTGTTTGCCATGCTGTTCTCCTGCCGACTCAATGACCACCCGTGCCGAGGTAGGCCTCGATCACTTTCGGGTCCTTCTGCACCTCGGCCGGCGTGCCGGTGGAGAGCTGCTTGCCGTAGTCGAGCACGGTCACGCGGTCGCACAGGCCCATGACGAGCTTCACGTCGTGCTCGATCAGCAGGATGGTGCGGTTGTCCTTTCGGATGCGGTCGATGAGTTCGCGCAACTGCACCTTCTCGGTGGCGTTCATGCCGGCCGCGGGCTCGTCGAGCGCGATGAGCTGCGGGTCGGTCGCCAGGGCGCGCGCGATCTCCAGGCGGCGCTGGTCGCCGTAGCTGAGCGTGCGCGACTTGTAGTCGGCGAACTTGGCGATGCCCACGTAATCGAGCAGTTCCTTCGCGCGTTCGGTGATCTCGCGCTCCTCGCGCTTGAACTTGGGCGTGCGCAGGATGGCGCCGAGCAGCCCCGAGCCGGTGCGCACGTGGCGTCCAACCATCACGTTCTCCAGCGCCGTCATCTCGGCGAACAGGCGGATGTTCTGGAAGGTGCGCGCGATGCCGGCCCTGGCCACTTCGTGGACGGCGCTCGGCGTGTAGGACTGGCCCGCGAGTTCGAAGGTCCCGCTGTCGGGCGTGTAGAGGCCCGTGAGCACGTTGAAGAAGGTCGTCTTGCCCGCGCCATTGGGACCGATCAGGCCGTAGACCTGGCCGCGCCGGATTTCGATGCCCACGTCGCTGAGGGCTTGCAGGCCGCCGAAACGCTTGGAGACGCTGGCGACTTTCAGGATGGTGTCTGTCATGCCGCGCTCCTCACTTGCTCAGGGACTTGCCGTGTTCGGGAGACGGCCACAAGCCCTTGGGACGCAGCAGCATGATGACGATCATGGCCAGCGCGATGAGCAACTGGCGCAGGATCTCGGGGCCGAGACGGCCGTCCGTCATGGCCGTGAGCGGATGCGCCACGTGGCGCAGCAACTCGGGCAGGCCCGCCAGCACCAGCGCGCCCAGGATGACGCCCGGGATGTGGCCCAGGCCACCCAGCACCACCATGGCAACGATCATGACCGACTCCATGAGGATGAAGGACTCGGGGTAGACGCCGCGCATGAAGGAGGCGAACAACACGCCGGCGATGCCGCCGAAGGTGGCGCTCATGCCGAAGGCCGCCAGCTTGAGGTTGCGCGTGTTCAGGCCCATGGCCTTGGCCGCGATCTCGTCCTCGCGGATGGCCATCCAGGCGCGGCCGATGCGCGAGTCCTGCAGGCGGTAGGCGATGACGATCGCCACGACCACGAAGAACAGGATGAGGTAGTAGTACATCGTGACCGCCTCGAAGGTGTACGAGAAGTCGCCGATGTTGATTTCCAGGCGTTGGCTCATCCGGTGCCCGAACACGCTCACCGCGTCCACGTTGGTCAATCCCTTGGGGCCGTTGGTGAGGTTGATCGGCCGGTCGAGGTTGAGCATGAAGATGCGCACGATCTCGCCGAAGCCCAGGGTCACGATGGCCAGGTAGTCCCCGCGCAGCTTGAGCACGGGAAAGCCCAGGATCAGCCCGGTGACGCCGGCCACGATGCCCGCCAGCACCATCACGAGCCAGAAGTTCATGTGCAGGCCGTTGGGGAAGGTGGCGGCCAGCCAGGCGAAGGTATCGGTCAGGTGCGGCGAGGCGAGCAGGCCGTACAGGTACGCGCCCACCGCGAAGAAGGCGATGAAGCCGAGGTCGAGCAGGCCGGCGTAGCCCACCACGATGTTCAGGCCCAGGGCCAGCAACACGTAGAGAAGCGCCACATCGACGATGCGCACCCAGGAGTTGCTGCCCGTGGATTGCAACACCAGAGGCAGGACCAGCATCAGCACCGCGACCACCAGGAAGGCGATCAGCTTGACGGGTTTGGAGTTCATCATGAGCGTTCCCCCGTCGGATCAGGCGCGATCCGCCACGCGCTCACCCAGCAGGCCCGAGGGACGCAGGATCAACACGAAGGCCAGCACGATGAAGGCGAAGATGTCGGTGTACTGGCTGCCCAGGAAACCGCCTGTGAGGCGGCCCAGGTAGCCGGCACCCAGCGACTCGATCAGCCCCAGGGCCACGCCGCCGAGCACGGCGCCCGCCAGGTTGCCGATGCCACCCATGACCGCGGCCACGAAGGCCTTGAGGCCGGGCATGAAGCCCATCGCGTGCTGCACCGTGCCGTAGTTGGACGCCCACATGATGCCGGCGATGGCCGCCAGCATGGCGCCGATGATGAAGGTGGCGGAGATGACCACGTCGGGCTTGATGCCCATGAGCGCGGCCACGCGCGGGTTCTCGGCGGTGGCGCGCATGGCGCGACCCAGGTTGGTGCGGTTGACCAGCCACATCAGCAGCGCCAGCACGATGACCGTGGTGGCGAGGATGGTGATCTGGGTGATGGAGAGCACGGCGCCGAAGAAGTCGATCGGCTCGCGCGAGAGAGTGGAGGGGTAGGACTTGGGGTTGGGCTTCCAGATGATCATCGCCAGGGTCTGCAGCAGGATCGATACCCCGATGGCGGTGATCAGCGGCGCCAACCGCGGCGAGTTGCGCAGCGGCCGGTAAGCCAGTTTCTCGATGGTGAAGTTGAGCGCCGCGCACACCACCATGGCGATGACGGTGGCGACGATGAGCACCAGCCAGCCGGGCATGCCGGGCGAGGCGTCCTGCATCGTGGTGATGAGGGTCCAACTGGTGAGCGCCCCCACCATGAGGACGTCGCCGTGGGCGAAGTTGATGAGGCCGATGATGCCGTACACCATGGTGTAGCCGAGGGCCACCAGTGCGTACATGCTGCCCAGCACCAGACCGTTGAGGATCTGCTGTAGCAAGACTTCCATGAAAGGTTCTCCGTGGTTTTTGACCGCGGGGGTGCTGTGGACACGCCCCCCGTTTCAACCTAGCAAAAAACCCGCCAGAGACGGCCTGGATAAGGCCGGGGGCGGGTCGGTGGTGCGCGATTGTAGCGAGGGGTATCGGGCTTCCGATTGGGGAGATTCCCCGGTAAATCAAGGGAAAACCCGGGTCTTGAACACCCGCATCAGTGTCTCTGCGGGTGCATCAGCCTTTCTGATGATTGAGGCGGCGCAGCTCGCGCAGCTTCTCGCCGATGCGGATTTCCAGGCCCCGGTCCACGGGCTCGTAGAAGCTCGGCGGCGACATGCCCTCGGGGAAGTAGTTCTCGCCCGCGGCGAAGCCGCCCTCCTCGTCGTGGGCGTAGCGGTAGTCCTTGCCGTAGTCCAGCGACTTCATCAGCTTCGTCGGCGCATTGCGCAGGTGCAGGGGCACGGGTCGCGTGCCATCGCGCTTGACGAAGGCCTTGGCCTCGTTGAACGCCTTGTAGACGGCGTTCGACTTGGGCGCGACCGCCAGGTAGACCACGCACTCGCCCAGGGCGAGTTCGCCCTCGGGGGAGCCCAGGCGCTCGTAGACCTCGCTCGCGTCGAGCGCGAGCCGCAGCGCGCGCGGGTCCGCCAGTCCGATGTCCTCGGCCGCCATGCGGATGAGGCGGCGCGCCACATAGCGCGGGTCCACGCCACCGTCGAGCATGCGCACGAACCAGTACAGCGCGGCGTCGGGGTCGGAGCCGCGCACGCTCTTGTGCAGGGCGCTGATGGTGTCGTAGAACTGCTCGCCACCCTTGTCGTAGCGGCGCATGCGCTCGCCCAGCACCTTGAGCAACCAGGCGTCGGTGACGCTGGCGAGCTTCTCGCGCGTGGCGGCCACGGCCAGGGTCTCCAGCGTGTTGAGCAAGCGGCGCGCGTCGCCATCGGCGTAGGCGATGAGGCGGTCGAGCGCGGCGTCCTCGACGGCGGGGATGGCGTCGATGGCGCGCGCCTTGGCCACGATGGCGCGCAGGTCGTCCTCGGTGAGCGGCTGCAGCACGTACACCGCCGCGCGCGACAACAGCGCGGAGTTGACTTCGAACGAGGGGTTCTCGGTGGTGGCACCGATGAAGGTGAACAGGCCGCTTTCCACGTGCGGCAGGAAGGCGTCCTGCTGGCTCTTGTTGAAGCGGTGCACCTCGTCGACGAAGACGATGGTGCGCTGCGGGTGCAGGCCGTCGCGCGCGAGCTGCGCCTTCTCCACCGCTTCGCGGATGTCCTTCACGCCGCCCAGCACCGCGCTGATGGTGATGAACTGCGCATCGAACGAATCGGCCATGAGCCGCGCGATGGTGGTCTTGCCCACGCCCGGCGGGCCCCAGAGGATGCAGCTGTGCGGCTGACCGGATTCGAAGGCCAGCCGCAGCGCCATGCCCTCGCCCAGCAGATGCTGCTGGCCGATCACCTCGCCCAGGGTGCGCGGGCGCAAGCGCTCGGCCAGGGGCGCGTGAGCGAGGGTGCTCACTGGCGGATCACGTCGGCGCCGGCCGGCGGTTCGAAGCGGAAGTCGCCCGTGGCCAGGCCCGGGTTGGCCTGCCATCCCTTGAAGGTGAGTTCGGAACGCTGGCCCAGGCCGTCCTCGATGTCGAGCACGGCGAGCTGCCTGGCGCGCAGGCCTACGCGCACGCGCTGGAGCTGGCCATCGCGCGCCTTCGGCACGGCCTCCACCCACTGCAAGCCGTCCTTGTCGGGCAGGGCCTTGAAGTCGAAGGCCGCGCGCAAGGACGAGAGGTCGCCGCCCGAAGCGATCAGCGCGGCGGGCGTGCTGCCCAGCGCGTCTTTCTGGGCGCGCACGGTCACCTGGTTCAGGTCCACGTCGTGCAGCCAGAGCCGCTGGCCGTCGGCCACGATGGTCTGCTCGAAAGGCTTGGCGTAAACGAAACGGAAGCGGTCGGGCCGCAGGAATTCGAAGCGGCCCGAACTGGTGCGCTGGCGCGGTGCGGCCTCGCCCGACTTCTTCGGTGAGGTGACCACCTGCGTGAAGTCGGCGCGCGCGCTGCCGACCTCGCGCAGGAAGGTGTCGAGCGCCTGCAGGCCATCGGCGTGCGCGGGCCAGGCCAGGCCCGCCAGCGACACGGCGGCCGCGCTCAGGAGGGTGCGGATGTTCATGGCAATGTGATTCCCCCGCGGCCGATGAGTTGCACTCATTCGACGCGCCCGCCGACCAGGATGTCGCGTTGCCCGCTGCTGGTGAGCGCACTCACCAGGCCGGCGTTCTCCATGTCTTCCAGCAGGCGCGCGGCGCGGTTGTAGCCGATCTTGAGCTTGCGCTGCACGTAGGAAATGCTGGCCTTGCGGTCCTGCAGGACGATGGCGACGGCCTGGTCGTACAGCGGGTCCTTTTCGCCGCTGGCGTCACCGCCCTCGCCGAACATGTCGCCGCCTTCGCCATCGCCGCCACCGCCATCCAGCACGCCGTCGATGTAGTTGGCCTCGCCCTGCTGCTTGAGGTAGCCCACCACGCGGTGAACCTCGTCGTCGCTCACGAAGGCGCCGTGCACGCGCGTGGGAAAGCCCATGCCCGAAGGAAGGTAGAGCATGTCGCCCATGCCCAGCAGGCTTTCCGCGCCCATCTGGTCGAGGATGGTGCGGCTGTCGATCTTGCTGCTCACCTGGAAGGCGATGCGCGTGGGGATGTTGGCCTTGATCAGGCCGGTGATCACGTCCACGCTGGGGCGCTGCGTGGCCAGCACCAGGTGGATGCCGGCGGCGCGCGCCTTCTGCGCCAGGCGAGCGATCAACTCTTCGATCTTCTTGCCCACCACCATCATCAGGTCGGCGAGTTCGTCGATCACCACCACGATGTAGGGCAGCGTCTCCAGGGGCTCGGGCTGCTCGGGCGTGAGCGAGAAGGGGTTGCCGATGATCTCGCCCCGCGCCTTGGCATCCTCGAGCTTGGTGTTGTAGCCCGCGAGGTTGCGCACGCCCAGCTTGCTCATGAGCTTGTAGCGCTTCTCCATCTCGGCCACGCACCAGTTCAGGCCGTTGGCCGCGTGCTTCATGTCGGTCACGACCGGCGCGAGCAGGTGTGGGATGCCCTCGTACACGCTCATCTCGAGCATCTTGGGGTCGATCAGCAGCAAGCGCACATCCTTCGGGTCGGCCTTGTACAGCAGCGACAGAATCATCGCGTTGATGCCCACCGACTTGCCCGAGCCGGTGGTACCGGCCACCAGGCAGTGCGGCATCTTGGCCAGGTCGGCCACCACCGGCTGGCCGCCGATGTCCTTGCCCAGGCCGATGGTGAGCAGCGAGCGCGCGTCGTTGTAGACCTGCGAGCCCAGGATCTCGGACAGGCGGATGGTCTGGCGCTTGGCGTTGGGCAACTCCAGGGCCATGAGGTTCTTGCCCGGGATGGTTTCGATCACGCGGATCGACACCAGCGACAACGAGCGCGCGAGGTCGCGGCTGAGGTTGACGATCTGCGAGCCTTTCACGCCGGTGGCGGGCTCGATCTCGTAGCGCGTGATCACCGGGCCCGGCGCGGCCGCCACCACGCGCACTTCCACGCCGAAGTCCTTGAGCTTCTTCTCGATCAGGCGGCTGGTCATCTCCAGCGTCTGCGCGTCCACCGTGCTCTGCTGGCCGGAAGCGGCGTCCAGCAGGTCCACCTGGGGTAGCTTGCTGTCGGGCAGTTCGGTGAACAGGGGCTTCTGGCGCTCCTTGGCCACGCGCTCGCTCTTGGGCACCTCGACCATGGTGGGCTCGATGACCACCGGCACGGGGTGGTGCTCCTCGCTCTCCACGCGCTCGGTCTTCACCACCTCTTCGCGCTCGCGCGCGGCGACGCGGCCGATGCGCTCGTCCTCCACGGCCTCGCGCTTCTCGCGCCGGGCCTCGAACCAGCCGTCCACCGTGTGGCCCACCACCTCGGCCCAATGGCCCCAGGAGAAACGAAACACCAGCGGCAGGCAGGCCAGCAGGCCCGCCAGCAACGCCAGCGCCGAACCGGTGAAACCCAGCCAGCGCTCGGCCAGGGCGCCCAGCGCATGCCCCAGCACACCGCCCGCGTGCCCAGGCAGCAAGGGCTCCAGCCGGTACAGGCGGCTCCATTCGAGCGCGCAGCTCAGCATCAGCAACGCCACCAGGCCGCCCCAGAAGGCTGCGCGGCGCATGTGCGGGCGCTGCCACCAGCGCGGGGCATCGGGCACGGGTGAAGGCCCACGCAGCCAGCGCGCCAGGCCCGATAGCCAGGCACGCACACCGGCGGCAAAGCACCACCAGACGGAAAAGCCAAAGAGGAAGTAGCTCGCGTCGGCCACGATGGCGCCGAGTCGGCCGGCCCAGTTGCCGACCTCGGCGGACGTGCCGGTGGTGCTCCAGGCCGGGTCGGCCAGCGAATGGCTCAGCAGGGCCAGCAGCCAGAAGGCCAGCGCGGCGGCCCCGAGCACGAGACCGATTTCCTGGGCGAAGCGCGCGATGCCACTGGGCGCGGACGCGCCCTGTCGATCGGCGTTGAGGGTATTGAGCGAGTACGTCATGGCGCGAATCAAGGGGCTAGCTTACCCCAGCGCCCTGCCCCGCCCCGCAGCTCAACCGAGGGTGTTGAGCCGTTCCTTGATGATGGTGCTGCCGTCCTCGGCGACCTCGATGAAGCCGCGGTCTTCCAGGTCCTTCATGACGCGGCTGACCATCTCGCGCGAGGCGCCGATCATCTTGGCCACGTCCTGGCGCGACACGCGCTCGCGGATCATGAGCTGGCCGTCGCGGCCGGGCTGGGCCTGCTCCAGCAGGGCGCGGGCCACGCGGCCGTACACGTCCAGCAGGGCCAGGGATTCGATCTTGCGGTCGGCCTGGCGCAGGCGCTGCACCAGGCCGCGCATGACGGCGTAGGCCATGGACGAGTTCTCGGGCAGGCAGCGGGCGAACTCGTTGCGGCCCAGGATCAGCACGTCGGTCTGCACCTCGGCGCGCACCGTGGCCGAGTGCGGCTGGTTGTCGATCAGGCTCATCTCGCCCACGTAGTCGCCAGGGTTCATGGTGGCCAGGATGACCTCGCGGCCACGGCTGTCGGTGGTGACGACCCGGGCCCGGCCGGTCAGCACGATGGCCAGGCAGTTCGACTTCTTGCCCTGCTCCACGATCATTTCGCCGCGCTTGTAGCGGCGCTTGACCACCGCATCCGCCACCGACTCGGCCTGCGCCTGCGTAAGGGTCGAAAACAGCGGCACACGGCGAATCAGGTCGAGATTGGACAGAATGGACATGCGTGTATTCCCAGACAGCGGGGAAAGAAAGGGCCCGCTTCCCTACAATCCCGGCCGGTCATGGCTTGCAACGATCGACGCCATTGACGCGCGTTATTTGACTATCGCGCCGGGTATCTCCATATACCCCCTCGACTCTAAACCAATTGCTGCGTTTTTCGATAGCGCGCACCAAGATGAAACACGCCAAAGTCCTGATCCTGGGTTCCGGCCCTGCCGGCTACACCGCCGCCGTGTACGCGGCCCGCGCCAACCTCAACCCCGTGCTCATCACCGGCATCGCCCAGGGCGGCCAGCTCATGACCACCACCGAAGTGGACAACTGGCCTGCCGATGTGGACGGCGTGCAAGGCCCCGAGCTGATGCAGCGCTTCCTGCAACACGCCGAGCGTTTCAAGACCGAGATCGTGTTCGACCACATCAACAAGGTCGACCTTTCCCAGCGGCCGTTCACGCTCACGGGCGACAGCGGCACCTATACCTGCGACGCGCTGATCCTGGCCACCGGCGCTTCCGCCCAGTACCTCGGGCTGCCGTCCGAAGAAGCTTTCATGGGCAAGGGCGTGAGCGCCTGCGCCACCTGCGACGGCTTCTTCTACCGTGGCCAGACCACCTGCGTGATCGGCGGCGGCAACACCGCCGTCGAGGAAGCCCTGTACCTCTCGAACATCGCCAGCAAGGTCTACCTGGTGCACCGGCGCGACAAGTTCCGCGCCGAGCCCATCCTGGTGGACAAGGTGATGGAGAAGGTCAAGGAAGGCAAGATCGAGCTCAAACTGTTCAAGACCCTGGACGAGGTGCTGGGCGACCAGAGCGGCGTGACGGGCGTGCGCCTGAAAGACACGCAGACCGGCGCCACCGAAGACCTGCACCTGCAGGGCTGCTTTATCGCCATCGGCCACCGGCCCAACACCGAAATCTTCCAGGGCCAGCTCGACATGAAGGACGGCTACATCGTCACGAAGTCGGGCCTGAGCGGCATGGCCACCATGACCAGCGTGCCCGGCGTCTTCGCCGCGGGCGACGTGCAGGACCACGTCTACCGGCAGGCCATCACCAGCGCCGGCACCGGCTGCATGGCCGCACTGGACGCCCAGCGCTTTCTGGAGCAGCAAGGGGCCTGAGCCCCTGAGGCCCGCGGTTATGGCTATAATCGCGGGCTTTGCTGAAAGTCCGGCGTTTGCCGAACCGACTGCGATCAAGGGTTACCGCCACCCACAACTGGCGAGGTGAGGCTGGGCGCCAGTTGCCGGGAATTCCCCCGGCGGCCCGCTGCGAACAGCCGTGAAAATGGATCGGAGTGTCCTCATGGCACGCGTCTGCGACGTCACGGGCAAGAAGCCCCAGGTCGGGAACAACGTTTCCCACGCCAACAACAAAACCAAGCGCCGGTTCCTGCCGAACCTGCAATACCGCCGTTTCTGGGTCGAGAGCGAGAACCGCTGGGTTCGCCTCCGTGTGTCGGGCGCCGCGCTGCGCCTGATCGACAAGAAGGGCATCGACGTCGTGCTGGCCGACATGCGCGCCAAAGGCCAGGCTTAAGGAGAATCACCATGGCAACCAAAGGCGGTCGCGAAAAGATCAAGCTGGAGTCCACTGCGGGCACCGGCCACTTCTACACCACGGACAAGAACAAGAAGACCACGCCGGACAAGCTTCTGATCAAGAAGTTCGATCCGAAGGCCCGCAAGCACGTGGACTACAAGGAAGTGAAGCTCAAGTAAGAGCTCGCCTCCCAACAAAAAGCCCGCTGAGTTCAGCGGGCTTTTTGCTTTCCAGGGTGCCATGGATCCGGGTTTCCCGGTCCATTGGCACCGCCCCCTCGAGGGGGTGACGCCGCGCCGCAGGCGCGGCGCGGGGTGATCACTCAAGCATGAGCAGAACGCAGGCGGATGGAGAAATCGCGCAGCGCGGCGATGCCACTCTCTTCCGCGCGGCGGCACCAGGCCTGCAGGTCGGCCGCGAGTTGCTCGCGCGTGGCGTTCGTGCTGGACCACAGGGCGCGCAGTTCTTCGCGCATGGTCACCATCTTGTCGAGCACCGGGTGCTCGGCGCGGGCCTGCGCCAATTGCGGCTTGATCGCCGGCGGCACCTTGTCGTCGTCCCGGTGCAACCAGCGCTTGGCCGCCTTGAGCACCGAGGCGTCGGCCTGGCGCTCCTTGAGCGCGGCGAGCTCCGCCTTGCACGCCACCCGCAGTTCGCGGGCGTAACCGGCCATGACTTCGTAGCGGTTGGCGATGATGGCTTCGAGGGTCCTTTCGTCGGCCACCGGCTTCACTTCGCCGAACGCCATCTTCGGCGGCACCTTCTTGACCGTGGCCAGCCCGACCGACTGCAGGATGCTGATGTACATCCAGCCGATGTCGAACTCGTAGGGCTTGACCGAGAGCTTGGCCGACGTCGGGTAGGTGTGGTGGTTGTTGTGCAGCTCCTCGCCGCCAATGATGATGCCCCAGGGCGACACGTTGGTGCTGCCGTCCACCGCTTCAAAGTTGCGGTAGCCCCACCAGTGGCCAATGCCATTGATGATGCCGGCGGCGGTGAGCGGGATCCAGATCATCTGGATCGCCCAGACCATCAGGCCCAGGGCACCGAACAGCACCACGTTCAGGATGAGCATGAGACTCACGCCCAGCGCGGAATAGCGCGAATAGACGTTGCGCTCGATCCAGTCATTGGGCGTGTTGTGGCCGTAGCGGGCCATGGTGTCGGCGTTCTTGGCCTCGGCGCGGTAGAGCTCGGCGCCTTCCCAGAAGACTTTCTTGATGCCGAAGATGTGCGGGCTGTGCGGGTCACCCTCCTGCTCGCACTTGGCGTGGTGCTTGCGGTGGATGGCCGTCCACTCCTTGGTGACCATGCCGGTGGTCATCCAGAGCCAGAAACGGAAGAAGTGCGCGGCGATCGGGTGCAGATCGAGCGCGCGGTGCGCGGAATGGCGGTGCAGGTAGATCGTGACGCTGGCGATGGTGATGTGCGTGAGCACCAGCGCGATCAGCACGACCTGCCACCAGCTGGCACCGGTCACGCCGTTGATCAGGAAATTCACCACGCCGTCGAGCAACGCGGAAAAGGCACCAGGGTCGGAAGCGGTCATCGAAGTCCTATCAGGACTGCCCGGAAACGGAGGACGAAGCCTTCACACGCGCCCGGGGCAGGCGGGCGGCGCAGGCGGGATTTTAGGCGGGGGGTGTCTCCCGACCAAGCACTTGGTCCGCCCAGAAGGCCGGAAGTGCCCGTAACTTCAGGGCCAATTGACCTCGATCAAGCCTTTTTCCGCCAGACGGCGGCAAAAAAGCCGTCTGTCAGGTGCCGATGGGGCCACAGGCGCAGGAAGCGCTCACCTTCACCGGCGCCGCACAAGGCCTGCGCATCGGGCACCCGCAGCGCCTGCAGCAGCGGCGCCACGGGCTCCGCCTCGAAGCCGGGATGGGCGGCGCCAAAGGCCTCGGCCACGTCTTCGTTCTCCTCGCGCAGCAGGCTGCAGGTGGCGTAGACCAGCCGGCCGCCCGGCTTGAGCAGGCGCGCCGCGCTGTCCAGGATGGTGCGCTGCAGCGCCGCCTGCGCCGCCACCGTCTCGGGGGTCTGACGCCATTTGAGGTCGGGGCTGCGGCGCAGCGTGCCCAGACCCGAGCACGGCGCGTCGACCAGCACGCGGTCGATCTTGCCGGCCAGTCGCTTGATGCGCTCGTCGCGTTCGTGCGCGATGGCCACCGGGTGCACGTTGGACAGGCCGCTGCGGGCCAGGCGCGGCTTGAGGGCGTCCAGCCGGTGGGCGGACGTGTCGAAGGCGTAGAGACGGCCGGTGTTGCGCATGGTGGCGCCGATGGCCAGGGTCTTGCCGCCGGCACCCGCGCAGAAGTCCACCACCATTTCGCCGCGTTTGGCGTCGAGCAGCAGCGCGAGCAGTTGCGAGCCTTCGTCCTGCACCTCGAGTTCACCATTCGCGAACGCCGGCAAGCGGGCCAGCGAGGGCTTGCCCTCCAGGCGGATGCCCCAGGGCGAATGCGGCGTGGGCTCGCCCTTCAGGCCGGCGCCGTGCAGCGCGGCCAGCGCGGCCTCGCGCCGGGTCTTGAGGATGTTCACGCGCAGGTCCAGCGGCGCGGGCTGCAGCAGGCTGGTGGCCAGGGCATCGAATCCCTCGCCCACCTGCTCGCGCAGGGCATGGGCCAGCCACTCGGGCAGGTTGTGCCGGTGCGGCGCCAGCCAGTCGTCCTCGCGGACCTTGACGCAGGCGTCCAGCCAGGCCTTCTCGGGCTCACTCAGCGCGCTCTTGAGGAAGTCGCGGTCCCCCGAGAAGCCCAGGATGGCCAGGCGGCGCCACTTGGAGCCGCTGCCCGAGCGCGCCAGCCACTCGAACTTCAATCGTTCTCGCAACGCGGCGTAGACGGTGTCGGACAAGGTGCCGCGCTCGCGCGGGCCCAGCGATTTGTTCTCGCGGAAATGGCGGGCAACGACGGCATCGGCGGGGTGATCGAAGCGGAACACGGCCTCGATGAGGGCGGCGCATTCGTCGAGCAGGGCTTTGGGGTGCATGGGGGGATTGTCCGCGACCGGTTTCGCCGCCGGGCCGCCCCAAGGCGAAACGCGCCCCCTCGGGGAAACGACCCGCGAAGCGGCGGAACGTGGGGGCTCGATAATCGCCGGTTATGTCCGAGATTCAAGACCAGGTGCGCCGACGCCGCACCTTCGCCATCATTTCCCACCCCGACGCCGGCAAGACCACCCTCACCGAGAAGCTGCTGCTGTTCTCCGGCGCGATCAACATCGCTGGCAGCGTGAAGGCGCGCAAGGCGGCGCGCCACGCCACGAGCGACTGGATGGAGATCGAGAAACAGCGCGGCATCTCGGTCGCCTCCAGCGTGATGCAGATGGAATACCGCGACTGCGTCATCAACCTGCTCGACACACCCGGCCACCAGGACTTCTCGGAAGACACCTACCGCGTGCTCACCGCGGTGGACGCGGCGCTGATGGTGATCGACGCCGGCAACGGCGTGGAGCCGCAGACGCGCCGCCTGCTGCAGGTCTGCCGCGCGCGCAACACGCCCATCATCACCTTCATCAACAAGATGGACCGCGAGGTGCAGCAGCCGCTGGACCTGATGGACGAAATCGAGCGCGAACTCGGCATGACCGTGGTGCCCTTCACCTGGCCGGTGGGCATGGGCAAGACCTTCCGCGGCGTGTACGACCGCCGCGCCGATCAGATGCGCGTCTTCACCGCGGGCGAGGACAAGCGAGGCGGCGAGGAAGAGGTGCTGGCGGGCCTGGACAACCCCGAGAGCGCCTCGCGCTTCGGCAGCGAGTTCGCGCAGGCCAAGGACGAGCTGGAACTGGTCGCGGGCGCATCGCCCGCCTTCGACGAACAGGCCTTCCTGGAAGGCCACCAGACGCCCATGCTGTTCGGCTCGGCCGTCAACAACTTCGGCGTGCGCGAGGTGCTGGACGCGCTGGTGGACCTGGCGCCGCCACCCGGCCCGCGCCCGGCGATCCAGCGCACGGTCGAGCCCGTCGAACCGAAATTCAGCGGCGTGGTGTTCAAGATCCAGGCCAACATGGACCCGGCACACCGCGACCGCATCGCTTTCGTGCGCGTGGCCAGCGGCCACTTCGAGCGCGGCATGCGCCTGAAGGTGGTGCGCAGCGGCAAGGAGCTGCGGCCCAACACGGTGGTGAGCTTCCTGTCGCAGCGCCGCGAACTGCTCGACGAAGCCTTCGCGGGCGACATCATCGGCATCCCCAACCACGGCGTGCTGCAGCTTGGCGACACGCTCACCGAGGGCGAGGCCCTGCAGTTCACCGGCCTGCCCTTCTTCGCGCCCGAGATCATCCGCAGCGTCGAAGTGGCCGACCCGCTGCGCAGCAAGCAGTTGCGCGCCGGCCTCACGCAACTCGGTGAGGAAGGCGCGATCCAGGTCTTTCGCCCCGTGGCCGGCAGCGTGCTGCTGCTGGGCGCCGTCGGCCAACTGCAGTTCGAGGTGGTGGCGCATCGCCTGGAGCACGAGTACGGCGTCAAGGCGCGCATCACCGGCAGCTCGTACAACGTGGCGCGCTGGGTCACCTGCGCGCCCGAGGACGGTGGCGAGCAGGAGCTCAAGCGCTTCATCGACGCCAACGCCCACCGCGTGGCCCTGGACGCGGTGGACGCGCCCACCGTGCTGCTCGACCACATGGCCACGCTGCGCGCGGTCGAGGCCAACTGGCCCAAGATCAAGTTCCACGCGATGCGCGAGCACGCGGGCCTGGTCTTCCACCGATCGATGTGAACGCGGACATCCACCACGTCCAGGTGCGGCCCGGCCCCGTGGCCGGGGTGCACGCCGTGCTCACGCACAGCGCCCGCGGCTTCGGCCGGCACTGGCACGACAGCTTCGGCTTCGGGGTAATGGACGAGGGCGCCCACCGCTCGGCCAGCGGTCGCGGCCCGGTGCTGGCGACGGCGGGCCAACTGATCGCCACCAATCCGGGCGAGGTGCACGACGGCGTGCCCGTGGACGACCGGGCGCGCCGCTGGCGCATGGTCCACATCAGCCTCGAGGCCATGGCCGCGATGGCCGACCTGCGGCCCGGCCACGAAATCACCCAGCCGGTGTTCGACGACACCCTGCTGCGCGGCGCCATCCAACGCCTGTTCCACTGCTGGGACGCAGAGCGTGGGGACTCGATCTGGGAAGAGGCCCTGACCAGCGCCTGCGGCCTGCTGGTCCTGCGCCACGGCAACCGCCAACCCGACGAACCCGGCCTCGACCACGGCGGCCTGAAGCGCGCGCGAGAGCGCCTGCTCGACCGCCTGGACCAAGCCCCCACACTGGGCGAACTGGCTGGCGTGGCGGACCTGTCGCGTTTTCAACTGGTGCGCCAGTTCGCCCGGGCGCACGGCCTGCCGCCCTTCGCCTGGCTGCAGCAGCAGCGCCTGAGCCGCGCCCGCGCCCTGATCGCCACCGGCACGGGCCTGAGCGAGGCCGCCCTGGCCTGCGGTTTCGCGGACCAGAGCCACCTGCACCGGCATTTCGTGCGCAGCTTCGGCTTCACGCCGGGGGCCTGGCGCCGCGCCTGGCTGCAATAGCGTTCAAGACGGCCGGCGCCCATCGCGACAGGATGCGCTCGCGGCCCACCCCGAGGCCGCGTCATCCACGGAGCGCCGCATGCCCAGCCTCGACTTTCTCCTCACCTCCGCCGTCGTGGTGGTCACGCCCGGCGCGGGCGTGCTGTTCACCGTCTCCACCGGCCTGTCGCAGGGGCGGCTCGCGGCGGCTTACGCCTCGCTGGGCTGCACCCTGGGCATCGTGCCGCACATGGCCGCCACCGCCATGGGCCTGGCCGCCGTGATGCACGCGGGCGCCCTGGCCTTCCAGTTGCTCAAGCTGGCCGGCGTGCTCTACCTGCTGTACCTGGCCTGGGCCACCTGGCGCGACCGCTCGGCCTTCGCGGCCGACCCGTTGGCGCCCGCGCGCTCGCCGCTGCGCCTGATGGGCAAGGCGGTCCTGCTCAACGCCCTCAACCCCAAGCTCACCCTGTTCTTCTTCGCCTTCCTGCCGCAGTTCATGGACCCCACCGACCCGGCGCCGATGCGGCAGTTCGCCGTGTTGAGCGCCGTGTTCATGGCGATGACGCTGGGGGTGTTCGTGGTCTACGGCGCGCTCGCCGACGCCTTCCGCCAGCGCGTGCTGGCCTCGCCACGCACGCAGAACGCGCTGCGGCGCGGCTTTTCGGCCGCCTTCGCGCTGATGGCCGCCAAACTCGCCACGAGCGAGCGCTGAGCAAAGGCGTGAGCCGGGGGCCTCAGCCGCCGGCCAGCACCCGCTCCACCGCGCGCGGGTAGATCAGGTGCTCCTGCGTGAGCACCCGGGCCGCCAGCGCCTCGGGCGTGTCGCCCGGCAGCACCGGCACCACCGCCTGTTCCAGGATCTCCCCGTGGTCGAGTTCGCTGGTCACGCGGTGGATGGTGGCGCCAGCGAAGCGGCAGCCCATCTCGATCGCGCGCTGGTGCGTCTTCAGGCCCGTGAAGGCCGGCAGCAGGCTGGGGTGGATGTTGAGCAGCCGCCCCTCGTAGTGGCGCACGAAGCCCGGGGTGAGGATGCGCATGAAGCCCGCCAGCAGCACCAGCGCGGGGGCGTGGGTGTCGATGGCGGCCATCAGCGCGGCGTCGAAGGCCTCGCGGTCGGCGTGCTGCTGGTGGTCGACCACGGCCGTGGCCAGGCCCTGCTCGCGTGCCCAGGCCAGGCCGGCGGCGTCGGGGCGGTTGCTCAGCACCGCCACCACGCCCGCGCCGAAGCGCTCGCGCCAGCGGGCCCGTTTCGACGCCTCCACCAGGGCGGCCATGTTCGAGCCGCTGCCCGAGATGAGGATGACGATCGGGCGGACTGGGGGCGCTGACATGGGGCGGGAGTGTAATGAGGCCGACACGGGCGATCGACCCGGCTGGCGGCTTGTCGCCGCCTCGACACGCAAAAACGAACGGTCGTGCGTAAACTCGATCGTCACGCAACCCGGGGCCCTGAGCGCCCCTGCTGAGGAGACACACGATGGATCTGGCCTTCACGCCTGAGGAACAGGCGTTTCGCGACGAGATACGCGCCTGGGTGCGCGCCAACCTGCCCGCCGAGATCAGCCACAAGGTGCACAACGCGCTGCGCCTGACGCGCGACGACATGCAGCGCTGGGCGAAGATCCTGGGCAAGAAGGGCTGGCTGGGCTACGGCTGGCCCAAGCAGTTCGGCGGCCCGGGCTGGAACGCGGTGCAGAAGCACCTGTTCGAGGAAGAATGCGCCCTGGCCGGTGCGCCACGCATCGTGCCCTTCGGCCCGGTGATGGTGGCGCCCGTGATCATGGCCTTCGGCAACAAGGAGCAGCACGAGCGCTTCCTGCCCGGCATCGCCAGCGGCGAGGTCTGGTGGAGCCAGGGCTACAGCGAGCCGGGCTCGGGCTCGGATCTGGCCTCCCTCAAGACCCGCGCCGAACGCAAGGGCGACAAGTACATCGTCAATGGCCAGAAGACCTGGACCACCCTGGGCCAGTACGGCGACTGGATGTTCAACCTCGTGCGCACCAGCACCGAGGGCAAGCCGCAGACCGGCATCTCCTTCCTGCTGCTGGACATGAAGTCCAAGGGCGTGTCGGTGCGGCCGATCAAGCTGCTCGATGGCGAGTGCGAGGTCAACGAGGTCTTTTTCGACAACGTCGAGGTGCCGGCCGAGAACCTGATCGGCGAAGAGAACAAGGGCTGGACCTATGCCAAGCACCTGCTCAGCCACGAGCGCACCAACATCGCCGACGTGAACCGGGCCAAGCGCGAGTTGGAGCGCCTGAAACGCATCGCCAAGACCGAGGGCGTGTGGGACGACACGCGCTTTCGCGACCAGATCGCCCTGCTGGAGGTCGACGTGGTGGCGCTGGAGATGCTGGTGCTGCGTGTGCTCTCGGCGGAGAAGTCGGGCAAGAACTCGCTGGACATCGCCGGCCTGCTCAAGATCCGCGGCAGCGAGATCCAGCAGCGCTACAGCGAACTGATGATGCTGGCGGCCGGCCCCTACAGCCTGCCCTTCATCGAAGAGGCCATGGAAGCCGGCTGGCAAGGCGACTTCCCCGGCGGCGTGGTGGCCAATGCGCCGCTGGCCTCCACCTACTTCAACATGCGCAAGACCACGATCTACGGCGGCTCCAACGAGGTGCAGCGCAACATCGTGGCGCAAACCGTGCTGGGCTGAGGAGACAAGAATGGACTTCGATTTTTCCGACGACCAGGTCGCGCTGCGCGACGCCGTGCAGAAGTGGGTGGAAAAGGGCTACGGCTTCGAGCGCCGCCGCGCCATCGTGGCGGCCGGCGGCTTCGACCGCGCGGTCTACACCGAACTCGCCGAGCTGGGCCTGGCCGGCCTGTACGTGGACGAAGCCAATGGCGGCCTGGACATGGGCCCGGTGGAGGCCATGGTGGTGATGGAGGAACTGGGCCGCGGCATCGTGCTGGAGCCGCTCGCGCAGACCCTCATCGCCACGGGCGTGATCGGCGCCTACGGGGCCAACGACCTGAAGGCCGCCTGGCTGCCGCGCATCGCCAGCGGCGAGGCCCTGGTGGTGCTGGCGCAGCAGGAGCGCGGCGCCCGCTACCGGCTCGACCGCATCGCCGCCACCGCCAGCCAGACCGGCGGCGCCTGGACGGTCTCCGGCCACAAGCACCTCGTGCCCGCGGCCGATCGCGCCAATGCCTTCCTGGTGCCCGCCGTGGCCAACGGCCAGCCAGCGCTCTTCCTCGTGGAAGCGGACGCCAACGGGGTGAAGACCACCGGCCATCTCACGCAGGACGGTAGCCGCGCGGGTGACCTGGTGCTGGACAAGGCGCCCGCCACGCTCGTCACCGCCAACGGCCAGGCGGCGCTGGAGCACGCCGTCGACATCGGCATCGCCGCCACCTGCGCCGAGGGCGTGGGCGCCATGGACCGCACGCTGGCGCTCACCGTGGAGTACATGAACACGCGCAAGCAGTTCGGCGTCGCCATCGCCAGCTTCCAGGCCCTGCGCCACCGCGTGGCCGACATGAAGATGCAACTGGAGCTGGCGCGCTCCATGAGCTACTACGCCAGCCTCAAGCTCAACGCCCCGGCGGCCGAGCGCCGCGCCGCCATGGCGCGCGCCAAGGTGCAGCTGGGCAACGCCATGCGCTTCATCGGCCAGCAGTCGGTGCAGTTGCACGGCGGCATCGGCGTGACCGACGAGTACATCGGCAGCCACTACTTCAAGAAACTCACCCAGCTGGAGATGACGTTCGGCGACACCCTGCACCACCTGGGCGAGGTGTCCTCGCGCATGCAGGACACCGCCGGCGTGTTTGCTTGACCCCGCCCGCGCCGCGCCTGCGGCGCGTCACCCCCTCAAGGGAGCAACGCCAGCGGCCCGGCAAAGCCGGTTCCGCGGCGTTCCCGGTTCAGGCATGCAGGCGCGACGACTTCGGCAGGTGCGCCATCAGGAACTCCATCTGGTCCGCGAGGATGCGGCGGTTGCGCAGGATGAAGTCCTCCCAGAGGCTGGGCACGTAGGGCGTGTAGAGCAGCGGCATGTGCGCCTGCTCGGGCGTGCGGTTGCCCTTGCGGTGGTTGCACGACTTGCAGGCCGTGACCACGTTCATCCAGGTGTCGCGCCCGTTCTGGCCGAACGGCACGATGTGCTCGCGCGTGAGGTCTTCCTCGTGGAAGTGGTGGCCGCAGTAGGCGCAGACGTTGCGGTCGCGCGAGAACAGCTTCTGGTTCGTGAGCGTCGGCCGAAGCTCGAAGGGGTTGATGCGGGGCACACCCTGCGTGCCGATGATCGAATTGATCGTGATCACCGACTGCAGCCCGGTGATGGCGTTGTGCCCGCCATGGAACACCGCGATCTCGGCACCCGCCTCCCAGCGCACCTCCTCGGCCGCGTAGTGCAACACGGCTTCTTCGAGGCTGATCCAGGACTGGGGCAGTCCCTGGGCCGAGAGCTTCAAAACCTTCAAAACCGGCTCCTTCGTGCAATCGAGACACTGGAAGGGCCCGGAACCCGCGAAGGGCCCCGGGGCCTGCGATTTTCGTGTGCCAATATAACAATCTTTGATGAATGAACGTGTCCATGCGGGACATGCCCCCGCGATGTGACAAAACCAGGCGCCCGACCCATGCAAATCATCCGCGGCCTCTCGAGCCGCCCCCACGGCACGCCCGACGGCGTGCGCGGCTGCGCCCTCACCATCGGCAACTTCGACGGCGTGCACCGGGGCCACCAGGCCATGCTGGCCCTGCTGCAGAACGAGGCCCGCCACCGCGGCGTGCCCAGTTGCGTGATGACCTTCGAACCGCACCCGCGCGACTACTTCGCGGCCCGCCACCGCAAGCCCGAACTCGCGCCCGCGCGCATCGCCACCCTGCGAGACAAGCTCGAAGAGCTGAACCGCTGTGGCGTGGACCGCTGCGTCATCCTGCCCTTCAACGAGCGCCTGGCCTCGCAGACCGCGGCCTCCTTCATCGAGGACACCCTCGTCGGCGCCCTGGGCGTGAAGTACGTGCTGGTGGGCGACGATTTCCGCTACGGCGCCCAGCGAGCGGGCGACTACGCCATGCTCGACGCCGCGGGCGCTCGCCTGGGCTTCGACGTGGCGCGCATGCAGAGCTATGAGGTGCATGGCCTGCGCGTGTCCAGTTCGGCCGTGCGCGAGGCCCTGAGCGAAGGCCGCATGGACGACGCCGCCGCGCTGCTGGGCCGGCCCTACGCCATCAGCGGCCACGTGGTGCACGGGCGCAAGCTGGGCCGCGCCCTGGCCGAATCCGCCCCGGGCAAGGGCGACGGCTTTCGCACCATCAACCTGCGTTTCCAGCACTGGAAGCCGGCCGCCAGCGGCATCTTCGCGGTGCTGGTGCATGGGCTGTGGCCCGAGCCCCTGCGCGGCGTGGCCAACCTCGGCGTGCGCCCCTCGCTCGATCCGGGCGACGCCAACGGCGGGCGCGTGCTGCTCGAAACCCATTGCCTGGACTGGCCCGCGGGCCTGGCGGCCAGCCTGCCGGGCGGGGAGGCCTACGGTAAAATCGTGCGGGTGGAACTGCTGCACAAACTGCACGACGAGCTGAAGTACGACAGCCTCGATGCCCTCACGCAAGGCATCGCGAAGGACGTCGCCGACGCGCGTGCGTTCTTCGAGGCCATGCACGGCCGCACGCACCGGCAGACCACGCGCGACCGAATTTGACGGGCCAAGGCCCGCTCGCTGCCCTTCGACAAGCTCAGGGCGAACGGTCGCTGAATCTCTCGCACACGCGCTCCCCCGCTCGGGCTGAGCTTGTCGAAGCCAACACGCGAATCACCATGTCCGAGACCAAGAACGCCTACCCCGTCAACCTGCTGGACACGCCATTCCCCATGCGCGGCGACCTGCCCAAGCGCGAGCCGGGCTGGGTGAAGCAGTGGAACGACGAGGGCCTGTACCAGCGCCTGCGCGACGCGCGCCGCGGCGCCCCGCTGTTCGTGCTGCACGACGGCCCGCCCTATGCCAATGGCCAGATCCACATGGGCCACGCCGTCAACAAGGTGCTCAAGGACATGATCGTCAAGAGCCGCCAGCTCGCCGGCTTCGACGCGCAGTACATCCCCGGCTGGGACTGCCACGGCCTGCCCATCGAGAACGCGATCGAGAAAAAGCACGGGCGCAACCTCAGCCGCGACGAGATGCAGGCCAAGAGCCGCGCCTACGCCACCGAGCAGATCGGCCAACAGCGCGAAGACTTCAAGCGCCTGGGCGTGCTGGGCGACTGGGAGCGCCCCTACCTCACCATGGCGCCGGCCAACGAGGCCGGCGAGATCCGCGCCTTCAAGCGCGTCATCGAGCGCGGCTTCGTCTACCGCGGGCTGAAGCCGGTGTACTGGTGCTTCGACTGCGGCAGCTCGCTGGCCGAATTCGAGATCGAGTACGCCGACAAGAACAGCGACACGCTGGACGTGGCCTTCGAGACCGATGACGCGGCGAAGCTGGCCGCCGCTTTCGGCCTGAGCGCCCTGCCGGCCGGCAAGAGCGGCTTCGCCGTCATCTGGACCACCACCGCCTGGACCATCCCCGCCAACCAGGCGCTCAACGCCCACCCCGAACTGAACTACGCCCTGGTCGACACACCGAAGGGCTGTCTGGTGCTGGCCGAGACCCTGGTCGACAAATGCCTGGAGCGCTTCGGCCTCGAGGGCACGGTCATCGCCACCGCCACGGGCGACCAACTCGGCGGCCTGCAGTTCCGCCACCCGCTGTACGACGCCGACAAGGGCTACCGGCGCCTGTCGCCCGTGTTCCTGGCCGACTACGTGAGCGACAGCGACGGCACCGGCATCGTGCACTCCTCGCCCGCCTACGGCCTGGACGACTTCAACTCCTGCATCCACAACGGCTTCACCGTCGAGGACATCCTCAACCCCGTGCAGGGCAATGGCGTCTACGCGGCCGACTTCCCGCTCTTCGGCGGCCAGCACATCTGGAAGGCCGTGCCGCTCATCATCGCGGCGCTCAAGGCCGCGGGCCGGCTGATGAGCACCGTGGGCATCAGCCACAGCTACCCGCACTGCTGGCGCCACAAGACGCCGGTGATCTACCGCGCCGCCGCGCAGTGGTTCGTGCGCATGGACGAGGGCGAGGGCGTGTTCACCAAGGACAAGGCGCCCAAGACCCTGCGCCAGACCGCGCTCGAAGCCATCGACCACACCGGCTTCTACCCCGAGAACGGCCGCGCCCGCCTGCGCGACATGATCGCCAACCGGCCCGACTGGTGCATCTCGCGCCAGCGCAGCTGGGGCGTGCCCATCCCCTTCTTCCTGCACAAGGCCACGGGCGAGCTGCACCCGCGCACCATGGAGATCCTCGACCAGGCCGCCGACATCGTCGAGAAAGGCGGCATCGAGGCCTGGAGCCGCGTCACCGCCGAAGAGATCCTGGGCGCCGCGGACGCGCCGCACTACGACAAGAGCAGCGACATCCTGGAGGTCTGGTTCGACTCGGGCTCGACCTTCTCGCACGTGCTGCGCGGCAGCCACGCCAAGGCCTATCCCAATGGCGCCTTCCACACGCAAGGCCCCGAGGCCGACCTGTACCTCGAAGGCCACGACCAGCACCGCGGCTGGTTCCACAGTTCGCTGCTGCTGGGCTGCGCGCTCAACGACCGCGCGCCCTACCGCGGCCTGCTCACGCACGGCTTCACCGTGGACAGCCAGGGCCGCAAGATGAGCAAGTCGCTGGGCAACGGCATCGACCCGCAGGAGGTCAACAAGAAGCTCGGCGCCGAGATCATCCGCCTGTGGGTCGCCGCCAGCGACTACTCCGGCGACATCGCGGGCGACGACAAGATCCTGGCGCGCGTGGTCGACGCCTACCGCCGCATCCGCAACACCCTGCGCTTCCTGCTCGCCAACCTGAGCGACTTCGACGCCGCGAAGCACGCCGTGCCGCTGAACGAACTGCTCGAGATCGACCGCTGGGCCCTGGCGCGCACCGCGCAGTTCCAGGCCGAGGTGCTGGCCCACTACGAACGCTACGAGTTCCACCCCGTGGTGGCCAAGCTGCAGGTGTTCTGCTCCGAAGACCTGGGCGCCTTCTACCTCGACGTGCTCAAGGACCGGCTCTACACCAGTGCCCCCGACAGCCACGCGCGCCGCAGCGCGCAGACCGCGCTGCACCTCGTCGCGCAAGCCATGCTGCGCTGGATGGCGCCCTTCATGAGCTTCACGGCCGAGGAGGCCTGGCCCGTGCTCGCGGGCGCGGCGAACAAGGGCTCGATCTTCTTCGAGACCTGGGCCGACCTGCCGCCGGCCGATGAAGGCCTGCTGACCAAGTGGACGCGCCTGGGCGAGATCCGCAACCTGGCCAACAAGGAAATCGAGAACCTGCGCACGCAGGGCGCGGTCGGCTCCTCGCTGCAGGCCCTGCTCACCATCACCGCGCCGGCCGACGACGCCGCGCTGCTGCGCTCGCTCGGCGATGACCTGCGCTTCGTCACCATCACCTCGGCCGCGAGCGTGGTCGACGGCCCGGAACTGGCCGTGCAAGTGGCGCCCGCCACCGCGCCCAAGTGCGAACGCTGCTGGCACTACCGCGAGGACGTGGGCCACGACCCCGCCCACCCCACGATCTGCGGCCGCTGCACCAGCAACCTCTTCGGCGCGGGCGAAACCCGCACGGTGGCCTGATGGCACGCGCGGGCCTGCGCGACATCGCGCCCTGGCTGGGCCTGGCCGCGCTGGCCTTCGCGCTCGACCAGATCACCAAGTGGCTCATCCTGGCGCGCTTCGCGCTGGGCGACAGCGTCACCGTCACGTCCTTCTTCAACGTGGTGCGTGTGCACAACGAGGGCGCGGCCTTCTCCTTCCTGGCCGGCGCCAGCGGCTGGCAGCGCTGGTTCTTCACCGCCATCGGCATCGCCGCCTCCGTGTTCATCGTCTGGATGCTGCGCAGCCACCCGGGGCAAAAGCTCTTCGCCTTCGCGCTCGCCTGCATCCTGGGCGGCGCCATCGGCAACGTGCTGGATCGCCTGGTGCACGGCTACGTCGTGGACTGGCTGGACTTCCACTGGTCCTTCCTCGGGGGCCTGTTCCCGGGCGGGCACTTCCCGTCCTTCAACCTGGCCGACACCTTCATCTCCATCGGCGCGGCCTGCCTGATCCTCGACGAGATCCTGCGCGTGCGGAAGTCACGCGCCGCGCAGGCCCATTGACGCGGGCCCTCGCGGCCCGGCGCCGCCGATGACAGAATGCCCGCTCATTCGATCATCCGAGGAGACACCCATGCCCGGCCTGCTGCCCGACGTCGACCCCGACGGCCTGTACGAGTTCTCGGTGGTCTACACCGACCGCGCGCTCAACCACATGTCCAAGCGCTTCCAGGGCGTGATGACCGGCATCTCGTCCCTGCTCAAGCGCGTGTACGGCGCGCATTCGGCGGTGCTGGTGCCCGGCAGCGGCACCTTCGGCATGGAATCGGTGGCGCGCCAGTTCGCGCACGGCAAGCACGTGCTGGTCATCCGAAACGGCTGGTTCAGCTACCGCTGGACGCAGATCTTCGACATGGGCGCCATACCGGCGAGCCACACCGCGATGAAGGCGCGCCCCGTGCACAAGAACGCGCAGTCGCCCTGGGCGCCCGCGCCCATCGACGAGGTGGTGGCCACCATCGCGCGCGAGAAGCCCGCGCTGGTGTTCGCGCCGCACGTGGAAACGGCGGCCGGCATGATCCTGCCCGACGACTACCTCAAGGCCGTGGCCGACGCGGTGCACGCCGTGGGCGGCCTGTTCGTGCTGGACTGCATCGCCTCGGGCGCGATGTGGGTGGACATGAAGGCCACCGGCGTGGACATCCTCATCAGCGCGCCTCAGAAGGGCTGGAGCAGTTCGCCCTGCTGCGCCATGGTGATGCTGAGCGAACGCGCGCGCGCGGCCATCGACGCCACGCAGAGCACCACCTTCGCCATGGACCTGAAGAAGTGGCTGCAGATCATGGAGGCGTATGAAGGCGGCGGCCACGCGTACCACGCCACCTTGCCCACCGATGCGCTGGCCCGCCTGCACGCCACCATGCTGGAAACCGAGGCCTATGGCTTCGAGCGCGTGCGCCAGGAACAGATCGCGCTCGGCCAGGCCGTGCGCGAACTCGTGGAACGGCACGGCTTCGCCAGCGTCGCCGCCGATGGCTTCAAGGCGCCGGGCGTGGTCGTGAGCCACACCACCGACGCCGAGGTGCAATCCAGCAAGGCCTTCCTGGCGCTGGGCCTGCAGACCGCCGCCGGCGTGCCGCTGCAGTGTGACGAAGGCCCGGACTTCAAGACCTTCCGCATTGGCTTGTTCGGCCTGGACAAGTGGCACGACGTGCCGGCCACGGTGGCCAGGCTGGAAACCGCCCTGCAGCGCGTCGCGCCTTTGCAGGAAGCCCGGGCGGCCTGAGAACGCTCAGGGCAAGAGCACCGTGCAGCCCGTCGTCGCGCGGGCTTCCAGGCTCTCGTGCGCCTTCCTCAAGTCCGTCAGCGCGAAGCGCTGGTCGATGCGGATCTTCACCTTGCCGCTCACCACCACCTCGAACAGATCGTCCGCCATCTGCTGCGTGCGTTCGCGGTTGTTGATGTGCGAGAACAGCGTCTGGCGCGTCACGTAGATCGAACCCTTGCCCGCCAGGATGCCCGGCGCGAACGGCGGCACCGGCCCCGAGGCGTTGCCGAAGCTCAGCATCAGACCGAAGGGCTGCAGGCAGTCCAGCGACTTGTCCCAGGTGTCCTTGCCCACCGAGTCGTACACCACCTTCACGCCCTGCCCGCCGGTGATGGCCTTCACCCGCGCGGCGAAGTCCTCGGTGCGGTAGTTGATCGCGTGCTCGGCGCCGTGATCGAGTGCGAGCTGGCACTTCTCGGCCGAACCCGCCGTGGCGATCAGGCGCAGGCCCAGCGCCTTGGCCCACTGGCAGGCGATCAGGCCGACACCACCGGCCGCCGCGTGAAAGAGCACGAAGTCACCCGCCGCCAGACCCTCCACCGGCTTGCAGCGCTTGAGCAGGTACTGCGCCGTCAAGCCCTTCAGCATCATGGCCGCGCCGGTCTCGAAGTCGATCGCATCGGGCAGCTTGCAGACGTTCATCGCCGGCATCACGCGCACGTCGCTGTAGCTGCCCGGCGGGTTGGCCGCATAGGCCGCGCGGTCGCCCGCTTTCAGGTGCGTCACGCCCTCGCCCACGGCGTCGATCACGCCCGCGCCCTCCATGCCCAGCGACAGGGGCATGGGGAAGGGGTAGAGCCCCGTGCGCTGGTAGACGTCGATGAAGTTCAGGCCGATCGCGTGGTGGCGGATGCGCACCTGGCCCGGGCCGGGCTCGCCCACCTCCACGGTGTCGATCACGAGTTGCTCGGGGCCGCCGTTGGCGTGGATGCGAACGGCGCGGCTGCTGGTGCTCATGGGGGTCTCCTGTGTGTTGTGCCAAATGGGGCCGATGCTGCCACGATTCGCGCCCCCCTCCAGCGGGGACGCGGTGCACCCCCGCGCCGCGGCAGGTCTTCCCGCGCTTGCTACAGTCGCGCCCCATGTCCGCTGCACCCCCGGGCCGGCTGAGCCCGTCCACCATTGCCCTGCTCGTGCTGCCGCCGCTGTTCTGGGCGGGCAACGCGGTGGTGGGGCGGCTGATGAACCAGACCGTGCCGCCCAGCACGCTCAACTTCCTGCGCTGGGTGCTGGCGCTGCTGATCCTGCTGCCCCTGGCGGCCTGGGTGCTGCGCCGCGGCAGCCGCCTGTGGCCGAACTGGCGCCGCTTCGCCTTGCTGGGCGCGCTGGGCGTGGGCAGCTACAACGCGCTGCAGTACCTCGCGCTCAGGACCTCGACCCCGCTGAACGTGACCCTGGTGGCCGCCAGCATGCCGGTGTGGATGCTGCTGGTGGGGCGTGTGCTGTACGGCGTACCGGTGCCGCGGCGCGCGGCCTTCGGCGCGGCGCTCTCGCTCGGCGGCGTGGCCGTGGTGCTATCGGGCGGCAGCCTGGCGCGGCTGCTGGCCGTGCAGTTCGTGCCGGGCGACGGCTGGATCCTGTTGGCCACGCTGGTGTGGTCCTGGTACAGCTGGCTGCTGGTGCGCCCGCCCGAGGGCGGCGACCCGCCCGAGATCAAGGGCGACTGGGCCGCCTTCCTCATGGCGCAGGTGGCGCTGGGTCTGGTGTGGTCGGGCGCGCTGGCGGCGGCCGAATGGGTCTATCTGCCGGCGGCCGATCTGCACATCGACTGGGGCTGGCCCCTGCTGGCGGCCCTGGCCTACGTGGCCATCTTCCCCTCCGTGCTGGCTTACCGGTGCTGGGGCGCTGGCGTGGCCCGCGTGGGGCCGGCCGTGGCGAGCTTCTTCACCAACCTCACGCCGCTGTTCGCGGCCCTGCTGTCGGCCGCGATGCTGGGCGAGGCGCCGCGCTGGCACCACTTCGCGGGCTTCGCGCTCATCGTCGGCGGCATCCTGATTTCCTCGCGCGGCAAGGCCTCAACGTAGGCGGAAGGCCGCCACCGCATCGACCAGTTGCGCGGCCTGCTGCTTCAGGCTCTGCGAGGCGGCGGCACTCTCTTCCACCAGCGCGGCGTTCTGCTGCGTGGCCTGGTCCATCTGGGTGACGGCCTCGCCCACCTGCGACACGCCCTCGCTTTGCTCGCGACTGGCCGCGCTGATCTCGCCCGCGATGTCCGTCACGCGGCGGATGCTGGCCACCACCTCGCCCATCGTGTTGCCTGCCTGGTCAACCAGCGCCGATCCCTGCTCCACGCGCTCCACGCTCTGCTGGATCAGCTCCTTGATCTCGCGCGCCGCCCCCGCGCTGCGCTGCGCGAGGTTGCGCACCTCGCCCGCCACCACGGCGAAGCCGCGGCCCTGTTCGCCCGCGCGCGCCGCTTCCACCGCGGCGTTAAGCGCCAGGATGTTGGTCTGGAAGGCGATGCCGTCGATCACGCTGATGATGTCGGCGATGCGGCGCGAGCTGTCATTGATGTCCTTCATCGTGTCGACCACACGCGCCACCGCGTCGCCGCCCTGCGTGGCCACCGTGGACGCGCTGATGGCGAGCTGGTTGGCCTGTTGCGCGTTGTCGGCGTTGAGTTTCACGGTGGAACTCAGCTCCTCCATCGAGGCGGCGGTCTCCTGCAGCGCCGAGGCCTGCTGCTCCGTGCGCGCGGAGAGGTCGTTGTTGCCCTGCGCGATCTGAGAACTGGCCGCGGCCACGCCCTCGGCGTTGCCGCGCACGCTGCCCACCACCTGGGTCAGCGAGTCCTGCATGCGCGCCATGGCCGTGAGCAGCTGGCCCATCTCGTCGCGTCCGCCTTTCGGCACGGCTTGGCTCAGGTCGCCGGACGCCACCCGCACCGCCACCTCGCGCGCCAGTTCGGCCGGCCGGATGATGGAGCGCCCGATCAGCAACGCCAATGCGAGGCCTGACACCAGCAACGCGCCGATGGCGCCCAGCACCACGGCGATCTCCGTGCGGCGCGCCGCGTATCGCTGGCCCAGCGCCGCATCCAGCTCCTTGGCGGCTGTGTCGCTCAGCGCGTACATGCCGTCGATGGCCTGCGTCGTGGCCTTGAAGTAGTCGGCCGGTGCGTACTGCAGCACCTGCGCCTGCACGATCTGCTCGCGAGCGAGCTGGGTCGCGCCTTCGAAGGTGGCGCGCGACTGCTTCAGCGGCTCCTCCAGGCGGGCCTTGATGGCAGCGTCTTGCTCGAAGGACTTCTCCATACTGATGCCCAGCTCGCGCGTGCCCACGCGGGCCCGCTCGGCCAGGCTGGCCACTTCGGCGCGCTCCTCGGGCGAGGCGGTCATGCGCACCAGCAGCGCCGAGCCGCGCGCACGGGCCTGGCCCAGCATTTCGGTCAGGCGCGGCATCTGCTGCAGCGTGCCGATGATGAGGAAGTAGGTGGCCTTCTCCGGGTCGGCGGTCAGGCCGAAGTGGTCGGCCACGCGGTCATTGAGTTCGATGAAGCCGGCGATCATCTCGGTGTGACGCGCGAAACTCTCCGCGGCCGTGACGCCGCGCGCGCCGATGGCCTGCGACAGCGCCTGCCATTGCTGGCTGCCGCGCTGCCAGTCGGCGCGGATGCGCGCATCGTCGATGCCACTGGCCACCAGCGCATCGACAACCTGCACCGCCTTCTGCAGCTCCGCCGCGCGCGCCTGGCGCTGCGGCTCCACGTCGGCCTTGCCGCCCAGCACGGTGGCCGTCATGCCTCGGTGGATCTGCGCCAGTCGCACCACCTCCAGCAAGGCGTGCGAGGGCGCCAGCCCGGCGCGTTCGGTGGCGATGGTGGTCAGGTCGGCCAGCGCGTTGCGCACGTAGGCCGTGAGCGGCACGGCGACCAGCAGCGCGGCGATGGCGCCGAGCAGCACGAGCTTGCGGGCCAGGCGCAGGTTCTGGATGAAGGAGGTCATGGGTAGCGTTCGGTCGGGTCGGGGCCAACACCCGAGCGCGGCGCTTGCCGCGATCGGATCTGTCTGCCCGGCCTATCGACGGCCTGCCCGCCGAATTGAGCGCCTCACCCCGTATTCACCAAAGCGGCGCGACTTTGCCCGGTGCTGGTGCATGAATTGCGCCGCGCCGGTGCACACCAGCGGCGCGGGCGCGACCGCCCGCGCGCCATGGGCCCGCTCAGAACGTGCCCGGGTAGGCGCCGCCGTCGGCCAGCACGTTCTGGCCCGTGATGTAGCCCGCCTGCGCGCTGCACAGGAAGGCGCAGATCGCGCCGAACTCGGCCGCGTCGCCGAAGCGCTTGGCCGGCACGTTCTGGCGGCGGCCGTCGGCGATGGCCTCGTACGACTTGCCCTGCTTCTGCGCCAGACCGCCCAACGTGGTGCGCAGGCGGTCCGTCTCGAACGCGCCGGGCAGCAGGTTGTTGATGGTCACGCCGCGCGCGGCGATCTCGCTGCGCGCCAGGCCGGCCACGAAGCCCGTGAGCCCGGTGCGCGCGCCGTTGGACAGGCCCAGCACCTGCAGCGGCGCCTTCACCGCGCCCGAGGTGATGTTGACGATGCGCCCGAAGCCGCGTTCGGCCATGCCGTCCACCGTCGCCTTGATGAGCTCGATGGGCGCGAGCATGTTGGCGTCCAGCGCGGCGATCCAGGTGTCGCGGTCCCACTGGCGAAAGTCGCCCGGCGGCGGGCCGCCCGCGTTGGTGACCACGATGTCGAAGGCCTTGCCGGGGCCGCCGGGTGCGGCGAAGACGGCCGCGCGGCCCTCGGGGGTGGTGATGTCGGCCGCCACCGGCAGTGCCTGCACGCCCGGGTGCGCGGCGACGATGGCCTGCGCCGCGGCCTGCAGCGCCTCGGCACCGCGCGCCACCATCACCACGTTCACGCCCTCGGCCGCCAGCGCCTGCGCGCAGCCCAGCCCCAGGCCCTTGCTGGCGCCGCCCACCAGCGCCCATTTGCCTTTGATGCCCAGATCCATGTTCTTCAATCTCCAGTTTTGACGGTGGGGGCCGCGGCCTTGCCCGCGCCGAAGCGCGTCACCAGAAACACGCCCGAGAGCACGAGCACCGTGCCCACGATGATCCAGCCGTTGAACGGCTCACCCAGGATGAACACGCCCATGAGGATGGTCGACATGGGGCCGATCATCCCCGTCTGCGCGGCCAGCCCGGGGCCGATGCGCTCGATGGCCATCATGACCATGAGCACCGGCGCGAAGGTGCACAGCGTGGCGTTGAGCAGCGACAGCCAGATCACCTCGGGCGCCACGGCGGCGGCCGACAGCGGGCGCAGCAGCCCGAACTGCGCGATGCACAACACGCAGGCCACGGTGGTGGCCAGGCCCACCAGGCGCGTGGAGCCCAGGCGCTTGACGAGCTCGCCGCTGTAGACAAGGTAGATGGCGTAGCTGATGGCGCTGGCGAAGACGAGGAAGGCGCCGAGGGCGGCGTTGGGGCCTTGTTCGCCGAGCTCGTGCCCGAAGACCAGCAGCACACCGCCGTAGCTCACGGCCATGGCCACGGCCTGCAGCGCGCTGATGCGGCGCCGGTACAGCAGCCAGCCGAGCAGCAGCACAAGGGTGGGGTTGAGGTAGAGGATGAGGCGCTCGAGGCTGGCGGTGATGTACTCCAGGCCCCAGAAGTCGAGGAAGCTGGCGAGGTAGTAACCGGTGACGCCGAGGCCCAGCACGCCAAGCCAGTCGCGCCGCGTGAGGGGTTCGGGTTTTTTCTCGAGGCCGGGGCGGTGGGTGGACCACCAGGTGAGCGCCAGGAACAGCGGCAGCGCGAACAGCATGCGGTACATGATGAGCGTGACCGCATCGACCCCGTAGCGATACGCCAGCTTGACGATGATGGCCTTGCCGCTGAAGGCGATGGAGCCGAGGATGGCGAGGGTGAGGCCGGAGGCGAGGTGGGGGTGGGTGTCGCGCGACATGAGCCTTTGATTATCTGTGGCGTCACATGAGCCCCTTTTGTCGTGGGCTATTGGGGTCTTGTGGCGTTTCGCTCGTTGCACCTCGCGAAGCTCGCGGCCACTGGGTGCCTTGTTCCGCGAATGTCCCCCGGACGGCTGCGCCGTCCTCCTCCTTTATTTCGCTACGCAGGGCACCCAGCGTCCGCGAGCAACAGGCACGGCGGCACGCCAACAGACGAGTGCCAACGAGGTCGTCGGTGATCGGGTGTCCGGCGCAGCGACATAAAGGAGGAGGAGTGGATCGCGCCAGCGATCCACTCCGGGGGACAGTCGCGGAGCCGGACACCCGAGCGCCGATGACCGGAGCACCGACCGGAGCAGCCGACCGGAGCAGCCGGAGAAAAACCCGCCTCTCCGGAGAAAGAAAAGCTATTGCACTGGCGGTGTCGTCGCCAGCACCTCATCCAGCGTGGTGAGACCTTCCGCCACCCGCGCCGCCCCCGCCAGCCGCAGCGGTCGCATGCCGTCCGAAACCGCCTGCGCCCGCATCGTCTCCAGCCGAGGCTCACGGATGACCTGGTTCTTGAACGCCTCGGTGACCGTGAGCAACTCGTACAAGCCCATGCGCCCCCGAAACCCGGTCATGCGGCAGTCGATGCAACCCACCGGCTGATACGGCCGGTAGCCGCCGGTTATCTGCCACGGCTTCACCAGCTCCGCCAGCTGCTCGCGCGCCTCGGCCGCTTCGTCCTTGTCCACCCGCGTCTTGCACGCCACGCACAGCGTGCGCACCAGGCGCTGCGCCAGCACGCCCAGCACCGTCGCGTTGATCAGGTACGGCGGAATGCCCAGCTCCATCAGCCGCATCACCGCCGACGGCGCGTCGTTCGTGTGCAGCGTGGAAAACACCAGGTGGCCCGTCAACGCCGCCTGCACCGCCATCTCCGCCGTCGCCAGGTCGCGGATCTCGCCCACCATGATGATGTCCGGGTCCTGCCGCATCAGCGCGCGCAGGCCCTGCGCGAAGTCCAGATCCAGGTGCGGCTGCACCTGCGTCTGGTTGAAGGCCGGCTCGATCATCTCGATCGGGTCCTCCACCGTGCTCACGTTCACCTCTTCCGTGGCCAGGCGCTTGAGCGTGGCGTACAGCGTTGTCGTCTTGCCCGAACCCGTGGGGCCCGTCACCAGCACGATGCCGTGCGGGCGGCGCGTGAGGCCCTCCCAGCGCGCCGCGTCGTGCGGGCCGAAGCCCAGCGCGGCCAGGTCCTTCACCGTCGACTCGGGGTCGAAGATGCGCATCACCAGCTTCTCGCCAAAGGCCGTGGGCAGGGTCGACAGGCGCATCTCCACCTCGTCGCCCTTGGCCCCGCCTACGCCGGGCTTGAGCGTCTTGATGCGCCCGTCCTGCGGGCGGCGGCGCTCCACCACGTCCATGCGGCCCAGCAGCTTGATGCGCGCCGTCATCGCGTTCATCACACCCAGCGGCAACTGGTACACCGGGTGCAGCACGCCGTCGATGCGGAAGCGGATCACGCCCTGCTCGCGGCGCGGCTCCAGGTGGATGTCGCTCGCGCGCTGGTCGAAGGCGTACTGCCACAGCCAGTCCACCACCTGCACAACGCCCTGGTCGTTGGCGTCGATCTGCTTGTTGCCCTTGCCCAGCTCCACCAGTTGCTCGAAGCTCTGGAAGCCTGCGCTGCCACCGCTCTTGGTGGCCGCGCGCACCGACTTGGCGAGCGCGAAGAACTCGGCCGTGTAGCGCGTGATCTCCGCCGGGCTGGCCAGCACCAGGCGCACGGTCTTGCGCGTCTGGCGCTCGACTTCACCCACCCAGTCGGTGAGGAAGGGCTCCGCCGTGGCCACCACCACCTCGGCCGGCCCCACCTGCACGGGCAGCACCTTGTGGCGCTCGGCGTAGGCCGCGCTCATCACGTCGGCCACCTTGCCCACCTCCACCTTCAGCGGGTCGATGCGCAGGTAGGTGAGCCCACAGCGCTGAGCGAGCCACTGCGTGAGGGTTTCGGCGTCGAGCACGTGGCCGTCGGCCGCGCGCGCCATGCCCACCACCGCCAGGCGCTGCAAGGGGTGCTGCGCGCTGTGCGCCGACGAGATGCGCGCCTCGGTGCGGCGCGCCTCATCCTCGCTGATCACGCCGTCCTCCTTCAGCCAGCGCAGCACGAGCCGCCAGTCGAGCGGGCCGTTGGGGGTGGAAGCGGCGGCTTGGGCGGTGGCGGTTTTCATGTGTCAGTCGTGAACGGGTTTGAACACGCGCATCCATTTGGCGGCGGGCAGGCCCCAGCGCTCCTGCACGGCCTCGGCGCGCGCCAGCAGCTCCAGCCGCGAGGGCCGGGAGGCGTGGCGCTGGGCCAGCACCACCGTGTTGCCTTCGCGCGTGGGCTTGAAGGCCCAGACCGCGTCCTTGCCGAAGGCCGCGCACAAGCTCTCCAGCGAGCGCTCATAGCTTGAGTGGCGGCCGAAGAGGTTGACGGTGAGACAGCCTTCGTCGGTGAGCGCGTGCCGGCAATCGGCGTAGAAATCCGGCGAGTCGAGCACGGGCGCAGCGGCCTCGTGGTCGTACAGGTCCACCTGCAGCGCGTCGTAGCGCCCGGTGTGCTCCTGGCGGCGGATCAGCTCGCCCGCGTCGCCCATCAGCACACGCAGGCGCGCCCCGTCGGGCGGCAGCTTGAACCACTGCCGGCACACCGCCACCACCTGCGGGTTGATCTCGATCGCCGTCGTGTCCATGCGCAAGCGCTTGTGGCTGAACTTGGTGAGCGCAGCCGAACCCAGCCCCAGTTGCAGCGCGCGGCGGCCGGGCACCGAATCGGGATCGACGAAGAGCAGCCAGGCCATCATGCGCTGCACGTACTCCAGCTCGATGTCGAAGGGCGCGTCGAGCAGCATGGAGCCCTGGATCCATTCCGTGCCCAGGTGCAGGAAACGGACCTCGCCGTCTTCGGAGATGTTGACTTCGGGCAGGGGGTTCGTGTTTTTCATCAAGGCTTGCGCTACCGTCGCGTCCGCGGCCGGGCCGCGAGGGAACCATCCACCAACGGGAAGGCAGGAGCATTATGAACACGGAAGTGATCTGGAATTTCATCGTCACCCAGGGGGCCGACTTCGGCCTGAAGGTGCTGGGCGCGATCGCGGCCTGGGTCATCGGCCGCTGGCTGATCGGCATCGCGGTGCGCCTGATCGGCGTGGCCATGGAGCGCGGCGGCAAGATCGACATGACGCTGATCCGCTACCTCAAGTCCATCCTCTCGGTGCTGCTGACCGTGGTGCTGATCATGGCCATCCTGGACATCTTCGGCATCCGCACCACCTCCTTCGCGGCCCTGCTGGCGGGCGCGGGTCTGGCCATCGGCGCGGCCTGGAGCGGCATGCTCGCCAACTTCGCGGCGGGCATCTTCCTGCAGGTGCTGCGGCCCTACAAGGTGGGCGACTTCATCAGCGCGGGCGGCGTCACGGGGACCGTCAAGGAGCTGGGCCTGTTCGCCACCACCATCCTCACGCCCGACAACGTGACCACCATCGTGGGCAACAACAAGGCCTTCGGCGACAACATCCAGAACTACAGCACCGAGGCCTTCCGCCGCGTGGACTGCGTGGCCAAGGTCGCCAACGGCGTGGACGTGGTCGACGCCATGCAGCGCCTGCGCGCCGCCGTGGCGGCCATACCCAACGTGAAGGACACGCCCGCGCCCGACGTGGAGATCCTGCAGTTCACGCCCGAAGGCCCGCTGCTGTGCGTGCGGCCCTACACGCACACCGACCACTACTGGCAGGTCTACTTCGACACGCACAAGGCCATCGTCCGCACCTTCGGCGCGGCCGGCTACCCGGTGCCCGAGACACCGGTGCTGCACCGCACGGTGGCGGTCGCGGCCTGATCGCGGATCAGACGCCCGCCGCGTCGCGCTCGCCCTGGCGCCTGGCGCGCCAGGCGCCGAAGACCGCGATCAACCCCGGGATGATGATCAGCGCCCAGATGATCTTGCTGAGGTTGGCCTGCACCCAGGGCAGGTTGCCGAACAGGTAGCCCGCGCCCACCAGGCCGATCACCCAGATCAGCGCGCCGATCACGTTGTAGGCGGTGAACTTGGCGCGCGTCATCTCGGCCACGCCCGCCACGAAAGGCGCGAAGGTGCGGATGAAGGGCATGAAGCGCGCCAGGATGATGGTGATGCCGCCATAGCGCTCGTAGAACATGTGGGCCTGGTTGAAGGCGTCCTTGTTGAACAGGCGCGACTTCTCCCACTGGAACACCTTGGGCCCGAAGTAGCGGCCGATGGAGTAGTTCGTCTGGTCGCCCAGAACGGCCGCCACCACCAGCAGCGCCATGGCCAGTGGCAGGCTCATCAGCCCTGCGCCGCACAGCGTGCCCACCACGAACAGCAGCGAATCGCCCGGCAGGAAGGGCATGACCACCACGCCCGTCTCCGTGAAGATGATGAGGAACAGCAGGGCGTACACCCAGGGCCCGTAGGCCTGCACGAAAGCCTGCAGGTGCTGGTCGACGTGCAGGATGAAATCGATGAGGAAGGTGATCAGTTCCATGGCGGGGCATTATCCGTGTCGCTTCCTACAATGCCGTGATGACCACCCTGCCCCCGCGCCGCCCCATCCGCGAACTGCCCGATGAGCTGATCAGCCAGATCGCCGCGGGCGAGGTGGTGGAGCGCCCCGCCTCGGTGGTGCGCGAGCTGGTGGACAACGCGCTGGACGCCGGCGCCACGCAGATCACCGTGCGCCTGCTGGGCGGCGGTGTGCGGCTGATCGCGGTGGAAGACGATGGCGTGGGCATTCCCCCGGCCGAACTGCCGCAGGCGGTGAAGCGCCACGCCACCAGCAAGATCGCCAGCCTGGCCGAGCTCGAATCCGTGGGCACCATGGGCTTTCGCGGCGAGGCGCTGGCCGCCATCGCCTCGGTGGCCGAGATGGGCCTGCTCTCGCGCACCGAGGGCGATGGCCACGCCTGGCAACTGGACGTGCGCAGCGGCGAACTCGCTCCCGGTGCGCGTTCGCAAGGCACTTCCATCGAGGTGCGCGAGCTGTTCTACGCCACACCCGCGCGGCGCAAGTTCCTCAAGTCCGACAACACCGAACTCGCGCACTGCATCGAGGCCGTGCGCCGCCACGCGCTGGCGCGGCCCGACGTGGGCTTCGCCATCTGGCACGAGGGCAAGCTCTCGGCGCAGTGGCGCGCCGTGCCACTGCAAGGCCTGGACGGCACGGCGCGGCGCCTGGCCGACGTGCTCGGCGAGGACTTCATCGAACGCGCGGTGCCGCTGATGTGGCCGGCCGACGGGTCTGACGCGCGCGGCCTGCGCGTGAGCGGCTTCGCGGGCATTCCGGACGCGGCGCGCGCGCGCGCCGATCAGCAGTTCGCCTACGTCAACGGCCGCTTCGTGCGCGACAAGGTCATCTCGCACGCGGTGCGCGCGGCCTTCGACGACGTCTTGCACGGCCAGCGCCAGCCGGTCTACGCGCTGTTCGTGGAGATCGCGCCCGAGCGCGTGGACGTGAACGTGCACCCGACCAAGATCGAGGTGCGCTTTCGCGACAGCCGCGAGGTGCACCACGCGGTGCAGCAGGCGGTGGAATCGGCGCTGGCGGTGCCGCGCGCGGGGCAGGCAACGGACGCCGCCGCGTACGCCCCCCCGCCGACGGCAACACCCGCCTGGACGCCACCGGTGCGCCAGGCCGGCTTCAGCTTCCCACCGCGCGAGCCCGAGGCGGGCCACCGCGTGAGCGATGTGTCGGCGCTGTGGGGCGCGGTCGGCGCGCCCACGGCGCCCGCGGTGCCCGCCATGCCCTTCGCGCCGGCCACCGGTAGCGCAGCGGCGTCGCCCGAAGGCGGCTTCGCGCCGGGCCTGCGCGACTGGGCACCGCCCGCCGCCGCCCAGCCCTCCCTCCCCGACGGCGACTGGCCCCTGGGCCGCGCGATCGCGCAACTGCAAGGCATCTACATCCTGGCCGAGAACGCCCACGGCCTGGTCATCGTGGACATGCACGCCGCGCACGAGCGCATCGTCTACGAACGGCTCAAGCGCCAGCTCGCCGAGCGCGCGCTCCACAGCCAGCCGCTGCTGATCCCCGCCACCTTCGCGGCCACGCCCGAGGAAACCGCCACCGCCGAAAGCCGCGCCGAGGCACTGGCCTCGCTGGGCCTGGACGTGGCGCCGCTGTCCGCCCGCACCCTGGCGGTGCGCGCCGTGCCCACCACCCTGGCGCAGGGCGACCCGGTGGAACTCGCCCGCAGCGTCTTGGCCGAGCTGGCCCAGCACGACGCCAGCCACGTGCTGCAGCGCGCCGAACACGAGCTGCTGGCCACCATGGCCTGCCACGGCGCGGTGCGCGCCAACCGGCGCCTCACCCTGGACGAGATGAACGCCCTGTTGCGCCAGATGGAAGTGACCGAGCGCAGCGACCAGTGCAACCACGGCCGCCCGACCTGGCGGCAACTGAGCCTGCGCGAACTCGACGCGCTCTTCCTGCGCGGGCGCTGACCCCCGCGCCCGCGCGGCGGGCGTGAAAAAGTCGGCGCTGGCGCCCCGGCATCGCACTTGCTTGCCTGGGATTTACCCCAGCGACATGAACTTTTCCGGTGCGAACCGCCTCACTATCCCGGTCCATGACCCGACTGCTGCTCGCCCTCGCCACCGCCCTGGCCCTGCTGGCCGGGTGCGCCACGCTGGATGAAAAGCAGCGCGTCTGGATCTTCCAGCCCTCCGACCGCGCCTGGAGCGGTGGCGTCTACGCCGCCGAGTCCATGGAGGACGTGTGGATCGACTTCCACTCGGCGCAGGACAAGGAAGACGTGCGCCTGCACGGCCTGTGGGCCCAGCACGAGAACTTCGCCGCCAACCCCCAGGCACCGGTGCTGCTGTACCTGCATGGCGCGCGCTGGAACGTCACCGGCTCGGCCTTTCGCATGCGCCGCATGGAAGAGCTGGGCTTCTCGGTGCTGGGCATCGACTACCGCGGCTTCGGCCAGAGCACCAAGCGCCTGCCCTCCGAACGCACCGCCTCCGAGGACGCGCGCGCCGCCTGGGACTGGCTCGCCCAGCGCTACCCCGACCGGCCCCGCTACATCTTCGGCCACTCGCTGGGCGGCGCCATCGCCATCGAGCTCGCCACGCAAGTGAGCGACGAAAAGGGCACCCTGGTGGAAGGCACCTTCACCTCCATCCCCGACGTGGTGAGCACCTTCAAGTGGGGCTGGCTGCCGGTGTCGCTGCTCATCACGCAGCGCTTCGAGTCGGTCAAGCGCGTGCCCGACATCGGCTCGCCCCTGCTGGTGGTGCACGGCACCGACGACAAGCTCATCCTCCCCGAGCTGGGCCAGCGGCTCTACGAGGCCGCGCGCCAGCCCAAGGCCCTGGTGATGGTGGAGGGCGGCTCGCACCACAACACCAACTCCGTGGGCCAGGCCCAGTACCGCGCGGCCCTGGCCGAGCTGTTCGGACTGAGCGACGACATCCGCCTCGTCGCGCGCTGAATCACCCCCCGGGGGTACCGGGAAAACCCGCAGGGCATCTGCTACCCTCAGCCGGATGTCCGCCCCCTCCTCCGCCATGTCACCGGGCCTGGTCGTGCTTGTGCTCACGCTGCTGCTGGGCATCCAACCCGTCACCACCGACCTCTACCTCCCCGCCCTGCCCGCGCTCACCCAGGGCTTCGGCGCCAGCGTGGCGCAGGCGCAGTTCACGCTCACGGCCCTGCTGCTGGCCTTCGGTGTCTCGCAACTCGTGTGGGGGCCGCTGTCCGACCGCTTCGGGCGCCGCCCCATCCTCATCGGTGGCATGGTGCTGTACATGCTGGCCACCGTCGGCGCGGCGTTCTCGCAGTCCATGGAACAGCTCATCGCCTGGCGCACGCTGCAGGGCGTGGCCATGGGCGCGGCCGTGATGTGCGCGCGCGCCATCGTGCGCGACCTGTACGCCCCCGCCGAGGGCGCGCGCATGATGAGCAAGGGCCTCACCGGCCTGGGCGTCATCGCCTGCGTGAGCGCGCCGCTGGGCGGCGTGCTGTCCGACCACTACGGCTGGCGCGTGGCCTTGCTCGCGCTGTCGGTGTTCGGCGCCGGCACGCTGGCGGTGCTGGTCTGGCGCTTCCAGGAAACCGTGCCGCGCCTCAACCCCGACGCGCTGCGCCCGGGCCCGCTGCTGCGCAACTGGACCCACATCGCGCGCCACCCCACCTTCTGGGCCTGGACGCTGCTGGCCACCGGCTCCTACGCCGGCCTGTTCAGCTACCTCGCGTCCTCGTCCTTCGTGCTGATCGGTGTGCTGGGCCTGAGCAAGACGCAGTACGGCATCGTGATGTTCACGATGTCGCTGGTCTACATCGTGGGCACCTTCATCTGCCGCCGCCTGCTGGTGCGCCTGGGCGTGCGCCGCACGGTGGGCCTGGCGGCCGGCGTCACGCTCACGGGCGGCACGCTCGTGGGCGTGCTGCCCCTGCTGGGCGTGCAAAACCTCTGGAGCGTGCTGCTGCCCTTCTACCTGTTCATGCTGGCCCACGGCGTGCACCAGCCCTGCGGGCAGAGCGGCGCGGTGGCGCCCTTTCCGCAAGCGGCCGGCGCGGCCTCTGCGCTGGCGGGCTTCATCATGATGGTGGTGGCCTTCGGCATCGGCGGCTGGCTGGGTGTCGCGCTGGCCGATCCCGCGCTGGGCGCCGGCACGGTGCGCCCCCTCACCGACAGCGTGTGGTTCTGGTGCGTGGTCATCTCCACCACGGCCTGGACGCTGGTGCAGCGCCACGGCGAGCCGCACGCGCCGCCGACGCGCGTCGCAACGACATGAATCCTGCCGCGCCTCGCTGCCTCGCGCTGGCCGGCCCCACCGCCAGCGGCAAGACGGCGGCGGCCCTGGCCATCGCCGCGCGCTGGCCGGTGGAGGTGATCAGCGTCGACTCGGCGCTGGTCTACCGGGGCATGGACATCGGTACCGCCAAGCCCACCGCGGCCGAACGCGCGGCCGTGCCGCACCACCTGATCGACATCCGCGACCCCGCGCAGGCCTACAGCGCGGCCGACTTCGCGCGCGACGCCACGCGCCTCATCGGCGAGATCGCCGCGCGCGGGCGCACCGCGCTGCTGGTGGGCGGCACCATGCTCTATTTCAAGGCCCTGCTCGACGGCCTGGACGAGCTGCCCGCGGCCGACCCCGCCGTGCGCGCCGCCCTCGACGCGCGCGCCCGCGCCGAGGGCTGGCCCGCGCTGCACGCCGAACTGCAGCGCGTCGACTCCGTCACCGCCGCGCGCCTGTTCCCCAACGACGCGCAGCGCATCCAGCGCGCGCTGGAGGTCTACCAGGTCTCGGGCCGCCCACTCGCCAGCTTCCACTCGGGCCGCGAGCGCGACCCCGATGGCCCGCTCGACGAGGCCCACCTCCTCTCGCTCGAACCGAACGACCGCGCCTGGCTGCACGCGCGCATCGCCGAGCGCTTCGACGCCATGCTCGCCGCCGGCCTGCTCGACGAGGTGCGCGCCCTGCGCGCGCGCGGTGATCTGCACGCCGATCTGCCGTCCATGCGCTGCGTGGGCTACCGCCAGGCCTGGGCCGCACTCGACGCCCACCCCACACCCGACGCCGCCGCGCTCGCCGAACTGCGCGACCGCGGCGTCTTCGCCACGCGCCAGCTCGCCAAGCGCCAGCTCACCTGGCTGCGGTCCATGCCGGGGCGCGTGGTGGTGCCGGCCGACGCGCCGGACGCGCTGGAGCAGGTGCTGGCAAAGGTTCAGCCATGGTTAGGGGGGGCGCGATGAGCCTCATCACCGACAAGCTCGGCAAGTTCTACGGCGACACGCCCGTGTTCCGCCACGTGGACCTGCGCGTCGAGCCTGGTGAGTTCATCGCCATCGTCGGCGAGTCGGGCGTGGGCAAGTCCACCCTGCTCAACTGCCTGGCCGCGCTGGACGACTGGAGCGAAGGCCGCGTGCTGCACAACGGTACCGACCTCGGCACGCTCGACGAAGCGCAGCGCGCCCACTGGCGCCGCGCGAACCTGGGCTTCGTGTTCCAGGCCTTCCACGTGCTGCCGCACCTGGACGTGGCGCAGAACATCGGCCTGCCCCTGCTGCTGCTCAACCGCCCCGAGCCCGCGCGCGTGCAGGCCCTGATGGACGCCGTGGGCCTGCAAGGCCTGGGCGCGCGCCTGCCCGCGCAGCTCTCGGGCGGTCAGTTGCAGCGCGTGGCCATCGCGCGGGCGCTGGTGCACCGGCCCGCCATCGTGCTGGCCGACGAACCCACCGGCAACCTCGACCCCACCACCGCCACGCGCGTGATGGACCTGCTGTGCGCGCAGATCCGCGAGCACGGCGCCTCGCTGGTGCTGGTGACGCACGCCGAGGCGGCCGCGCGCCGCGCCGATCGCGTGCTGCGGCTCACGGCCGATGGACTGCGGGCCGATCCCGCGCCGACTTGACGGAACCCGCGCGGTGCGACACGGTCGCACCCTGAGCGAGGACCCCGCACCGCGAACCAAAGGTAACCCGTTGGTAACTTTATTTCACTATGATCGGGCCACTTCGTAACTCCTGACGCCCAGAAAGAACGATGGAGACCAGCACCCCACCCGACGCGCCCCTGGACCTCGTCATCTTCGGCGGCGCGGGCGATCTCTCCCTGCGCAAGCTGCTGCCCGCGCTGTACATGGCGCACCTGCACAAGACCCTGCCCGACGACACGCGCATCGTCGCCCTGGGCCGCCACGCCTGGGACCGCGCGGCCTTCACGGCCTTCATCGACGACAAGGTGCGCGGCTTCATCGCCAGCGACGCGCTCGACGCGCTGTCCTGGCAGGGCTTCGTGCAGCGCCTGGTCTACGTCTCGCTCGACGCCACGCGCGCCGAGGACTTCGCGGCCCTGGGCCAGGCCTTGCGCCCCAACGTGGACCGCGTCTACTACCTCGCCACCGCGCCCACGCTGTTCACCACCATCTGCGCCCACCTGCACGGCGCCGGCCTGGTCGATGCGCGCTCGCGCGTGGTGCTCGAAAAACCCCTGGGCCACGACCTCGCCTCCGCGCGCGCCATCAACGACGAGGTGGCCAGGTACTTCAGCGAGTCGCAGACCTTCCGCATCGACCACTACCTGGGCAAGGAGACGGTGCAGAACCTCATGGTGCTGCGCTTCGGCAATGCCATCTTCGAGCCGCTGTGGCGCAGCCCCAGCATCAAGAGCGTGCAGATCACGGTGGCCGAGTCGGTGGGCGTGGGCAGCCGCGCGGGCTTCTACGACGGCACCGGCGCGCTGCGCGACATGGTGCAGAACCACCTGCTGCAACTGCTGTGCATCGTGGCCATGGAGCCGCCCGTCTCGCTCGACCCCGACGCCGTGCGCGACGAAAAACTCAAGGTGCTGCGCTCGCTGCGGCCCATGACGGTGGCCGACGTGGCGCGCGACACCGTGCGCGGCCAGTACACCAGCGGCAACGTCGGCGGCGAGCGCGCCGTGGGCTACCTGCAGGAAGACAACGTGCCCGCCGGCAGCGAGACCGAGACCTTCGTCGCGCTGCGCGCCCACATCAACAACTGGCGCTGGGCCAACGTGCCCATCTTCCTGCGCACCGGCAAGCGCCTGGCCGAGCGGCGCAGCGAGATCGTCGTCGAGTTCGCGCCCCTGCCCTACTCGCTGTTTCCCGATGCGCCGCGCCAGCCCGTCAACCGCCTGCTGATCCGCCTGCAGCCCGAAGAGCACGTGCAGTTGCAGATGATGGCCAAGCAGCCCGGCAGCGGCATGAAGCTGCGCCCCGTCGCGCTCGACCTGGACCTGCAGTCCGCCCTGGCCGGCCGCCGCGCCGAGGCCTACGAGCGCCTGCTCATCGACGTCATCAAGGGCCGGCTCACGCACTTCATGCGGCGCGACGAACTGGAGGCGGCGTGGACCTGGGTCGAGCCCATCATCGACGGCTGGAAGTCCCTGGGCGAGAAGCCGCGCGCCTACGCGGCCGGCAGATGGGGCCCGGCCGCGTCCTCGGCGCTGATGGCGCGCGAGGACTCCTCCTGGTCGGAAGAGAACTGACACCGCCGCCTTGTCGTGAACCAGCACATCTGCAACACGCCCGCCGAACTCGCGCAGCGCCTGGCCGCCTGGATCGGCCTGCGCCTGCACCAGGCGATCGAGCAGCGCGGCCACGCCGTGCTGGCGGTCTCGGGCGGCAAGTCGCCGGTGCCGCTGTTCGAGGCCCTGCGCGCGCAACCGCTGGACTGGTCGCGCGTGAGCATCACCCTGGTGGACGAGCGCTGCGTGCCGCACGACCACCCCGACAGCAACACCGCCCTGGTGCGCGCGCACCTGCTGCAACAGGGCGCGGCGGCGGCCAGCTTCGTGCCCTGGTTCGACGCGCTGCCCGACCCGCTGGATGACAAGGCCCTCCAGGCCCTGGCCGACGCCGCCAGCCAGCGCCTGGCCCGCGAGCCCTGGCCCTGGGACCTCGCCATCCTTGGCATGGGCGAGGACGGCCACACCGCCTCGCTCTTTCCTCACGCGCCCGGTCTCCAACAGGCCCTGCACGCCAGCGGGCCCGTGGCCTGGACGCGCCCCCTCAACGCGCCCCACCCGCGCCTCACCCTGACCCTGCCCGCGCTGCTCGCCACGCGGGAACTGGTCTTGCCCCTCATCGGCCCGGCCAAGCTGCGCGTGTACCAGCAGGCCCGGCTGTCCGAAGACGACACGCTGCCGATCTCGCTCGTCCTGCACCAGCACCAGACGCCGGTGCAGGTCTGGCTCGCCTGATCGCCCCACGACCATGAACCAGATCCCACCCAACCCCATCCTCGATCGCGTCACCCGGCGCATCACCGAACGCAGCGCGCCCACGCGCACCGCCTACCTGGAACACATGGCCGCGCAGCGCACGCGCGGCACGCAGCGCGCCGGCCTGGGCTGCGCCAACATGGCCCACACCACGGCCGCGCTGCCCGCCGACGACAAGCTGCGCATCCACGCCGAACGCGCGCCGCACATCGGCATCGTCACGTCCTACAACGACATGCTGTCCGCGCACCAGCCCTTCGAGGCCTACCCCAGCCTGATCCGCTGGCACGCGCAGCAGGTGGGCGCCACGGCCCAGGTGGCCGGTGGCGTGCCCGCCATGTGCGACGGCATCACCCAGGGCGAGGCCGGCATGGAACTCTCGCTCTTCTCGCGCGACACCATCGCGCTGGCCACCGCCGTGGCGCTCTCGCACAACGTGTTCGACGCCGCGCTCATGCTGGGCGTGTGCGACAAGATCGTGCCCGGCCTGTTCATGGGCGCGCTGCAGTTCGGCCACCTGGCCACCGTGTTCGTGCCGGCCGGTCCCATGACCTCGGGCCTGTCGAACGAAGAGAAGGCCAAGGTGCGCCAGCAGTACGCGCAGGGCCTGGTGGGACGCGAGGCCCTGCTCGAATCGGAAGCGCGCGCCTACCACAGCCCCGGCACCTGCACCTTCTACGGCACCGCCAACAGCAACCAGATGCTGATGGAGATCATGGGCCTGCACCTGCCGGGCAGCTCCTTCGTGAACCCGGGCACGCCGCTGCGCGAGGCGCTCACCAAGGCCGCCGTGGAACGCGCCGTGGCCAACAGCGGGCGCACCGGCCAGCCCTACCTGCCGCTGTGGCAGATCGTGGACGAGAAGGCCATCGTCAACGGCATCGTGGGCCTGCTGGCCACGGGCGGCTCCACCAACCACACCCTGCACCTGGTGGCCATGGCGCGCGCGGCCGGCATCCTCATCGACTGGGACGACTTCGCCGAACTCTCCGCCGTGGTGCCGCTGCTGGCGCGCGTGTACCCCAACGGCAGCGCCGACGTGAACCACTTTCACGCGGCCGGTGGCCTGGGCGTGCTGATGCGCGAGCTGCGCGGCGCCGGCCTGCTGCACGCCGACGTGCACACCGTGATGGGCCCGGGCCTGGACGCCTACGGCCTGGAGCCCTGGCTCGACGGCGAGCGCCTGGCCTGGCGCCCCGTGCCCGAGCGCAGCGCCGACCTGAACGTGCTGCGCCCCGCCAGCGACCCCTTCAGCGCCGATGGCGGCCTGCGCCTGCTCACCGGCAACCTCGGCCGCAGCGTCATCAAGGTGTCGGCCGTGAAGCCGCAGCACCGCGTGGTGCGCGCCCCCGCCGTGGTGGTGCACGACCAGCAGGAACTGCTCGCCAAATTCAAGGCCGGCGAACTGGAGAAGGACTTCGTGGCCGTGGTGCGCTACCAGGGCCCGCGCGCCAACGGCATGCCCGAACTGCACAAGCTCACGCCGCCGCTGGCCGTGCTGCAGGACAAGGGCTTCCAGGTGGCGCTCGTCACCGACGGCCGCATGTCCGGCGCCTCGGGCAAGGTGCCCGCGGCCATCCACTGCACGCCCGAGGCCCTGGCCGACGGCCCGATCGCGCGCGTGCGCGATGGCGACATGATCACCCTCGACGCCGAGCGCGGCCTGCTCAAGGTGGACGTGGACGAGGCCACGCTGGCCGCGCGCGCGCTGCCCGAGCCCGATCTGTCCCACAACACCCACGGCACGGGGCGCGAGCTCTTCGGCCTGTTCCGCGCCCACGTCAGCGGCGCCGAGCAGGGTGCGTCCCCGCTGTTTGCCTGATACCGCCACCCGCTTCATCGCCATGCAAGACCAACACCTCAGCCACCCCGCCTTCACCTCGCGCGTCGTGCCTGTCATCGTGCTCAACGATCCGAAGCAGGCCGTGCCGCTCGCGCACGCCCTGCTCGAAGGCGGCATCGACGTCATGGAAATCACCCTGCGCTCGGACGTGGCGCTCGACGCCATCGAGGCCGTGGCCAAGGCCGTGCCGCAGATGCACCTGGGCGCCGGCACCGTCACCCGCGCCAGCGACGTGCCGCGGATCATCGACGCCGGCGCGCGCTTCGCGCTCTCGCCCGGCTGCACCGACGCCCTGGTGGACGCCATGCGCGCCACCGGCCTGCCCTTCATCCCGGGCGTGATGACGCCGGGCGAGGTGATGCGCGCGCGCGAGCAGGGCTTCACGCTCATGAAGCTCTTCCCCGCGCAGCAGGCCGGCGGCATCGGCATGCTCAAGGCCCTGGGCGCGCCCATTCCCGACGTGCGCTTCTGCCCCACCGGCGGCGTGAGCCCGGAGAACCTGCGCGACTTCCTCGCCCTGCCCAACGTCGCCATGGCCGGCGGCTCCTGGCTCACCCCGGCCGATGCGCTGCGCGACGGCGACTGGGCGCGTGTCACGAAGCTGGCACGCGAGGCGACCACCATCGCGAACAGCCACTGACATGACCTTGCCCACCGCCCTGCCCGCCTGGCACAGCCTCGACCAACTCGCCACCCAGGCCCAGCCGCACCTGCGCGAACTGCTCGCCCAGCCCGGCCGCGCCGAACGCATGAGCTGGTCCGTCGCGGGCCTCACGCTGGACGCGAGCCGCCAGCGCCTCACGCCCGCCATCGAGCAAGCCCTGCTCGAACTCGCCGCGCAAAGCGGCCTGGCCGAGCGGCGCGAGGCCATGTTCCGCGGCGACGTCATCAACACCACCGAAGACCGCCCCGTGCTGCACGTGGCGCTGCGCGGCGGCGAAGCGGGCGGCCCCTGGGGCAACCAGATCCACGCCCAGGTGCAGCGCGAACTCGACCGCGTCTGCCGCTTCGCCGAAGAAGTGCGCGCGGGCACCGTGCGCGGCCACGCCAACGACGCCTTCACCGACGTGGTGAACATCGGCATCGGCGGCTCCGACCTGGGCCCGCGCATGGCGGCCGACGCGCTCACCCACCTGGCCAGCGACGCGGTGCGCGTGCACTACGTCTCCAACCCCGACGCCTGGGCCCTGTGGAGCGTGCTGCGCGGGCTCGACGCCAAGCGCACCCTGTTCATCGTCTCCAGCAAGACCTTCACCACGCAGGAGACGCTCACCAACGCCGCCAGCGCGCGCCACTGGCTGGCCGACAACGGCGTGCCGGCCGACGCGATCGCCCAGCACCTGGTGGCCATCACCGCCACGCCGGCCAAATCGGCCGAGCTGGGCTACGACCCCGAGCGCACCTTCCTGTTCTGGGACTGGGTGGGCGGGCGCTACTCGCTGTGGTCCTCGCTCGGCCTGCCGCTGGCCATCGGCATCGGCGCGGCGGCCTTCCGGCAACTGCTCGCGGGCGGGCGCGCCATGGACGAGCACTTCCTGCACACGCCCCTGAACGACAACCTGCCCGTGCGCCTCGCGCTGCACGGCGTGTGGAACCGCAACTTCCTGCGCATGCCCACGCAGCTCATCGTGAGCTACGCCTCGCGCCTGGTGCGCTTCGTGCCCTTCGTGCAGCAGATGGACATGGAGTCCAACGGCAAGCGCACGCACCTGGACGGCAGCGACGCGGCGGTGGACACCGGCCCCATCGTCTGGGGCGGCCTGGGCATCGACGGCCAGCACGCCTACTTCCAGCTCGTGCACCAGGGGCGCCATGCGCTGCCGGTCGATTTCATCGGCGTGCAGAGCGAGGACACGCCCCTGCCGCTGGCCGGCGCGCACCACGCCGTGGTCAACCTGAACCTGCGTGCCCAGGCCCAGGCCATGGCCCTGGGCCGCACCCTGCAGGAGACCGAGGCGCAGTTGCTGCAGGACGGCGCCGACGCCGAAACCGCGCACGCCCTGGCGCCGCACCGCCAGTTCCCCGGCAACATCCCCAGCCACGTGATCTGGCTCGACCGGCTCGACCCCGAGCGACTGGGCTCGCTCATCGCGCTGTACGAGCACAAGGTGTTCTGCCAGGCCGCCATCTGGAACATCAACGCCTTCGACCAGTGGGGCGTGGAGCTGGGCAAGACCATGGCCAAGGCCATGGAGCGGGCGGGGGGCTGACCGAAGCGGCGGCGGATCGCACCGTCACGATCGGTGACGGGCCTTGTCCGGCGTGCAGGTCGGACCTCTCCTACAAGCACCGGGCGAAGCGCTTCCTAGCATGGGTGACCGCACCAGGGCCCGGCCCGCGTGCGCACAGGAGAACCACCCATGAGCCTTTCCAACGTTTCCTTCACCCGCCACTGCCTCGCCGCCGCGGCCATCGCGCTCACGCTGCCCGCGTGGGCCCAGGGCACGGCCAAGACCGCGGCCGACAGCCGCTACCAGCAGGAACGCGCCGCCTGCGCCGCCATGAGCAACCCCGAGTCGCGCACCAACTGCCTGCGCGACCTGGGCGCCGCGCGCCAGCAGGCCCAGCGCCAGCCGCGCGCGCCCGTGTCGCAGGAACAACTGCAGCGCAATGCCCTGCAGCGTTGCCAGGTGCACACCATCGCCGAGGACCGCGCCATCTGTGAGCGCATGGTGCGCGGCGAAGGCGAGGTCTCCGGCTCGGTGAGCGGTGGCGGCCAGATCCGTTCGATCGAAACCACCG
>NZ_DATIGV010000182.1:0-36015 GCF_035481345.1 Hydrogenophaga sp. | reverse complement strand
TTCGACGCGGGCGGCCTGGGTGGCGGCGCCGTGGTCTGCAAGGCGCGCCGCGTGGGCGAAGGCCCGCAGGCGCCCTGGCAACCGGCACCGGCCGAAGAGGTGGCGGCCACGATCCGTGCCGAGAAACCCAAGGTCGTCTTCGCGCCGCACGTGGAAACCGCCAGCGGCATCCTGCTGCCCGACGGTTACCTGCGCACCATCGGCGCTGCCGCGCACGAGGTCGGCGCGCTGTTCGTGCTGGACTGCGTGGCGTCCGGCGCGATGTGGGTGGACATGCAGGCGACCGGCGTCGACGTGCTGATCTCCGCGCCGCAAAAGGGCTGGAGCAGCTCGCCATGCTGCGCCATGGTGATGTTGAGCGCACGGGCGCGAGAAGCCATCGAGGCCACGACCAGCAGCAGCTTCTCCTGCGACCTCAAGAAGTGGATGCAGATTGCCGAGGGCTACGAGAAGGGCCAGCACGCCTACCACACGACCATGCCGACCGACGCGCTGGTGCGCCTGCGCGACGTGATGCTGGAGACGCGTGAGATCGGCTTCGACAAGGTGCGCACCGCGCAGATCGAACTCGGCAGCAAGGTGCGTGCATTGCTGGAGTCGCGCGGCCTGCCCAGCGTGGCGGCCGAAGGCTTCAAGGCGCCGGGTGTGGTCGTGAGCTACACGACCGACCCGGAAATCCAGAGCGGCAAGAAGTTCCTGGCCGCCGGCCTGCAGACCGCCTCCGGCGTGCCGCTGCAGTGCGACGAAGGCCCGGACTTCCGCACCTTCCGGATCGGCCTGTTCGGCCTGGAGAAGTGGCAGAACGTGGACCGCACCGTCGGCCACCTGGCGACGGCGCTGGACAAAGTTCTCTGATCAGGTCTGGCTGCGCTTCTTGACGCTGGTCGGTGGCTTGGGCTTGGCGCGCTTGACCTTGCCGCCGGCCGTCAGGCGCTGGTTGCCCAGCACGCGCAAGGTCTTGACCTCGGGCCGCTGCCCGCCGCGCTTGCTGAACTTGAGCACCTTGACGTCGCGCGGGCCGGGCATGCGGTCCTCGTCCTCGGCACGCTCGCGCTCGACTTCGGGCTTGGGCCGCCAGAGCACCAGCAGCTTGCCGATGTGCTGGATCGGCGCGGCGTTGAGCTGGTCGGCCAGTTGCTGGTAGATGGCTTCGCGCCCGGCACGGTCGTCGGACAGCACGCGCACCTTGATCAGGCCGTGCGCGTTGAGCGCGAGATCGGTCTCGCGCACCACCGCGGGCGTCAGGCCGTCGCCGCCGACCATGACCACGGGGTCCAGATGGTGGGCCTCGGCGCGGTGGACCTTGCGTTGCGCGGGGGTGAGTTGAATTTGGGGCATCCCCGTATTATCCCGGTTGCATGAAAGTCAAGACCAAATCGAAAAAGGTCAACAAGGCGTGGTTGAACGACCATGTCAACGATCCTTACGTCAAGCTCGCCGGCAAGGAGGGCTACCGCGCCCGCGCGGCCTACAAGCTCAAGGAGATCGACGAAAGCCTCAAGCTGCTGCAGCCCGGCCACCTGGTGGTGGACCTGGGCTCCACGCCCGGGGCCTGGAGCCAGTACGTGCGGCGGCGCCTGTCGCCCCAGGGCGCGGCGGTGGGTGAGCTCAACGGCGCCATCATCGCGCTGGACATCCTGCCCATGGAGCCCATCGAGGGCGTGCAGTTCCTGCAGGGCGATTTCCGCGAGGCCGAGGTGCTGGAGCAGCTGCAGGCCGCGATGGGCGGGCGCAAGGCCGACGCCGTGGTGTCCGATATGGCGCCCAACCTGTCGGGCATCGAGTCGGCCGACGCCGCCCGCATCGCCCATCTGGTCGAACTGGCGGTGGATTTCGCCAAAAGCCATCTCAAGCCCGAGGGCGCGCTGGTGACCAAGGTGTTCCACGGCAGCGGCTACGACCAACTGGTCAAGCTGTTCAAGAGCGAGTTCCGGGTCGTCAAGGCGCTCAAGCCCAAGGCCTCGCGCGACAAGTCGTCCGAGACCTTCCTGGTCGGCATCGGGCTCAAGGCGGTTCCTGCGGCCCAATAGGCCGCCTAAATCCTTGCGATAGCCATGGCTGACACGGGTTAACCACCCGTGTCAAGAACTTGAAACGCCTAAAATGGTTCGCACGTACGCCCCAACGCCGTTGCATGTCGTACGGCTTACCGGAGTCCCCGCTTGAAGAATCCCTGGTTTTCCAAAGTTGCTGTCTGGCTCGTGATCGCCATGGTGCTGTTCACGGTGTTCAAGCAGTTCGACACCCGTGCCACGGCAGGCGCAGGCTTCGTGGGCTATTCGGACTTCCTCGAAGAGGTCCGCAACAAGCGCATCAAGACTGCCACCATCCAGGAAGGGCAGGGCGGCACCGAGATCGTCGCGATAACCACCGACGACCGCCGCGTGCGCACCACCGCGACCTATCTGGACCGGGGCCTGGTCGGCGACCTGATCGCCAACAACGTCAAGTTCGACGTCAAGCCGCGCGAAGAGGGTTCGCTGCTCATGACCCTCCTGGTCAGCTGGGGGCCGATGCTGCTGCTGATCGGCGTCTGGGTCTACTTCATGCGCCAGATGCAGGGCGGCGGCAAGGGCGGCGCCTTCAGCTTCGGCAAGAGCAAGGCGCGCATGCTCGACGAAAACAACAACACCGTGACCTTCGCCGACGTCGCCGGCTGCGACGAGGCCAAGGAAGAGGTGAAGGAAGTCGTCGACTTCCTGAAGGACCCGCAGAAGTTCCAGAAGCTCGGCGGGCGCATCCCGCGCGGCCTGCTGCTGGTCGGCCCGCCGGGCACCGGCAAGACGCTGCTGGCCAAGTCCATCGCCGGTGAAGCCAAGGTGCCGTTCTTCAGCATCTCGGGCTCCGACTTCGTGGAAATGTTCGTTGGCGTGGGCGCGGCCCGCGTGCGCGACATGTTCGAAAACGCCAAGAAGAACGCGCCCTGCATCATCTTCATCGACGAGATCGACGCCGTGGGCCGCCAGCGTGGCGCCGGCCTGGGCGGTGGCAACGACGAGCGCGAACAGACCCTCAACCAGATGCTGGTGGAGATGGACGGTTTCGAGACCAACCTCGGTGTGATCGTGGTGGCCGCCACCAACCGCCCCGACATCCTGGACGCCGCGCTGCTGCGCCCGGGCCGTTTCGACCGCCAGGTCTACGTCACGCTGCCCGACATCCGCGGCCGCGAGCAGATCCTCAACGTGCACATGCGCAAGATCCCGCTGGGCACCGACGTGAACGCCGCCATCATCGCGCGCGGCACGCCGGGCATGAGCGGCGCCGACCTGGCCAACCTGTGCAACGAAGCCGCGCTGATGGCCGCGCGCCGCAACGCGCGCACGGTGGAGATGCAGGACTTCGAGAAGGCCAAGGACAAGATCCTCATGGGCCCCGAGCGCAAGAGCATGGTCATGCCCGAGGAAGAGCGCCGCAACACGGCCTACCATGAGGCCGGCCACGCGCTCATCGGCAAGCTGCTGCCCAAGTGCGACCCGGTGCACAAGGTCACCATCATTCCGCGCGGCCGCGCGTTGGGCGTGACCATGAGCTTGCCGGAGAAGGACCGCTACAGCTACGACCGCGAGTACATGCTCAACCAGATCAGCATGCTGTTCGGCGGCCGCATCGCGGAAGAGGTGTTCATGAACCAGATGACCACCGGCGCCAGCAACGACTTCGAGCGCGCCACGCACATCGCGCGCGACATGGTGATGCGCTACGGCATGACGGACGCCCTGGGCCCCATGGTCTACGCCGAGAACGAAGGCGAGGTCTTCCTGGGCCGCTCGGTCACCAAGACGACCAACATCTCCGAGCAGACCATGCAGAAGGTCGATTCGGAAGTGCGCCGCATCATCGACGAGCAGTACGCCGAGGCGCGCCGCCTGATCGAGGAGCACGCCGACAAGATGCACGCCATGGCCAAGGCGCTGCTCGAATGGGAGACCATCGATGGCGAACAGCTCGACGACATCATGGCCGGCAAGCCGCCGCGCCCGCCCAAGGACTGGACGCCGCGCAACCCGGTGGGCGGTGGTGGTGGCAGCGGGGGTTCGCCCGCGGTGACGCCGGACCCCGCGCCCAACGCGGCCTGATCGCGGCGCGAGCCGTACCCTCCTGAACGGGGCCCTCATCGGCCCCGTTTTCATTTCTCCCTTCCGATGTGCCCGTCATGCGCTGGACCACCACCCGCTTCGACATCGACCTGAGCGAGCCCCGCGTGATGGGCATCGTCAACGTCACGCCCGACTCGTTCTCCGACGGCGGCCAGCACGCCAGCACGCGGGCCGCCATCGCCCACGCCGAGCAGCTCGTGGCCGAGGGTGCGCACCTCCTGGACGTCGGCGGCGAGTCCACCCGCCCGGGCAGCCAGCCCGTGCCGCTGGACGAGGAACTGGCGCGCGTGCTGCCGGTGCTGCGCGAAGCCCTGCGCCTGGGTGTGCCGCTGTCGGTGGACACGAACAAGCCCGAGGTGATGCGCGCCGCGCTCGACCTGGGCGCCGACATCGTCAACGACATCTGGGCCTTGCGCCAGGGCGACGCGCTCGGCGTGGTCGCGGCCCACCCGCGCGCCGGCGTGTGCCTGATGCACATGCACCGCGACCCGCTGACCATGCAGGTCGCCCCTCTGGAAGGCGATGTGCTGCCAGTGGTGCGCGCCTTCCTGCGCGAGCGGGCCCAGGCCTTGCGCGCGCTCGGCGTGGCGCGCGAGCGCATCGTGCTGGACCCCGGCATCGGCTTCGGCAAGACCGTGCCGCAGAACTTCAGCCTGCTCGCGCGCCAGGCCGAGTTGCTGGAGGAGGGGTACCCGCTGCTCGCGGGCTGGTCGCGCAAGTCCTCGCTGGGCGCGGTCACGGGCCTGCAGCACCCCGCCGAGCGCGTGCACGCCAGCGTGGCCGCCGCCGTGCTCGCGGCCGAGCGGGGCGCGCGCGTGCTGCGCGTGCACGACGTGCGCGCCACGGTCGAGGCCCTCAAGGTGTGGCAGGCCGCACGCTGACGCTGGGCACCGGGCCCCGTCAGATCGCGATAATCCGGAGGTCACACAAAACAAGCCAGACCCGAGGAGAACAAGACATGGCCCGCCAGTACTTTGGCACCGACGGCATTCGCGGCACTGTCGGTCAAGCCCCGATCACCCCCGATTTCGTGTTGCGCCTGGCGCATGCGGTGGGCCGCGTGCTCAAGCGCACCGAAGCCCACCCCGCGGTGCTGATCGGCAAGGACACGCGCATTTCCGGCTACATGCTCGAGGCCGCGCTCGAATCCGGTTTCAACTCGGCGGGCGTGGACGTGGTGCTGCTGGGCCCTGTGCCTACACCGGCCGTGGCCTACCTCACGCGCGCGCAGCGCGCCAGCCTGGGCGTGGTCATCTCGGCCAGCCACAACCCCTTCGCCGACAACGGCATCAAGTTCTTCAGCGCGCAGGGCACCAAGCTGAGCGACCAATGGGAGCTGGACGTGGAGGCCGCGCTGGATGAGCCTCCGGTGTGGGTGCCGGCGGCGGGGCTGGGCAAATCGCGCCGGCTGGACGACGCGGCGGGCCGCTACATCGAGTTCTGCAAGAGCACCTGCCCGCAGAACCTGAGCCTCAAGGGCCTGAAGATCGTCGTGGACGCGGCGCATGGCGCGGCCTACCACATCGCTCCCGCCGTGTTCCACGAACTCGGCGCCGAAGTCATCAAGATCGGCTGCGCGCCCGATGGCCTGAACATCAACGCCGGCGTGGGCGCCACCCACCCCGAGGCCCTGCTGGCCGCGGTGCGCGAGCACGGCGCCGACTACGGCATCGCGCTCGACGGCGACGCCGACCGCCTGCAGATGGCCGATCGCCACGGCCGCCTCTACAACGGCGACGAACTGCTCTACCTGATGGTGGCCGACCGCCTGGCGCGCGACGAGGACGTGCCCGGCGTGGTGGGCACGCTCATGACCAACATGGCGGTGGAGGTGGCGCTGAAAGCGCGCGGCGTGCGCTTCGTGCGCGCCAAGGTGGGCGACCGCTACGTGCTCGAAGAACTGGAGCGCCACGGCTGGATCCTCGGCGGCGAGGGCTCGGGCCACCTGCTGGTGCTCGACCGGCACACCACGGGCGATGGCCTGGTGTCGGCGCTGCAGGTGCTCTATGCCTGCGTGGGCAGCGGCAAGACGCTCGCGCAGTTGCTGGCCGACGTGACGCTGTTCCCGCAGACGCTCATCAACGTGCGCCTGCAGCCCGGGCAGGACTGGAAAACCAACCACCGCCTGGCCGACACCACCAAGGCGGTGGAGGGCGAACTGGGCGAGGCCGGCCGCGTGCTGATCCGCGCCAGCGGCACCGAACCGCTGCTGCGCGTGATGGTGGAGGCGCGCGACGCCGCCGTGGCCCTGGCGAGTGCCGAGCGCCTGGCCGACGCCGCGAGGGCCGCCTGATGGCCGCGGTGTATTCCGTGCGGCGCGCCGACTACGCCCGGGCGGCCGACGCGCGCGCCATCGTGGCCCTGCTGGACGCGTACGCCAGCGATCCGGCCGGCGGCGGTGAGCCCCTGAGCGACTTCGCCCGCCAGCGGCTGGTGCCCGAACTGGCCAGCCGCCCGCACGCGTTCAGCGTGCTGGCCTTCGACGGCGAGGCCGCCGTGGGCCTGGTCAACTGCATCGAGGGCTTTTCCACCTTCAAGTGCCTGCCGCTGGTGAACGTGCACGACGTGGTCGTGCTGGCCAGCCACCGGGGCAGGGGCATCGCGGAGGCCATGCTGGGCGAGGTGGAGCGCATCGCGCGCGAGCGCGGGGCCTGCAAGCTCACGCTGGAGGTGCTGTCGGGCAACGCGCCGGCCATGCGGCTGTATCAGCGCGTGGGCTTCGCGGGGTACCAGCTGGATCCGGCGATGGGCACGGCCAGCTTCCTGCAGAAGTGGCTGGACTGAGCGTCGCTTGAGCGCTCAGTAAAGCAGGAAGGGCCGGCGCGCCTCGATCCACGCAGCCTCGTCGGCCCGCGCGGCATCATCCAGCGCCTCGGGCGGCGCGTTCACGTCGTCCACCCATTCGCGCAACAGCGGCCCGCCGTTGATGAGGTCGATGGCCAGCCGGTCGCGCTCGTACTCGTAGGGAAAGTCGCGCCACAGCGGGTAGCCGGGCTGTTGCAGGCGGATGGCCCGGAACGCCAGGGCCTGCAGGCGCCAGGGCTGGAAGTCCGCGTGACCGTAGTGCGCGGGGTCTTCCACGTGGATCTGCACGCCGGCGCACAGCTGGCCCACGTGCTTGTGGAAGGTGGGCTCGAACCAGCACTCGCGCAGCGCGCAGCCGCGCAGCCACTGCGGTGCGACGCGGCGCATGTCGGCCAGCAGCCGCGGGGTGTCGATGTCGGGGGCGCCGAACAGCTCCAGCGGCCGCGTGGTGCCCCGGCCTTCGCTGAGGGTGGTGCCCTCCAGCATCACGGTGCCCGCGTAGGCGCGCGCCATCGACAGGTTGGGCGCATTCGGGCTGGGGTTTACCCAGCTGCGCTCGCCGATCGGCCAGCCGAAGCCCGGCGCCTCGTCGGGCCGCCAGCCGTCCATGGTGATCACGCGGTATTCCAGTGACAGGCCCAGCGTGGCGATGAACCACTGCCCCAGCTCGCCCATGGTGAGGCCGTGCCGCATGGGCATGGGGCCGGCGCCCACGAAGCTCTCCCAGCCCTTGCGCAGGGTGAGGCCTTCCACGGGGCGCCCGGCGGGGTTGGGGCGGTCCAGCACCCACACGGCCTTGCCCAGGCGCGCGGCGGCTTCCAGCACGTAGCGCAGGGTGGTGATGAAGGTGTAGATGCGGCAGCCCAGGTCCTGCAGGTCGACGAGCAGCACGTCGAAGCTGTCCATCATGGCGTTGGTGGGGCGGCGCACCTCGCCGTACAGGCTGAACACCGGAATGCCCAGACGCGGATCGGTGTAGTCGGGCGACTCGACCATGTTGTCCTGCTTGTCGCCGCGCAGGCCGTGCTGCGGGCCGAAGGCGGCGCTGAGCTTCACGTCGGGCAGGGCGGCCAGGGCGTCCAGGCTGTGCGTCAGGTCGCGCGTGACTGAGGCCGGGTGGGCCAGCACGGCCACGCGCCGTCCGGCCAGGGGTGCGCGCAGTGCGGGGTCGTTCAGGAAGCGTTCGATGCCGAATTGCATGGGCGTGGGTAGGGGGGGCGAGGTCAGTCGGCGGGCAGGTGCAGCGTCCAGCCCGCGGGGTCGTGGAAGTCAGGGGTGGGCCGGGGGTGGTGCAAGGCCCAGTGCGACACCTGGCCCCGGGTGTCTTCGATCACCGCGCTCAGACCCAGTTGCCAGGCGCCGGGCGGCAGGTGCCGGCGCTCCAGCACCGCGACCAGTTCCACGCCGTCGGCGGTGTCGCGCCGCTCGATCACGGGGGCCTGGGGCGCGCCGGTCTGCGCGTCGCGCACGCGCGTGCGGCTGAAGGCGTAGTCGGCCCACTGGCCCGACGGGGAGAAATTGAACTCGCGGTAGGCGCCCTGGCCGGCCTGCGCGATGAAGGCCTCCAGGCAGGTGTGGCGCCACAGGCCATCGGCCATGCCGCCGCCCCGGGGCTCGGGCCAGTGCACCGCGCCAGTGTCCCCATGCACCCGGTAGTGCAGCACCAGCTCGCGAGGCTCGGCACTCACGCTCACCGTGATGCCGAGCGCGATCGGCGGCGAAGCGGGGTGGGGGATGAGAGACAGCGGGGTGGGCACGGGCGCCATTGTGTCAGCCCGGGCGCCGTGTCGTTTCACGCAATCGTCACCTGCCTGCCACGTGCGTGCCACGGGTGCGTCGCAGCATGGAGGGCCATGGACAAGACGCAGATCACCGCAGCGACGTCGCTGCCCATGGCCCTCCCGGCGCCCGAGCGCGCGGGCGGTTTGCAGGTGCGCTGGGCGCGCCACCTGGACGACGTGCGCGCCGCGCAGCGCCTGCGCTTCGACGTGTTCGCGGGCGAGATGGGCGCGCGGCTGGCCACGCCGCTGCCCGGCCACGACATCGACCTCTTCGACGACTTCTGCGAGCACCTGCTGGTGTGCGACGCCGCCACCGACGCGGTGATCGGCACCTACCGCGTGCTCACTCCCGCACAGGCGCGCCGCGTGGGCAGCACCTACAGCGACACCGAGTTCGACCTCACCCGCCTGCGCCAGGTGCGCGAGCGCATGGTGGAGCTGGGCCGCAGCTGCGTGCACCCCGACCACCGCCAGGGCGGCGTGATCCTGGCGCTGTGGGGGGCGCTGGGCGCCTTCATGCAGCGCAACGGGCTGGACGTGATGATCGGCTGCGCCAGCATCCCCATGCACCACGATGGCCGCCTGGCCGCCAGCCTCTGGCGCCAGGTGCGCGAACACCACCTCGCACCCATCGACTGGCACGTGCGCCCGCGCCTGCCGCTGCCCGTGGACCGGCTGGACGGCTCGCTCGACGTCGAGCCGCCCGCGCTGATCAAGGGCTACCTGCGCCTGGGCGCCAAGGTGCTGGGCCCGCCGGCCTGGGACCCGGACTTCAACACCGCCGACCTGCCCATGCTGATGCGGCTGGGCGACCTGCCGCCGCGTTACCGCAAACACCTGTTGGGAGGGACCGCCTGATGCGAACCGCTTTTGATGCACTGGGCGGCTGGGCCGCACGATCGCGCCTGCAGGCGGGCGGGGGAGGGTCCTTGCCCATCGACGTCGATCACGACGACGGCGACAACGCCCCCGACGGCCCGGAGCGCGCCCGCTACCGGGCCGTTTTCATCTCAGACCTGCACCTGGGCACCGCCGGTTGCAAGGCCCGCCCGCTGCTGGAGTTCCTCAAGCAGCACCCCAGCGAGACCCTGTACCTGGTCGGCGACATCATCGACGGCTGGCAATTGCGCCGCAAATGGTTCTGGCCGCAGTCGCACAACGACGTGGTGCAAAAACTCCTGCGCCGCGCGCGCAAGGGCTGCCGGGTGGTCTTCGTGCCGGGTAACCACGACGAATTCGCGCGCCAGTTCGATGGCAACCAGTTCGGCGGCATCGAGGTGCACAACGAGGCCGAGCACGTCACGGCCGACGGCCGGCGCCTGTGGGTGGTGCACGGCGACCACTTCGACGGCGTGATCCAGTGCGCCAAGTGGCTGGCCTACCTGGGCGACAACGCCTACGAGCTGCTGCTGCGCCTGAACAACCACCTCAACTCGCTGCGTGCGCGCATGGGTCTGCCGTACTGGTCGCTCTCGCAGTACCTCAAGCACAAGGTCAAGAAGGCCCTGAACTACGTGATGGACTTCGAGCGCGCCGTGGCGGCCGAGGCCCGCTCGCGCGGCTACCACGGGGTGGTCTGCGGCCACATCCACCGGCCGGAGATGCGCCACATCGACGGCACGCTCTATTGCAACGACGGCGACTGGGTGGAAAGCCTGTCGGCCCTGGTGGAGCACCTGGACGGCCGCCTGGAGCTGGTGCACTGGGCGCCGGGCGCCTTGCCCGAGGGCATCGCGCAAGGTGAAAAGGCGCGCGGCCAAACCATAATTGGCGCATGACCGGCCAACCCACCGCCCCGCGTTTTTCCCTTCTCGACCGCGACCACAGCATCCTCGCGTTCAACGAACGCGTGATGGACTGGGCGCGCCGCCCCGACGTGCCCGAACTGGAGCGCCTGCGCTACCTCAGCATCGTCTCCAGCAACCTCGACGAGTTCTTCGAGGTGCGCATGGCACCGCAGCTGGCGGCGGCCAAGGCGTACGAGACGCGCGGCCTCTACACCGCCCAGACCTTCGAGGCCTTGTCGGCCAAGGTGCACGAGCTGGTGGCCCAGCAGTACGCCATCTACAACGACGAACTGCTGCCCGCGCTGGAGAAGAAGGGCATCAAGATCGTGGCGCACAGCGAGCGCAACGCGCGCCAGCGACGCCACGTGCGCGAGATCTTCCACAACGAGGTGCAACCCCTGTTGATGCCCGTGGGCCTGGACCCGGCCCACCCGTTCCCGCAGGTGGCCAACAAGTCGCTCAACTTCATCGTGCGCCTCACCGGCAAGGACGCCTTTGGCCGCGAGAACGAGATCGCCATCGTCAAGGTGCCGCGCATCCTGCCGCGCTTCTTCCGCCTGCCCTCGGTCAAGGGCTCGCGGCAGATCCATTTCGTCTCCATCTCCAGCCTCATCCGCACCCACCTGAACGAGCTGTTCCCCGGCCGCCAGGTGACCGAGTTCTCGCAGTTCCGCGTCACGCGCCACTCCGACCTGGCGGTGGACGAGGAGGAGGTGAAGAACCTGCGCACGGCCCTGCGCAAGGGCCTGCAGCAGCGCCACTACGGGCAGGCGCTGCGGCTGGAGGTGTCGGCCGGGGCGTCCACCTTCCTGTCCGACTTCCTGCTCGAGCAGTTCGGCCTGCCCCAGGCCTGCCTGTACCGCGTGCCCGGCCCGGTGAACCTGGTGCGCCTGAACCAGCTCATCGACAAGGTCGACGCGCCGGAGCTGCGCTTCGAGCCTTACCTGCCCGGTTGGCCGCAGCAGCTCACGCCCGGGCAGTCGTTCTTCGAGCGCTTGCAGCAGGGCGACGTGCTGATCCACCAGCCCTACGAAAGCTTCGACGCCGTGCTGTCCTTCCTGCGCGAGGCGGTGGAAGACCCCGACGTGCTGGCCATCAAGCAGACCATCTACCGCACCGGCGCCAAGAGCGAGCTGATGGACCTGCTGCGCGAGGCCGTGCGCCGCGGCAAGGAAGTGACAGCCGTGGTGGAGCTCAAGGCGCGCTTCGACGAGGAAGCCAACATCAACTACGCCGAGCGCCTCGAATCGGTGGGCGCGCAGGTGGTGTACGGCGTGGTGGGGCTCAAGACGCACGCCAAGATGCTGCTCATCACCCGCCGCGAGCCCGCCGGCCTGCGCCGCTACGCGCACCTGTCCACCGGCAACTACAACCCGGGCACCGCGCGCGTCTACACCGACCTGAGCTACCTGACGGCCGACGAATCGCTCACCGCCGACGTCGACCAGGTCTTCCTGCACCTGGCCAGCCAGAACCGGCTGGCCAAGCTGAACAAGGCGCTGATCGCGCCCTTCCTGCTGCACAAGGCCATGCTCGACAAGGTGGCCGCCGCCGGCGAGGCCGCCGCGCGGGGCCAGGACGCGCGCATCACGCTCAAGATGAACGCGCTCACCGACGAGCCGCTGGCGCGCGCGCTGGCCGTGGCCTCGCAGCAGGGCGTGAAGGTCGACCTCATTGTGCGCGGCGCCTGTGTGCTGCCGGCCGGCGTGCCGGGCTTCACCGACAACGTGCGCGTGCGCTCGGTCATCGGCCGCCTGCTCGAGCATTCGCGCGTGTACCACTTCCGCGTCAACGGCGATGAGGAGATCTGGCTGTCCAGCGCCGACTGGATGAACCGCAACATGCTGCGCCGCGTGGAACTGGCCTGGCCCGTGCTGGACCCGGCGCTGCGCCAGCGGGTGATCGACGAATGCCTCAACGCCTACCTGCACGACACGCGCGACGCCTGGCTGCTGCAGCCCGACGGCCACTACGTGGCGGCCGGGCACGGCGCCTCGGGGCGGCAGCGCCACCACCTGCAGTCGGCGCAGGCCAGCCTGATGGCGCGGCACGGTGGCAAGGGGTAAGGCGATGACGGTGCGCGGCATGGACCTGATCCTGTGGCGCCACGCCGAAGCGGTGGACCACCCCGACCTGGCCGACGGCCTGCCGGGGGATCGCGCCGACCTGGCGCGCCGGCTCACCCCGCGCGGCGAGAAGCAGGCCGCGCGTGTGGCGGCCTGGCTGGATCGCCAGCTCCCCGAAGGCGCGCGCGTGTGGAGCAGCCCCGCCGCGCGCTGCGAACAGACCGTGATGGCGCTGGGCCGGCGCTACAAGATCAGCGAGGCGATCGCGCCCGAGGCCGGTGCCGACGCCTTGCTGGAGCTGATTCAGTGGCCCGCGGGCAAGGGGCCCGTGGTGGTGGTGGGGCACCAGCCCACGCTGGGGCAGGTGATCGCCCGCCTGCTGGGCTTCACCGAGGACGATTGCTCGGTGAAGAAGGGCGCGCTGTGGTGGTTGCGCCACCGCGAGCGCAATGGCTCGGGCGAGACCGTGGTCGTCACGGTGCAGACGCCCGAGATGCTCTGAGGCCCGAGACGCTCCGAGGCGGGCTCAGGCGGCCTTGGTGGTCGCCTTTCCAGGCGCGGCCTTCTTGGCGGGGGCCTTGCGGGTGGGCTTCGCGGCGGGCGTGGTCGGCGCTTTCGGTGCGGCCTTGGTCGCCGCTTTCGCGGCGGGCTTCGCGGCTTTCGTCGGAGCCGCTTTCCTTGCGGCCGGCTTCTTCACCGCGGCCTTCTTCTTGGCTGGCGTCGCCGCGGGCTGGGCGGCCGGTGCCTTCGCCGCGGGGCGGCCGGTCTTGAGCGTGGGCACGGCGGCCACGGCGGCCTTGTAGGCCGCGTCGCTCAGGCCCTGCAGCGCCATCAGGCCGGCGCGCAGCAGTTCACTCTTTTTCACGCTGGTGCCCAGGGCGATCGCCCGGGCCTTGAGCGCCTCGATCGCGGCGAATTCGTTCTTCGGGATGGTGAAGCTGTCGCGAACGAGCTTGGGCTTCTTGCTGGCGGACTTGTCGTTGGCCGGGGCCATGGATCACTCCTGGGAGGTAGGGGAGCGATGAGTATAAACCGTATAAACGGTTTATATGAAAGACGAATGACGGCTCAGCGAACGTCCGCCGTGAACTTCCAGGACGAGACCTTCTGCCAGGCCTGGATCTCTTCCCCGAGCAGCCAGGCCGACTGTGGGAAGCGCCGCGCCCAGCCCGAAGGCGTGGACAGCTTGAAGGCGCCGGTCTTGTAGCCCAGGCGCATGGACTGGTACTCCGGCAACTGCCGCGCGTGGCACAGCAGCACGGCCAGCCGCAGGCAGACGAGCTGCTTGGCGAACAGTTCGTCCTGCAGGGCTTCCTCCAGCTTGCGCAGCTTGCCGCGCTGGCCCAGCACCAGCAGGCTCATGCGGTGCAGTTCGCGCAAGGAGAAACCCGGCGCGTCCACGTTGTCCAGGATGTAGGCGCCGTGGTGGTGGTTGCGCTCGTGCGAGATGTGCGAGCCGATCTCGTGCAGTTGCGCGGCCCAGGCCAGCTTCTGTGAGTAGCGGGTGTCCTGCTCGTCGGGCGCGGCCACCTGCGAGAACAGCGCATTGGCCACCTCGCCCACGCGGCGCGCCTGCGCCTCGTCGGCCGAGAAACGCTGCGCCAGCCAGCGAACGGTGCGCTCGCGCACGTCGCCGCCGTCGCTCTCGCGGTCGATCAGGTCGTACAGCGCGCCGTGACGCAGCGCGCCCTGCGCGGGCAGCATCTGGTCCAGGCCGTACAGGTCGAAGATCGCGCGCAGCACCGCCAGGCCACCGGCCAGCACCGGGCGCCGGTCGTCCTTCAGGCCGTCGAGTCGCAGGTTGTCCACGTGGCCCGCGCGCAGCAGGCGCTCGGTGAGCCAGTCCAGCCCGGAGCGCGTGATCAGGCCCATGGCCCAGCCGTTGGCGCCCAGCATGTCGGCGATCGAGCCCACCGTGCCCGAGGAGCCGTAGGCCACGTGCCATTGCGTGGGCGGAAACTTGTCCATCGCCTCGTCGAGCACGGCCTTGGCGGCCACCTCGGCGGTCTTGAGCGTGGCCGCGGTGAATTGCCCGCGCGGGAAATAGCGCGTGGACCAAGCCACGCTGCCCAGCCGGTACGACTCCAGCACCTCGGCCGTGTAGCCCTGGCCCATGATCATTTCGGTGGAGCGCCCGCCGATGTCCACCACCAGGCGGCGCTCGTCGGAATGCGGCAGCAGGCGCGAGACGCCCTGGTAGATCAGCCGCGCCTCCTCGTGGCCCGAGACCACCTCGATCGGAAAGCCCAGCACCTGTTGCGCACGGTTGAGGAATTGTTCGCGGTTGCGGGCCTCGCGCAGGGTCTGCGTGGCCACGGCGCGCACCTGCTGCTTCTTGAAGCCCTGCAGGCGCTCGCCGAAGCGGGCCAGGCATTCCCAGCCGCGCTCCATGGCCGCGGGGTTGAGGTTCTTCTCGTCGTCCAGCCCGTTGCCCTGGCGAACGGTCTCCTTCAGGTACTCCACCCGCTCGATGTGGCCGGCGTGGTAGCGGCCGATCTCCAGGCGAAAGCTGTTCGAGCCGAGGTCCACGGCGGCGAGGAGGGTTCCGTTTTGCATGGAGAAATGGGGACGTGCGGGCGAAGCGCCGCTGGGCGGGGAGGCGCCGATTGTGACGCATGCCCCAGGAGCGGGCGTCGGCAGGCGCGACGGGGAAGGCCCTTTTTGTGACGCGCGTTTGATGTCACGCAGTTGTCACACAGCCTCCATAAAGTCCGCTCGTCCCTTCTCTGCAACCTCTGAGGACTTCCCCGCATGAACAGCAAACGTACCCTTCTGAAAGCCCTGACCGCTGCCGCGATGGCCACCCTCGCGCTCGGTACCGCACACGCCGCCGACATCACCGGCGCTGGCGCCACGTTCCCGTTCCCGATCTATGCCAAGTGGGCGGAGATGTACAAGGCTCAGACGGGCACCGGCCTGAACTACCAGTCGATCGGCTCGTCGGGCGGTCTGCGCCAGATCCGCGCCAAGACGGTGGCCTTCGGTGCCTCCGACGCCCCCGTGAAGGGCGAGGAACTCGACAAGGACGGCATGGTGCAGTTCCCCGCCATCATCGGCGGCACGGTGCCCGTGTTCAACCTGGAAGGCTTCGCTCCGGGTTCCATCCGCATCACCGGCCCCGTGCTGGCTGACATGTTCCTGGGCAAGATCAGCACCTGGAACGACGCCAAGATCACCGCGCTGAACCCGGGCAAGACCCTGCCCAACACCCCCATCACCGTGGTGCACCGCGCCGACGGCTCGGGCACGACCTTCAACTTCACCGACTACCTGGCCGCTGTCAGCAAGGACTGGGCGGACACCGTCGGCAAGGGCGCCGCCGTGAAGTGGCCGGCCTCCACCTCGGTGGGCGGCAAGGGCAACGAGGGCGTGGCCGCCAACGTGAGCCGCACCCGCGGCGCCATCGGCTACGTCGAATACGCCTACGCCAAGAAGAACAACATCCCGCACATGGCCCTGCAGAACGCCGATGGCCAGTACGTGCAGCCGGACGACAAGAGCTTCGCCGCCGCCGCGGCCGGCGTGGACTGGTTCAGCGTGCCCGGCATGGGCGTGTCCATGGTCAACGCCAAGGGCAAGGAGAGCTGGCCCATCAGCACCGCCTCGTTCATCCTCATGTACAAGGAACCGAGCGACAAGGCGCAGTCGGCCGAGGTGCTCAAGTTCTTCGACTGGGCCTTCAAGAACGGCAAGCAGGCCGCCGTCGACCTGGACTACGTGCCCATGCCCGACGCGGTGACCAGCCAGATCCGCGACAAGGTCTGGTCGCAGATCGCCCGCTGATCGTGGGCTGAGGCCCCGACGAACCCACCGGTGGGCCAGGGCCGGCCGGTGGGTTTTTTCAGTCCGATGTCTGTCATACAGTCTGTCAAACAAGGCCCGAGGAGGGTCCGATGAACACCACCACCAGCAGCACAGACGCCAGCATGCCTTCCAACCGATCCCGTTCCACCCCGCAAGACCTGCGCAGCGAGAGCGCCATGGTGGCCGTTGCCCGGCGTCAGCAATGGCAGGACGCGATCTTCCACCGACTCACGCAGGCCTTCTCGCTGCTGGTGCTCATCGCGCTGGCGGGCATCATCGTTTCGCTGTTCATCAACGCCTGGCCCACGTTCAAGACCTTCGGCTTCGGCTTCCTCTGGACGGTCGAGTGGGACATCGTCAACGAGCAGTACGGCGCCGCCATCGCCATCGTCGGCACACTGCTCAGCGCCGGCATCGCCATGCTCTTTGGCGTGCCGCTGGCCTTTGGCATCGCGCTCTTCCTCACCGAGACCTGCCCCGTGTGGCTGCGCCGTCCGCTGGGCACCGCCATCGAACTGCTGGCCGCCGTGCCGTCCATCATCTACGGCATGTTCGGCCTGTTCGTGTTCGCGCCGGTGTTCGCCGACTACTTCCAGGTGCCCACACGCGAACTCATGATGGGCATGCCCCTGATCGGCTGGCTGTTCGGTGGCGCGCCCAACGGCCTGGGCATCCTGGCCGCCGGCATCATCCTCGCGTTCATGGTGCTGCCCTTCATCGCGGCCGTGATGCGCGACGTCTTCGAGATCACGCCGCCCATCCTGCGCGAGTCGGCCTACGGACTGGGCTGCACCACCTGGGAGGTGGTCGCCAAGGTGGTGCTCCCGTACACGCAGAAGGGCGTCATCGGCGGCATCATGCTCGGCCTGGGTCGCGCCCTGGGCGAGACCATGGCCGTCACCTTCGTGATCGGCAACGCCAACCGCATGCCCACCTCGCTGTTCTCGCCGGGCACCTCCATCGCCTCGGTGCTGGCCAACGAATTCGGCGAAGCCGAAGGCCTGCACTTCAACACCCTGTTTGCGCTGGGCTTCCTGCTGTTCTGCATCACCTTCGTGGTGCTGGCGCTGGCCAAGTGGATGATCATCCGCGCCGAAAAGGCCAAGGGCGCCTGAGCCCTGGAGCGAGACACACCATGCAAATGAATCAAGCGCTCTACAAACGCCGCCAGAGCACCAACCTCATCGGCCTGACGCTCTCCATGGGCGCCATGATCCTCGGCCTGTTCGTGCTGCTGTGGATCCTGTGGGTCCTGTTCTCCAACGGCCTCGCGGGGCTGGACCTCAACGTCTTCACCGCCGACACGCCCGCGCCGGGTTCCGAAGGCGGTGGCCTGCGCAATGCCCTACTGGGCAGCCTCATGATCGTGGGCCTGTCGGTGCTGGTGTCCACGCCGGTGGGCATCCTCGCGGGCATCTACCTCACCGAATACGGCGACAACAGCAAGGTGGCCGAGTTCACGCGCTTCGTCACCGACATCATGCTGTCGGCCCCGTCCATCGTGCTCGGCCTCTTCGTGTACTCCATCGCGGTGGCCACCGTGGGCAACTTCTCGGGCTACGCCGGCAGCCTGGCGCTGTCGCTGATCGCCATTCCCGTGGTGGTGCGCACCACCGAGAACATGCTGCGCCTGGTGCCCGGCAGCCTGCGCGAAGCCGCCTTCGCGCTCGGCGCGCCGCGCTGGAAGGTCTCGCTCATGGTCACGCTGCGCGCGGCCAAGAGCGGCGTCATCACCGGGCTGCTGCTGGCGGTGGCGCGCATCAGCGGTGAAACCGCGCCGCTGCTGTTCACCGCGCTGAGCAACCAGTTCTACAGCACCGACATGGGCGGCCCCATGGCCAACCTGCCGGTGGTGATCTTCCAGTTCGCGATGAGTCCTTACGACAACTGGGTGCGCCTGGCCTGGGCCGGCGCGCTGATCATCACGCTCACCGTCTTGGCCCTCAACATCCTGGCGCGCGTGTTCTTCCGCGACAAAGTCAAGGTCTGACATGAAACACCCCCGCCGCGCTTCGCGCGACCCCCTCAAGGGGGCGGCGCCTGCGGCCCGGCAAAGCCGGTTCCGCGGCACCTCTCGGTAACAGCTTCACTCAAGGAACTCATCGTGTCATCCGAATCCGCCTTCGCCATTCGCCCCGAGAACATGGCCGCGAGCAAGATGCCCGCTGTTCAGGGCGAGGCACGCAACGCCCTCGAGGTGCGCAACCTCAACTTCTTCTACGGCAAGTTCCAGGGCCTGAAGAACGTCACGCTGGACATCCAGGAGAAGCGCGTCACGGCCTTCATCGGCCCCTCGGGCTGCGGCAAGTCCACGCTGCTGCGCACCCTCAACCGCATGTACAGCCTTTACCCCGGCCAGCGCGCCGAGGGCGAGATCAAGCTGTATGGCCAGAACATCCTCGACGCCAAGCAGGACCTGAACCTGCTGCGCGCGCGCATCGGCATGGTGTTCCAGAAGCCCACGCCATTCCCCATGTCGATCTACGACAACATCGCCTTCGGTGTGCGCCTCTACGAGAACCTGCCGCGCAGCGAGATGGACGACCGCGTGGAATGGGCGCTGACCAAGGCCGCGCTGTGGAAGGAAGTAAAGGACAAGCTCAACCAGAGCGGTCTGTCGCTCTCCGGTGGCCAGCAGCAGCGGCTGTGCATCGCGCGCAGCGTGGCGGTCAAGCCCTCGGTGCTGCTGCTCGACGAGCCCACCTCCGCGCTCGACCCGATCTCCACCGGCAAGGTGGAAGAGCTGGTGCACGAGCTCAAGTCCGACTACACCATCGCCATCGTCACGCACAACATGCAACAGGCCGCGCGCTGCAGCGACTACACCGCCTACATGTACCTGGGCGAGCTGATCGAGTTCGGTGCCACCGAGCAGATCTTCTTCAAGCCCACCAAGACGGCGACCGAGGACTACATCACCGGCCGCTTCGGCTGATCCGCGTCACACTCTGGGAGACACACGCATGAGCGACAAACACCTGTCCAGCCAGTTCGACGCCGAACTCAATTCCATTTCCACCAACGTGCTGGAGATGGGGGGGCTGGTCGAATCCCAGCTGCACCAGGCGGTCTACGCCCTGGTCAACATGAGCCTGGAATCCGCCCTTCAGGTGGAAGAGAACGAGAGCCGCATCAACCAGATGGAGCTCACGATCGACCACGAGATCATCTCGACGATCGGTCGCCGCCAGCCCACGGCGCGCGACCTGCGCTTCCTGATGGCCATCTCGCGCACCACGCAGAACCTGGAGCGCGCGGGCGACGAAGTGGCGCGCATGGCGCGCATGGTCAAGTCCATCATCGAAACCGGTTCGCCGCGCAACCTGCCGATCTCCGAGCTGCGTCTGGCCGCCGACCTGGCCGCCTCGCTGCTGCGCAAGTCGCTCGACTCCTTCGCCCGCCTGGACACGCAGATGGCGGTCTCGATCATCAAGGCGGACGACCAGATCGACGAGGAGTACAACGGCTTCCTGCGCAAGCTGATCACCTACATGATGGAAGACGCGCGCAAGATCTCGCCGAGCCTGGACCTGCTGTTCCTGGCCAAATCGATCGAGCGGGTCGGCGATCACGCCAAGAACATCGCCGAACAGATCATTTTCATCGTCAAGGGCGAAGACGTCCGTCACACGCCCGTCGACAAAGTGGAGTCCGTTGCCGGATGAGAAAACTGCCCAGGATCCTGGTCGTCGAGGACGAACCCTCGATCGCCGAACTGATCGCCGTCAACCTGCGGCACAACGGCTTCGCGCCGACCATCGTCTTCGACGGTGCCGCCGCGCAGCGCGAAGTGGATGCCGTGCTGCCCGACGTGATCCTGCTCGACTGGATGCTGCCCGGCGAGAGCGGGGCCGTGCTGGCCCGCCAGTGGCGCAAGAACGAGCGCACCAAGACCGTTCCGATCCTCATGCTCACCGCGCGCAGCGACGAGAGCGACAAGGTGCAGGGCCTGGACGCCGGTGCCGACGACTACATCACCAAGCCCTTCTCCACCCAGGAACTGCTCGCGCGCATCCGCGCCGTGCTGCGCCGGCGCGCGCCGGAGATCGTGAACGACTCGGTGCAGGTGGGCGAGCTCACGCTCGACGCGGCCACCTACCGCGTGAGCTTTCGCGGGCGCGAACTCAAGGTGGGCCCCACCGAGTTCAAGCTGCTGCACTACCTCATGAAGCACGCGGAGCGTGTGCACTCCCGTGGTACGCTGCTCGACAAGGTCTGGGGAGACCATGTCTTCATCGAGGAGCGAACCGTGGACGTGCACGTCAAGCGATTGAGGGAATCCCTGGGCGAGGCATCGACCATGGTCGAAACGGTGCGTGGCGCCGGCTACCGCCTCACCGCCGTGAACAGCCCCGCACGCCCGACGCAAGGCACGCCGCTCTCGGCGACATGAACCCGGCTCAACCGCCCGTAGGGGCTTGCACCGCGGCGCGCTGCGCGAAGGTTATCTGGTGAGTCGAAGGATTCTCGAACTGCTGCTCCTGGTGGCCATGGGAGCGGCGATCGGTTGGGCCGCCGACAAGGCGGCCTTGTCGTTCGTGGGCGCGCTCACGGGCTGCGTGATCTGGGCGGTGCGCGATGGCCTGCGCGCGCAGCGCGTGCTGCGCTGGCTCAACAAGGCCGACGTGTCCCGCATGCCCGAGCTCGGCGGCTTCTGGGGCGAGGTGCTCGACCGCTGCCGCAAACTCATCAAGAAGCTGGAAAAGAAGGCCGCCAACAGCGACGCCCGGCTGGAGGACTTTCTCGCCGCGATCCAGGCCTCGCCCAACGGCGTGGTGCTGCTGGATGCGGCGGGCCGCATCGAATGGGCCAACCTCACGGCGTCCAACCAGCTCGGCTTCGATCCGCAGCGCGACCTGGGCCAGTACGTGCGCAACCTGGTGCGCCATCCGGCCTTCAACGCCTACCTGTCCGCCGGCGATTTCGGGCACGAGATCACCATCGACGGCATCGGTCCACGCCCTTCTCAGCCGGCCAAGATCTCGCTGCAGATCCACCCCTACGGCAAGAAGCGCAAGCTGATGATCACGCGCGACATCACCGCGGTGCAACTCGCCGAGGCCATGCGGCGCGACTTCGTGGCCAACGTGTCGCACGAAATCCGCACGCCCCTCACCGTGCTCAGCGGCTTCGTCGAGACCATGCAGAGCCTGGAGCTCAGCAACGACGAGCGCCAGCAGTACCTGGGGCTCATGAGCCAGCAGGCGCACCGCATGCAGACGCTGGTGAACGACCTGCTGACGCTCTCGCGCCTGGAGGGCAGCCCCGCGCCGGGGCAGGGCGAATGGTGTGGCACGCAGGAGTTGCTGGAGCACGCCGTGCAGGAAGCGCGCGGCCTGAGCCAGGCCATCGCGAGCACGCCCCACCGCATCGAACCGTCGGCGGGCAGCGCCTCGTTCTGGGTGTCCGGGGCCAAGACCGAGCTCATCAGCGCCATGTCCAACCTCATGAGCAACGCCGTGCGCTACACCCCCGGTGGTGGCTTGATCGAGCCGGGCTGGCGCATCAACGACGAAGGCGTGGCCGAGTTCTACGTGACCGATGCCGGGCCCGGCATCGCCGCCGAGCACCTGCCGCGCCTGACCGAGCGCTTCTACCGCGTGGACCGCAGCCGTTCGCGCGAAACCGGCGGCACCGGCCTGGGGCTGGCGATCGTCAAGCACGTGGCGCAGCGCCACGGCGGGCGCATCGACGTGCAGAGCACCGTGGGGCAGGGCTCGACCTTCACCATCGCGCTGCCGCCGACCCGGGTGCGCACGACGCCGCCGGGTTGAGCCGGCGGCTTCAGCCGCCCACGCGCAGGTACAGCACCAGGCTTTCCTTGCTGTCGTTCAAACGCCAGACGTTGGCCTTGAACGCCCACTGCGTGAGGTCCACGCGCTGGTGCAGGCTGCCCTGGCTTTGCGGCGTGGCGATCAGGCTGCGGCAATCGGCGCCATCGCCATTGCCCGTGCGCACCAGCCGCAGGCCGCCGTGGTGGCGCAGCGCGGCGATCTGCGCCTGCGACAGGCCGTCGGCGAGCACGCAGCTGTTGGCGGGCACCAGCTCGGCGATGCGCCGCGAGATCGGGCCATAGCTGCGGCCGAAGTCGAGCAGCGGCAGCCATAGGGTCATCAGCAACAGCCAGCACAGCGTGCTGCCCGCGGCGGGCAGTACCAGGCTCTTCCAGATGGCCTCGCGGTGGCGGCCCACGCGCCAGGACACCAGCCACAACCAGGCGAGCGTGGCCGCCGCGCCGAGTGCGAACAGCACGAAGGAGAACTCGGGCACGAAGCCCGGGGCCAGCCGCGCCACGTTGGCCGCCGGCTTGGCCGGTACGCCCGTCATCATGGCCACCCAGATCACCCAGATGACCAGGGCGCAGAACGAGAAGAACAGCAGGGTGAACCAGTCGATCAGCGAGGACACGCTGCGCCGCAGCGTGGGCAGGGCGAAGGCGGCGAGCACGGCCAGCGCCGGCAGGGCCAGCAGCAGGGCGCGGTCGCGCTCGGGCGCCAGCGCCGAATGCACCACCACCACCAGGGCGGCCCACAGCGGCAGGGCGACGTGGGCCTGGCGCCACTGGCGCCGCCAGCGCCACAGCGTCCACAGCACCAGGGGCCAGGCGGGCCAGGTGAACCACAGCAGCAGGCGCCCCCAGCTGTCCAGCGGCAGGCGGGCCAGGGCCTGCGGCGCGTCGGCCGGGCCAAGGGCGCCGGCCCAGCCGCTGCCCAGTGCGATGAGCACGCCGACGGCCGTGGCAATGCCGAGCAGGGCGCGCCCATTGTCGCCAGGGGCTTCGCTGGACGTCGGCCGGGGCGCCAGCCACATCAGGCCCAGCCAACCGGTGCCCAGCACCAGACCCAGGCTGGCCGAACCGCTCAAGGCCAGGGCCAGCCAGCCGGCCGTCCACCACGCCAGCCCGCGCCAGGCGTGCGGCAGACCGGGGTAGGACAGGCGGGCGGCGCCCAGCAGCATGGCCGCCGTGGCCGTCAGACGCAGCACGTCGGGGGTGGTTTCGTGGGAGAGCTGGGCCAAGCCCAGGCAGGCGACCAGGGCCAGCAGGCCGGCGTCGGCCAGGGCACGCGCGTAGTCGGCCGGGCGGGCCTCGCCGCCGAAGGCGAAGGCCACCGGCTGCGCCGCCGGCTGGCGCGCCAGGTGGTACACCGCGTACCAGGTGCAGGCGAGCGTGAGGGCCAGCAGGCCGGCGAAGGGCAGGCGCGCCGCGAAGTCGGCGGGCAGGAAGGGCAGGGCGCGGATGAACAGCGCGCCCAGCCAGTAGGGCAGCAGCGCGGCGTCTTCCACCGGCAGGCCCAGCACGCCGGGGTGCCACCAATCGCCGCCCCGGGCCAGCTCGGCCATGGCGCCGAAGGCACCCACATCGGCGTTCTTCCAGGGCTCGCGGCCGAGGAAGCCGGGCAGCACGTAGGCCACGCAGAAGAGGATGAGGGCCACGCGCGGCAGTCGGCGCACGGCCGACTGGCTCACGATGGCGGGCGTCGGGCGGTTCACGGCTGGGGACTATACAAGCGGCGCACCGGGGGCAAAGGGCGTGCGCGGGAAGCGTCGGGCGAAAAAAAAGCAGCCGGCTTGCGGCTGCTTTCTTGGGCCAGCGCCAGGATTACTTGGCGGTCTTGGCGTAGCGGTTGCGGAATTTCTCGACGCGGCCGCCCATGTTGTCCACGCTCTTCTGCGTGCCCGTGTAGAACGGATGCGATTCGCTGGAGGTATCGAGCTTGAACAGCGGCAGTTCGCGGCCGTCGTCCATCTTGATCATTTCCTTGGTGTTCGCGCAGGAACGGGTGACGAACTTGAAGTTGTTCGACAGGTCGAGGAAGCAGACCTCGCGGTAGTTCGGGTGAATGCCGTCTTTCATGGCGGTTCCTTCAGGGCGGTTGCGACAGCCGCGCCGGAACCCTTCCGACGTACTTGCCGCCAATAAAACCAGCGATTATAGCGTGGCGGCCGGATCAGCCTCCGCGCCGCATCATGTCGAAGAACTCGGAGTTGTTCTTCGTGGCCTTCATGCTCTTCAAGACCATCTCCATGGCCTCGATCTCGTCCATGTTGTACATGAACTGGCGCAGGATGCGGGTCTTCTGCAGGATCTCGGGCTGCAGCAGCAGTTCCTCGCGGCGGGTGCCACTGCGGTTGAGCTGGATGGAGGGGAAGACGCGCTTTTCGTACAGGCGGCGGTCGAGGTGGATCTCGCAGTTGCCGGTGCCTTTGAACTCTTCGAAGATCACCTCGTCCATGCGCGAGCCGGTGTCGACCAGCGCGGTGGCGATGATGGTGAGCGAGCCGCCTTCCTCCACCTTGCGCGCGGCGCCGAAAAAGCGCTTGGGACGCTGCAGCGCGTTGGCGTCCACACCACCGGTGAGCACCTTGCCGGAAGAGGGCAGCACGTTGTTGTAGGCGCGGGCCAGGCGGGTGATCGAGTCGAGCATGATCACCACGTCCTTCTTGAGCTCGACCAGGCGCTTGGCGCGCTCGATCACCATCTCGGCCACGTGCACGTGGCGCGCGGCGGGCTCGTCGAAGGTGGAGGCAATGACCTCGCCGCGCACGGTGCGCTGCATCTCGGTCACTTCCTCGGGGCGCTCGTCCACCAGCAGCACCATGAGTTCCACGTCGGGGTGGTTGGCGGTGATGGCGTGGCAGATGTGCTGCATCATCACCGTCTTGCCGCTCTTGGGCGGGGCCACGATCAGCGCGCGCTGGCCACGGCCGATGGGCGCGATGATGTCGATGATGCGGCCGGTGATGTTCTCTTCGCTCTTGATGTCGCGTTCCAGGCGCATCTGTTCCTTGGGGAACAGGGGCGTCAGGTTCTCGAACATGATCTTGTGCTTGTTCTCCTCGGGAGCCAGGCCGTTGATCTTGTCGAGCTTATTGAGCGCGAAGTAGCGTTCGCCGTCCTTGGGGATGCGGACTTCGCCCTCGATCATGTCGCCGGTGTGCAGGTTGAAGCGGCGGATCTGGCTGGGCGAGATGTAGATGTCGTCGGTGCTGGCGGTGTAGCTGGTGTCCGGCGCGCGCAGGAAACCGAAGCCGTCGGGCAGGACCTCGAGCACGCCGTCGGCGAAGATCTGTTCGCCGGTTTTCGCGCGCTTTTTGATGATGGCGAACATCAGCTCCTGCTTGCGCATGCGGCCGGTGTTTTCGATTTCGAGCGCTTCGGCCTGCTTGAACACTTCGGAAACGTGCAGGGCCTTGAGTTCGTTCAGGTGCATCGACGTCACTCCAGGGTGGAGGCGATAGGGGAAGAGCGGGGAGGTGGGCGCTGCGGTCCGGATGACGGACGTTGCGCGGGGGAGAGGCGGGCTTGCTGCCCGCATTGCGGCGGATTATGACAGGAATCGCTGCGTTCGCGCCCCTGTCGTCGGGCTCCGCGCGGCCCATGGGCCCGGGCGGGCGCCCGGGCCGGGGGGATCAGGCCAGTTGCTGGTCGATGAAGGCGGTGAGCTGGGCCTTGCTGAGCGCGCCCACCTTGGTGGCGGCGAGCTGGCCGTCCTTGAACAGCATCAGCGTGGGGATGCCACGGATGCCGAACTTGGCGGGCACGTCGCGGTTGTCGTCGACGTTGAGCTTGGCGACCTGCAGCTTGCCGTCGTAGGTGCCGGCGACCTCGTCCAGGATGGGGGCGATCATCTTGCAGGGGCCGCACCATTCGGCCCAGAAGTCCACCAGCACCGGGGCCTTGCTGTCCAGCACATCGGCTTTGAAGCTGGCATCGGAAACGTGTTTGATCAGGTCGCTGGCCATGGGGTTCGTCCTTGGGTTTTCGGTGAGCGGGGGGAGGTTACAGTGCGGCGCATGCGGCTGACCGGGCGACGACGTCGGCCCCCTCATGCAAGCGGCCGCATTGTGACAGAAACCCCCTTTTCATGACGCCAGAGCCCGCGAGACCTCACGACGAGTCAGCCCTTGTGGGCGCCGCCGTGCAGGCGGACGCGATGTCGTGTGCATGGCAGGCCCCCTTTGAGGAGCTCGCCGGGGTGGCGCTGCAGGCCCGGGTCCCGATGTCGCGCCTGGTGGTGCTGCTGCCTTATGCCGCACTGGTGGCCGAGGCGCGCCGCGCCTGGGCCGAACGCCAGCGGCAAACCGCGGGCCTGGCGCCGCGTTTCACCACGCTGCGCGATTGGGCCGCCGCGCTGGCGCCCTGGCGGCCGGGCTCCGACGACATCAGCCACGACATGGCGCGCGACGCGCTGGTGGCCGCCGCGTGGATCGAGCGCGTGGTGCCCGCGCGGCTGGACGCGGGCCTGCGTCGCGAACTGGTGGCCCGCCTGATCGACGCCGCGCGCCAGCTCGCACCGCTGGCCGCCGCCCAGGCGCCCGAGCGGCGCGCGGCCTGGGCCGAGGAGCGCCGCGCCGCGCTGGCGGGGGCGGGCGGCTCGGCCAGCGCGCAGTGGGAGTCGCTGGTGGCGAACCTGGCCGTCACCTGGGCGGGCAGCTCGGCCTACGTCACGGACGCGCTGTGGTCGCCCCAGGCCGCCCCGGGCGCCGACGCCGATCGCCTGCTGTGCCTGCCGGGCCACCACCCCGATCCGCTCACCGAGGCGCTGCTGGCCCACTGGGGCGAACGGGCCGGGCGGCTGGCCTGGTCCGCGCCGGCCGAGGCCGCGCCCCGCGTGTGGGCCTGCGATGACTTCGAAGCCGAGGCGCAGGCCGCCGCCGCCTGCGCCATCGCGCACCTCAACGCCGGGCGCGCGCCGGTGGCGCTGATCGCCAACGACCGCCTGCTCACGCGCCGCGCCAGCGCCCTGCTGATGGGGGCTGGCGTGCGGCTGCGCGACGAGACCGGCTGGAAGCTGTCCACCACGCGCGCCGCCGCCAGCCTGATGGCCCTGCTGCGCGCGGCCGACGCGCGCGCCAGCACCGACGAGGTGCTCGACTGGCTCAAGCTCGCGCCCGCGTTTTCGCCGGCGGTGGTGGAGGCGCTGGAGCGCCGGCTGCGGCAAAAAGGCGTGGCGCGCTGGGCCGCCGTGCCCCTGGATTGGCGCGGGTCCGACATCGACGCGCAGCGCGCCGAATTGCAGGCTGCACGGCCCTTGTTGCACTGGCTCAAGGACACCGCGCAGGCGCTGGAGCGCAGTGGGCAGTGGGCGCCGCTGCAGGCCGATGAGGCCGGCCGCCAACTGATCGGCGTGTTGCGCCTGGGCGAGGGCGCGCACGAGCTCGACGGCCTGGGCGAGGCCGCCGCCGGGCCGCGCGCGGCCGCGCGCTGGTCGCTCGCGGCCTTCGGCGCCTGGGTGCGCGACGTGCTGGAGGGCGCGGTGTTCCAGCCCACCGTGGTCGGCGCGCCGCAGGTCGTCGTGCTGCCCCTGCAACAGCGCCTGGGGCGCCGCGTGGCGGCCGTGGTGGCACCGGGGTGCGACGAGCGCCACCTGAGCGCCAGCCCCGAGCCCGACAGTGCCTGGACCGCCGCGCAACGCGAACTGCTGGGCCTGCCCGATCGTGAGGCCCTGGCGCGCGCGGCGGCCTCGGCCTGGTCGCACCTGTTCGCGGGTGCGCCGGTGGACGCGCTCTGGCGCCGCCACGATGCTGGCGAGGCGCTGCTGCCGAGCCCCTTCATCGACGGCTGCGGCGAGGGCGCCGCCCAGTCCCTGCTCGACCCGCGCCCGGTGGCGGCGGGCGGCACGCCCAAGCCCCAGGCCCGCGCGCCCGCGTTGCTGCCCGAGCGCCTGTCGGCCAGTGCCTACGACGACCTGCGCACCTGCCCCTACCGCTTCTTCGCGCGCCGCCAGTTGCGCCTGGACGAGGTGGACGAACTTGACGCCGAGCCCGACCAGGGCGACCTGGGCAATTGGCTGCACGAGGTGCTCAAGCGCTTTCACGAGGCGCGCGGCGACGAGCGCCCCGGCGAGGACGCCGACCGCGCCGCGCTGGATGCGCTGGCCGAGGTGGTGGCCGTGGCGATGGGCTTGGGCGATGACATGCAGGCCGGTGGCTTCCTGCCCTACCGCGCGCAATGGCCCGCGCTGCGCGAGGCCTACCTGCACTGGCTGTGGCCGCACGAGGCCGAGGGCTGGCGCTTCGTGGCGGCCGAGGCCGAGCGCGAGCAGCGCGCGGGCCGCTGGACCCTGCACGGCCGGCTGGACCGCATCGACGCGCGGCGCGACCTGGGTGAGAACGCCGAAGGCGACGAGAGCTTCGTCATCGACCACAAGACCGAGAGCCGCACCCGCACCGAGGCGCGCGTGAAGGACCCGCTGGAGGACACGCAGCTCGGCTTCTACGCCGCGCTGCTGCCCGCGCAGCGCCTGCGCGCGGCCTACCTCAGCATCGTCGACGCGCGCGGCGAGCGCGACGAGCCAGCGAAGCTGATCGAACAGACCGAGGTGCTGATGGCGCGCGACGCGATCGTGCAGGGTCTGGTGAACGACCTGGAGCGCGTGGCCGGTGGCGCCGCGATGAAGGCCCTGGGCGAAGGCGCGGCCTGCGACTTCTGCGCGGCGCGCGGCCTGTGCCGCAAGGACTTCTGGCAACCCGTGGCGGGTGAGGCGGAGGACGACGCATGACCGGGCTCGCCTACCGCGTCGATGGCCAGCCCGTGGGACCGCAGGCCTTCTACGCGCGCGCCTGCGACCCGGCGCGCAGCGTGGCCGTGGAGGCCTGCGCGGGCGCGGGCAAGACCTGGATGCTGGTTTCTCGCATCCTGCGCGCGCTGCTCGACGGTGCGCCACCGCAGGACATCCTGGCCATCACCTTCACCAAGAAGGCCGCCGGTGAAATGCGCGAGCGGCTGCAGCAGGTGGTGGCCGATTGGGCCACGCAGAGCGACGACGAACTGTGCGCCGGCCTGGTGATGCGCGGCTTGCCCGAGGCGGTGGCGCGTGAGCTGGTGCCCGCCGCGCGCGGCCTGCGCGAGCGGCTGCGCCGGCAAGGCCGTCCGGTGCAACTGCGAACCTTCCACAGCTGGTTCGCGGCGCTGCTGCGCGGCGCGCCCTTGTCGGTGCTGCAGGAGCTGGGCCTGCCGCCGCAGTACGAGCTGCAGGAAGACGACAAGGCCATCCTGCAGCGCCTGTGGCCGCGCTTCTACGCCGAACTCGCGCAGGACGAGGCCGCGCGCGAGGACTTCTTCGCCAGCGTCGCCGACATCGGCCGCCACCAGACCCTCACCGCCTTGCGCAACGCCGCCACCAAGCGCGTGGAATTCCTCTGGGCCGACGCCGTGGGCGCGGTGGATGGCGCCGTGCGCTCCTTGGACGAGCAGATGCCCGAGTGGGCCGGTGCGGGCGACGATCCGATCGCGTGGTTGGTTCTGAATGAGCGCTTCCGTGCAGAGCTGATCGCTGCCGCACAAGCGCTGGGTGCGTTCAGCAAGCTCAAGAAATCCGAGAAGGCTGCGCGCGAGCTCGAACAGGCCGTGACCAGTAGCGATGGACGCGCAGCCATTTCTGCCCTCACCACAGCGAAGGGAACACCGCTCAAGCTGGGCGCTCAACCCGACGCGCTGCCCGCCGTGCAGGCGGCGCACGCCCGCATCGAAGAGGCCTTGCTCGCCGAGCGCCAGCACCGCGCCTGGGTGCACCACCAGCGCCTGGCGCGGCTCACCCGCGTGCTGCTGCGCGTGCTGGCCGAGCTCAAGCGCGAGCGCGGCTGGGTCGACATGAACGACGTCGAAGGCGCCGCGCGCCGCCTGCTGGGTGATGCCGAACTCTCCGGCTGGCTGCAGCAGCGCCTGGACGCGCGCGTGCGCCATCTGCTCATCGACGAATTCCAGGACACCAACCCGCTGCAGTGGCAGGCCCTGTACGGCTGGCTTGCAGCCTACGCCGGTGCGGGGCCCGGGGAGGCGCCCAGCGTCTTCATCGTGGGCGACCCCAAGCAGTCCATCTACCGCTTCCGCCGCGCCGAACCGCAGGTCTTTCGCGCGGCCCAGGCCTTCGTGGTGCAGGGCCTGGGTGGCTCGCTGCTGGCCTGCGACCACACGCGCCGCTGCGCCATCGCCGTGGTGGATGCGGTGAACACCGCCATGCAGCAGGCCGTGGACGCGGGCGAATACGGCGAAGCGGTGGGCGCGGCCTTTCGCCCGCACACCACCGCCAGCGCCGAGCCCGGCGCCGTGCTGGCCCTGCCCGTGGTGCCGCGCAGCGCCCGTGAGCGCGTCGATGAAGGCGCCGACGCCGCGACCACCGACCCCGTGGCCTGGCGCGACAGCCTGTCCACGCCGCGCCACCTGGCCGACGACGCCATGAGCGAACTCGAGGCGCGCCAGGCGGCCGACTGGATCGCCGCGGAGGTGGCCGCTGGCCGCGTGCGGCCCGACGACGTCATGGTGCTCGCGCGCAAGCGCGAACGCCTGGGCTGGATGCACGAGGCCCTGCGCGAGCGCGGCATCGCCAGCGAACAGCCCGAGAAGCTCGACCTGGCCGACGCGCCCGCGGTGCAGGACGTGATCGCGCTCATTGACGCCCTGGTCTCGCCGGGGCACGACCTGAGCCTGGCGCGCGCGCTGCGCTCGCCCATCGGCGGTTGGGGCGACGACGAGTTGGCCGCGCTGGCCAGCGCCGTGCGCGCCGCCGGCCCCGGCGCGCGCTGGTGGCCCGTGCTGCTGCAGGCCGCGCAAGCGCCCGATGCCGCGCCGCTGTGGCGCGACACCGCCCTGCGCTGGCAAGGCTGGCGCGAGGCGCTGCTGAACCTGCCCCCGCACGACGCGCTGTCACTCGTGTTCCGCGAAGCCGATCTGCTCGCGCGCTTCGCGCAGGCCGTGCCGCCCGCGCAGCGCGCCGCCACCCAGGCCCAGTTGCAGGCCTTGCTGGCGCAGGCGCTCGACCACGAGGGCGGGCGTTTCCTCACCGCCTACCGCTTCGTGCGCGCGCTCAAGGCCGGCGGCACGCCCATGCCGCCCGTGGCCACGCCCGGTGCCGTGCGCCTGCTCACCATCCATGGCGCCAAGGGCCTGGAGGCGCACACTGTGCTGCTGCTCGACACCGACGCCGCGCCCGCGCGCGCCGAATCCATGGGTGTGCTGGTGGACTGGCCCGGCGAGGCGCCGCAGCCGCGCCGATTCGTCTTCCTGGCCAGCGAGAAGCGCGCCCCCCTGTGCGCCCAGGAACTGCTCGACGCCGAGCGCCGCGCGCGCTCGCTCGAGGAACTCAACGCGCTCTACGTCGCCATGACGCGCGCCGGCCACCGGCTGGTGGCCTCCAGCTTCGAGCCCGGGCGCGCGAGCGCCGGCACCTCGTGGTGGCAGCGGCTCTCGCCGCTCGCGCAGATGCTCGACCAGCCCGATGCCTGCCGCCCCGCTGTGCACACCGAGGCCGCGGCCTTCGAACTGCACGCGCTGCCCACGCTGCGGGCCTTGCCCGAGCCGGTGCCCGAGGTGGTGGTTATCGAAGCCGACGCCCAGACCCGCTTCGGCCGCGCCGTGCACCAGTTGCTGCAATGGTGCCCCACACCCGCGCGCGGGTTCGACTGGAACGCTGCGCACCAGCGCGCCGTCGCCGACCTGCACGAACTGGACGCCGCCACCGCCGCCCAGGCCCTCGACGCGGCCCGGCGCATCGTGCGCGGCGAGGCCGCCTGGGCCTGGGACGACGCCCGCGTCGAACAATGGGGCAACGAGGTGGAGTTGCTGCACGAAGGCCAGGTGCGCCGCCTCGACCGCCTGCTGCGCGACCGCGCCAGCGGCACCTGGTGGGTGCTCGACTTCAAGACCCACGAGGCACCGCACACCGTGCTGGCGCACCGTGAGCAGATGGCCGCCTACCGCGCGGCGGTGTCGGCCATCCACCCCGGCGAGCCGCTGCGGCTGGCGTTCATCAACCCGCAGGGGCGCGTGTTCGAATGGAAAGAAGAATGAACTCCCGCGTGGCCATCGTCGGCAGCGGCCCGGCCGGCCTCATGGCGGCCGAGGTGCTGTCGCGCGCGGGCGTGTCGGTGGACCTGTACGACGCCATGCCCTCCGTGGGCCGCAAGCTGCTGCTGGCCGGCAAGGGCGGGCTCAACCTCACGCACGCCGAGCCTTTCGAGGCCTTCGTGGCGCGCTTCGGCGAACGCGCGGGCGCGCTGCGGCCGATGCTCGAGCGCTTCGGGCCGCAAGCCTTGCGCGACTGGGCCGAGGGCCTGGGCATCGCCACCTTCGTCGGCACGTCGCGCCGCGTCTTTCCCACCGACATGAAAGCCGCGCCGCTGCTGCGCGCCTGGCTGCATCGCCTGCGCCACCCCGAGCCGGGGGGCGAACCGGTGCACTTCCACATGCGCCACCGCTGGCTGGGCTTTGGCGACGGCGGCGCCTTGCGCTTTGCCACGCCGGAAGGAGAACGCGAGGTGCGGGCGGGCGTCGTGTTGCTGGCCCTGGGCGGCGCCAGTTGGCCGCGCCTGGGCTCCGACGGGGCATGGGTGCCCTGGTTGCGCGACGTGGGCGTCGACGTGGCCGAACTGCAAGCCGCCAACTGCGGCTTCGACGTGGCGGGCTCGCCCGTGCACGGTGTGGCCGAGGGCTGGAGTGCCGTGTTCACCGAACGCTGGGCCGGCCAGCCCTTCAAGACCGTGGCGCTGGCGCTCGATGGACCCACCGACGCGCGCCACTGGCACCGCGGCGAGTTCGTCGCCACCGCCACCGGCATCGAAGGCAGCCTGGTCTACGCCTTGTCGGCCGCGCTGCGCGACCGCATCGCGCGCGGCGGCTCGGCCACGCTGTGGATCGACCTGCTGCCCGACCGCACGCCCGAACGCGTGCTGGCCGACGTGTCGCACCCGCGCGGCTCGCGCAGCCTCTCCAGCCACCTCAAGGGCCGGCTCGGGCTCGACGGCATCAAGCTCGCGCTGCTGCACGAATGCCTGGACCGCGAGGCCATGCACGACGCGGCGCGACTCGCGGCGGCCATCAAGGCCTTGCCGCTCAAGCTGATGCGCCCCCGCCCCGTGGCCGAGGCCATCAGCAGCGCGGGCGGTGTGCGGTTGGAGGCACTCGACGACGGCCTGATGGTGCGCGAACGCCCGGGCTTGTTCGTGGCCGGCGAGATGCTCGATTGGGAAGCCCCCACCGGCGGCTACCTGCTCACGGCCTCCATGGCCAGTGGCGTGTGGGCGGGGGAGGCGGCGCTGCGCCACCTGCGCGCGGTGGCTTAAGCCTGCAGCGCGTTCAGGTCCAGCGTATGGGACTGGCCCAGCCACAGCGCGCTGTCGCGGTGGTCGCGCAGTTCGTCGCCGGTGTTGGGGTGGATGAACACGTCGAGCGCGCCGTGGTTCAGCGTGAGCCAGCCGACGATGTGGGCGAACTGGTCGGCATCGAACGCCAATTGATAGGACCACATCGGGTGCGGGCCCACGGGCTTTTCGTGGAAGCGGCCGATCTGCACGCGCCCGGCCAACTCGACGCCGATCAACTCACGCAAGGCCCAGGCGGCGTCGCGCGTGGCGGCGTCGAAGTAGACGTGGGCGTGCCAGTCGGTGATGGCGGTGGGGTCGCGTGCAGGCATGGCGGGATCTCTTGATGCAATCTTGCGGGTAGCCGAAGTGTTGGCAGTTTAGGCTGTCGCGCTTGCCGTTGAATGCCCTTGGATGACGGCGCGAAATCCGGTCGGTATTGCCAAATTTTGCCAAGCTTCCTAGCATGCATCCCCATGAGCACGATGAACATCTCCCTGCCCGAGGCGCTCAAGGCTTTCGTTGACGAGCAGGTGCTGGAGCGGGGCTACGGCACCAGCAGCGAATACGTGCGCGAGCTGATCCGCAAGGAGCAAGATCGCCAGCACTTGCGCGGCTTGCTGTTGGCCGGTGCGGAAAGTGCGCCGACCCAGCCCGTTGATGCCACTTTCTACGAAGGCCTGCGTGCGCGTGTTCGGTCGCGCGCCCAGCAGTGAGCGCCAAGCCCGTTGTTCCACGCGTCCTGGCCATCGGCGACGTGGAGACAGCACTTGACCACTACCTAAGCGAAGCCGGGTCGAACGTGGCCGACGGCATGGTGGATGCACTGGACAAGGCGTTTGTCCACATCGGGAGGCAGCCGGGCACCGGCTCGCCCCGCTACGCGCACGAGTTGAACCTGCCGGGCCTGCGAAGCTGGCCACTCACGCGCTACCCCTACTTGGTCTTCTACATCGAGCGCGACGATCACATCGATGTCTGGCGCGTGCTGCACGCCAAGCGCGACATCCCGGCTTGGTTGGCTGGCGAAGAATCGCGCAAGCCATGAAACAAGCCGCAGGCACTGCCTGCGGCTTTGGTGTGTAAGGTGACGAGCCTTGACATCGCCAAGTCGCCAGAAAAATTCAATCAAATCAACGACTTATGTGAGTCGTTTGGGCTGCAAGTGATACAAGGATGTGCCACAGCGAGCCCCATGCTAGCCGAGATCGTTACGGTACCGTGAGTGTCAAGTCGGGGTAGGGCGGTGAGGGGGCATTCACGCAAGCCCAGAAGGCGCTCCTGATGATCCGCCGCGTGCGATCTGCACGGACCCCAAGACCCATTGACCATCATGACCCTTACCACCCCGAATCTGCGCATCGAATACTCCCCCGGCTCCTTCTACGCAAGTCGGGGTACGTGGGGGGTGCACCTCCACCGCGACCCCACGCTTGCGTTTTGGGAGTTCGACCAGCGTCACTCCGATGGGACCATCTACCTCTGGGGGTTTGGACGCGAATGCGTTGTGAGCTGGCGCCTTGCGCGAAAGGATGCGTGAGCGCGTCAGGCGCGGGGGATGCCCCACGGGTGCGCCGCCCCGACCTCCGCAAAATGCTCCTGGCGAGACGGCCAACCAGCGGCCATGGGCCCGACGCGAACTGGCTCTTCAGCGTTGGCTTGGATTCTGATGCTGCTGAAAGGCAAGACCGCGTTGAACACGAACTTGCCAGTTCACTCATTCCGAAACCGACACCTGCTCAATCGTCAAAGCGATCTGTAGTGAGCCTGTCCCATCAAAGTTGGGACCGGTATTAGTAACCACGACGGTACGAGCAACTGTATCGGCCGCCAATAAGTTTGGAGTGCCGTTCCGTGAACCCGCACTATTGACTATCGTGGAAGTAAGCGTTGCAAGGGCGGCCGGGCCTCCTGTTCCGGTGAATCCGACGGTCAAACCCGTAGCGCCCCCAACGGTGGACATGATCTTCGCTGCTGATCCGGCCGGATACCATGTCGAGGGAACGCTTAGGGAAGTCGAGAACTGCCCTCCCGCAGGAGGAGTCACCGTGGTGCGCTGTGTCCGCTTGACCGTCTTTAGTCCATTGTCGATCTTAACCTCGCAGAAGTTGACGGCATCGTAGACATAAACTCGATTCCCGGGACCGGCAATAATCCGAGGTTCTGCCGCTTCGTCGCCTATTGCTGTCGCCCTCCATCCATTGATGCGGATGCGGTATTCAATGTTGACGGCTGTGCCATATGATCCGAGGGAAGGAACCAACTGAAGATACATCGTCGTCGACGTGAATGCGTCAAAGTCAAATTCACCCTCAAATAGTCCGCCCACTCCTGCAAGCGCAACTCCAAGTCTATTGCCGGGCGGACAATCTTTGAGCTTGCATTTAAATGCGGTGAGGCTATTTGCTCGGCTCGATAATCCAGGAATGTTACCTATCGGGAAGTAATTAGGTTTCGCTGCTCTATCAACAAGGGTCACATTGTGCAGATTCATATTCAGATAGGGGGCGATAGGGAATCTTAGTGGAATCGCGAACCCTACCTCAGCGGTAAAGAGGGTTGAGTCGTGTTCCGAGTACACGTCGCTAAGCTG
>NZ_DATIGV010000181.1:0-38518 GCF_035481345.1 Hydrogenophaga sp. | reverse complement strand
CGCCTCCTGCAGGCGCGCCTGCGCCAGGCGGATGTCGGTGTTGGCGGCCAGCGCGCGTTCGATCAGCGCGTCCAGCGCCGCATCGTTGAAGCCGCGCCAGAAGCGCGCGATGTCCTCGCCCGGCGCCTGCGCGTTGCTGCCTGTGGCGCCAGCGTTGATGAAGCGCTCGTCGAGCGCCACCGTGGGCGTCTCGTGGTCGGGACCCACGGCCGCGCAGCCCGCGAGCAGCGCAGCCAGGGCCAGGCTTGAGAGAAGGGGCTTACGCATGCTTCACCTCCGCTTCATCCTGGCCCAGGCGATGGGCCCGCCGAGAACGCAGCAACGCATAGAACACCGGCGTCATGAAGATGCCGAACAGCGTGACACCGACCATGCCCGAGAACACCGCGATCCCCATGGCGCGGCGCATCTCGCTGCCCGCGCCGCTGCCCACGATGAGCGGGATCACGCCCGCGCAGAAGGCGATGGAGGTCATGAGAATGGGCCGCAGCCGCATGCGGCAGGCGTGCACGATGGCGTCGTACAGCGTCTCGCCGCGCTCCTCCAGCTCCTTGGCGAACTCCACGATCAGGATTGCGTTCTTGCAGGCCAGGCCCACCAGCACCACCAGCGCCACCTGCGTGAAGACGTTCAGGTCGCCCGGCTGCCCGAAGAACGGCAGGCTGGACAGCCACACGCCGAACAGCGCCGACAGGATGCCCATGGGCACGATGAGCACGATCACCAGCGGCAGACTCCAGCTCTCGTACTGCGCCGCCAGCACCAGGATCACCAGCAGCACCGAGATCATCAGCACCGCGGCCAGCACCGGCAGCGTGGTGTGCGTGCCCGGGATGGTGAAGTCGCGCGTGAGCCGGTCCTGGTAGCTCAACTCGGTCCACTCGTAGGTCATGCCGCGCGGCAGCGTGCGCTGCAGCAGGCCCTCGATCTCGGCCTCCGCCTGGCTGGACGAGAAGCCCGGGTTGGGCGCGCCGTTCACGTCGGCCGAGGGGTAGCCGTTGTAGCGCGTCACGCGCGTCGGGCCGAAGCTGGGCTCCACCGTCATGAGCGCGCCCAGCGGCACCATCTCGCCCGCGCCGTTGCGGGTCTTCAGGTTGGTGATGGCCTCGGCGTCGGCGCGGAAGGGCGCGTCGGCCTGCACCACCACCTGGTAGGTGCGGCCGAAGCGGCTGAAGTCGTTCACGTAGAGCGAGCCCAGGTTCACCTGCATGGTGTCGTAGATGTCGGCGAGGTTGATGCCCATCTGCTTGGCGCGCGTGCGGTCCACGTTGGCGTAGAGCTGCGGCACGTTGATGTCGTAGCTGGAGAACGGCGTGCCCACGGACGATTGCGGGTTGCCGTAGATCTGCCCCAGCGTGCCCCAGACCGCGCCGTACAGCGCCTGCTCGCCCAGGCCGCCGCGGTCCTGCACCTGCAGCTTGAAGCCGCCGACGTTGCCCAGGCCGTCCACCGCGGGCGGCGGCACCACGAACATGCGCGCGCCCTGGATGCTCTGGATGGCGCCATTGACCTGGCCCAGGATGGCCTCCTTGCTCATCTCGGGCGAGGTGCGCTCCTCGAACGGCGCCAGGCCGAAGAAGATGATCCCTTCGTTCGGCGCGGCCGAGAAGCCCGCGATCGACAGGCCGGGGAAGGCCACCGAGTCGATCACCCCCGGCACCTTGAGCGCGATCTCGCTCATCTCGCGGATCACCGCGTCGGTGCGGTCGATGGACGCGCCCGCGGGCAACTGCGCGATGCCGATCAGGTACTGCTTGTCGGGCGCGGGCACGAAGCCGGCCGGGATGCGCGCGAACAGCAGGCCGGTGACGCCCAGCAGCACCGCGTACACCGCCAGCGAGACCGTCTTGTGCCGAACGATGTAGCCCACGCGACGGCCGTAGCCCTCGCTGCGGCGGTGGAAGGCGGCGTCGAACCAGCGGAAGAAGCGGCCGAACACCTTGTCCATCGCACGCGTCAGGCGATCGGGCGACTGGTCGTGCGGGTGCAGCATCAGCGCGGACAGGGCCGGGCTCAGCGTGAGCGAGTTGAAGGCCGAGATCACCGTGCTGATCGCGATCGTCACCGCGAACTGCTTGTAGAACTGGCCCGTGAGGCCCGGCACGAAAGCCAGCGGCACGAACACCGCGCACAACACCAGGGCGATGGCGATGATGGGCCCGGAGACCTCGCGCATGGCCTTGATGGTGGCCTCGCGCGGCGACAGGCCCTCCTCGATGTTGCGCTCCACGTTCTCCACCACCACGATGGCGTCGTCCACCACGATGCCGATGGCCAGCACCAGGCCGAACAGCGTGAGCGTGTTGATGGAATAACCCAGCAGCAGCAGGAAGGCGAAGGTGCCCACGATGGACACCGGCACCGCCAGCAGCGGTATGAGCGAGGCGCGCCAGGTCTGCAGGAAGACGATGACCACCAGCACCACCAGGGCCACGGCCTCCAGCAGCGTGACCACGACCTTCTCGATCGAGGTCTGCACGAAGCGCGTGGGGTCGTAGACGATGTCGTATTCCACGCCCGGCGGGAAGCTCTGCGACAGGCGCTCCATGGTCTCGCGCACGCTGTTGGACAGCGCCAGCGCGTTGGACCCCGGTGCCTGGAACACCGCGATCGCCGCCGCCTCCTTGTTGTTGAGCAGGCTGCGCAGGGCGTAAGTGCCCGCCGCCAGCTCCACGCGGCCGACGTCGCGGATGCGGATCAGCCCGCCCGTGGCCGGGTCGGTGCGCACGATGATGTCGGCGAACTCCTCCTCGGTCGTCAGCCGGCCCTGGGTGTTCACCGCGAGCTGGAACTCCGTGCCCCGGGGCGCGGGCGGCGCGCCCACGGTGCCGGCGGCCACCTGCGCGTTCTGCTCGCGGATGGCGGCCACCACCTCGGCGGTGGTGAGGTTGCGCGCGGCCAGCTTGCCCGGGTCGATCCAGACCCGCATGGCGTAGTCGCCCGCGCCGAACAGTTGCACCGAACCCATGCCCGGCAGGCGCAGCAGGTCGTCGCGCACGTTCATCTGGCCGTAGTTGCGCAGGTAGAGCGCGTCGCGGCTGTTGTCCGGGCTCAGCAGGTGCACCACCATGGTCAGGTTGGGGCTGCTCTTCTCGGTGGTCACACCGATCTGGCGCACGATGTCCGGCAGGCGCGGCAGGGCGCGGTTGATGCGGTTCTGCACCGCCGTCTCGGCCGCCTCGGGGCTGGTGCCGATCTTGAAGGTGACCGTGAGCGCCATGCCGCCGTCGGCCGTGGCCGACGAGTCGTAATAGAGCAGGTTCTCGATGCCGCTGATCTGCTCCTCCAGCGGCGTGGCCACGGTTTCGCTGATGACGCGCGGGTTGGCGCCCGGGTACTGGGCGCGCACCACGATCTGCGGCGGCGCGACCTCGGGGTACTCGGACAGTGGCAACTGGAAGATGGCCAGCGTGCCGATCAGGAAGATGAAGATCGACAGCACGGCCGCGAAACGCGGCCGGTCGATGAAGAACCGGGAGATGTCCATGCGGGCGCTCCCTTATTGGCCGGGCTGCTGCGGCGCGGCGGGCGGCGGCGTGATGGGCATGCCCTTCTCGTCCACCTTAAGCACCTGCGGCTGCACCGGCACGCCGGGCATGATGCGTTGCAGGCCTTCCACCACCACGTTCTCGCCGGGCTTGACCGTGTCGCCCAGCAGCACGCGCATGCCGTCCTGCAGCGCGCCGGGTTGCACCACGCGGAACTGCGGCTGGCCGTCCTGCCCCACCACCACCACGGTCTTGCGGTTCTGGTCGGTGCCGATGGCGCGCTCGGGCACCAGCGTGGCCTGGTAGGGCGCGCTGGTGGTCATGGTCAGGCGCGCGGCCAGGCCGGGCACGAAGCGGCCGTCGCGGTTGTCGAAGCTCGCGCGCAGGCGGATTGCCCCGGTCTGCGGGTTCAGGCGGTTGTCCACGAAGTCGAGCGTGCCCTGGTGCGGGTAGCCCTGCTCGTTGGCCAGGCCCATGCGCACCACGGGCTTGGCGTTGCCGGCGGCGCGCACGCGCAGGAAGGTCTGCTCGCTGCCATCGAAGTAGGCGTGCACACGGTTCGTGGCGGCGATGCTGGTCAGCACCACCTGCTCGTTCACCAGATTGCCCGCCGTGACGTTGGCGCGCGACAACCGCCCGCCGATGGGCGCGCGCACCGCCGTGTAGGCCAGGTTCAGGCGCGCCACGCGCAGCGCGGCCTCGGCGGCCTTGATGTCGGCCTCGCTGGTGCGCGCGCCGGCGGCGAGCTGGTCGAACTCCTGGCGCGACACGGCGCGGCTGTCCAGCAGCTTCTGGGCGCGCGCGTATTCCGTCTGCGCCAGATCGGCGCGCGACTTCGCGGCCACCACCTGCGATTCGGCGCGCGCCACCTCCGCCTCGAAAGGGCGCGGGTCGATGGTGAACAACAAGGCACCGGCGGCCACGGTGGCGCCGTCGGTGAAGTGCACCTTGTCGATGGTGCCGGCCACGCGCGGGCGCAGCTCCACGAACTCGGCCGCTTCCAGACGGCCGCTGAAGGTCTCGACGTCGGTGACGCTGCGCTGGACTGCGGGCGCCACGCTCACCGGCATGGCCGGGGGTGGGCCCCCCTGCGCGTCGGCGGGGCCGCCGCAGGCTTGCAGAACGGGCAACAGCAACGGGAACAGGACAGCCAGGGCGAGGGTGCGCCCGGAAGGAATGGCAGGCATGGGGGTGACTCCGGAGATTGCCGACCGCCGACGCGCCCGGGTAGGGAACGTGGCGAAGAAGGAGCGCGCATTCTGCGCAAGAAATGGCCCGAATCGCTGTAATCCTTCACTCATGAATTCTTAAAAAATGCCTAAGCGCGCGCGGCGCGGGCGGGAAGCGCCTACAGCGTGCGCAGTGCGGTACCTACAGGGCGCATCCAGCAATCCCCACAGACGCCTGGGCGGGCCATCCCTAAATTTCCGCCCATGGCTTCGGCAGTGACAAATCGCACGGCGAAGCCCCTTTTGAGGGAGCCTCACATGACCGCCACCGCCCGCTTCGCCGACCCCCGCAACGAGCAGATCCGCCTGATGCAGCCCCTGGTGCGTCGCGTCGCCCGCCACCTGCGCGCGCAACTGCCGCCCTCGGTGGACGTGGACGACCTGATCCAGGCCGGCCTGATCGGCTTGAACGAAGCCATTGGCCGCTGTGACCCGGCCGAGGCCGAGGCCGGCGGCCTGGAGAAATTCGCCATGCCGCGCATCCGCGGCGCCATGATCGACGAGCTGCGCTTCACCGAATGGGCCTCGCGCGGCTGCCGCCAGAGCCGCCGCGAGATCGATGAGGCCGGCCAGCGCCTGCAGCAGCGCCTGTGCCGCCGCCCGCACGACAGCGAGATGGCTGCGGAGTTGTGCCTGTCCCTGGACGAATACCACGCGCTGCAGGCCAAGCTGCACCGCTCGCAATTGGTGTCTCTGGACGACATGGGCCTGGTGGGGGACGAGGACGACGACGGCCTGCACGGACACAACTTCGGCGACACCAACGACGAGCCGCTGAGTGTGCTGGAGCAGCAGCGCATGCGCCTGGCACTGGTCGACGCCATCCGCGGCCTGCCCGAGCGCGAGCAGCAGGTCATGCTCATGCACTACGAGGACGACATGATGTTCAAGGACATCGGCCGAGAACTCGGCGTGAGCGAATCGCGCGTGAGCCAGATGCACCGGCACGCGGTGGAGATGCTGCGCGCGCAACTGCAGGCGCATTGACGCAGGGTCATTGAGTTCCCCTCAGGGATAACCCCCTGACCCGGCGCAAGCCGGCGCGGGTATCGTCCGCGGCTGCTGATCTTTGATCAAAGATCACAGACCAGACGCCACCCGCCATGCTCCCAATCTCCCCCCTGCCCATCAACGAGGCGGTCTACCGCGCCTTGCGCGACCAGCTCATGCGCGGCGACTTCGCCGCCGGCCAGCTCCTGGGCATCGAAGAGCTGGCCCAGGCCATGAACACCAGCACCATGCCCGTGCGCGCCGCGCTGCAGCGCCTGGCGGAACAGCGCGCCGTGGAGCGCCACCGCAGCCGCTCCATGCAGGTGCCGCTGCTGAGCGTGGAGCGGCTCGACGACATCCGCCGCAGCCGCGTGCTGGTGGAATGCGCGCTCACCGAATGGGCCGTTCCCCGCCTGCGGCGCGCCGACGTCGATGCGCTGAAACAGCTCGCCCGCAAGATCGCCAAGGCCCTCAAGAGCCCTGCGACCGTGGACCAGGGCCTGGCGCACAACCAGGCCTTCCACTTCACCATCTACCAGGCGGCCGGCTCGCCCACGCTGCTGTCCATGGTGGAGAGCCTGTGGCTGCAGTCCGGCCCCTACCTGCGGGCCGCGCGCGAACTGATGCACCAGCCGCAGGGCCCCGATCCCGAACTGCACGAGCAGATCCTGCAAGCCATCGTCGACGGTGACGCCAGCGCCGCGCGGCGCGCCATGGAACAGGACATCGCCTGGGCCTTCGACCGCCTGCGCCTGATGCCGCACATGCTGGACATGGCGGCCTGAACCACCGCCCCCTCTTCTCTCCCCGCACCTTCGCTTTTCAGCCTCGCTTCCCACTTCGACAAGCACCGTGACCCCACCCCAGTCCCTGCACAAGCACCGCTCCCGCGCCGTCACCGACGGCGTGGCACGCGCCCCGCACCGCGCCTTCCTGCGCGCCACCGGCCTCGATGAGGCGGCCTTCGACAAATCCCTCGTCGGCATCGTCAGCACCCAGGGCGAGAACACACCCTGCTCCATGGGCCTGGCGCCCCAGGCCGACCGCGCGCGCCTGGGCGTGGCGGCCGGCGGCGGCGTGCCGGTGAGCTTCACCACCGTCTCGGTGTCGGACGGCACCTCGATGAACCACGCCGGCATGCGCATGAGCCTGGTCTCGCGCGAGGTGATCGCCGACAGCGTGGAAGTGGCCGTGCGCGGCCACGCCTACGACGGCCTGGTGGCCTTCGCGGGCTGCGACAAGACCCTGCCGGCCATGATGATGGCCATCGCGCGCCTGAACGTGCCGGCCGCCTTCGTGTTCGGCGGCGCCACCCTGCCCGGGCATGCCCGGGGACAGCAGGCCACCATCCTCACCACCATCGAGGCCGTGGGCGCGGTGCAGACCGGCGCCCTGCCGCCCGAAGACCTGCTGGCCATCGAGCGCACCTGCACGCCCAGCGCGGGCGCCTGCCCCGGGCAGTTCACGGCCAACACCATGGCCATGGTGGGCGAGGCGCTCGGCCTGTCGCCCCTGGGCTCGTCCATGATGCCGGCCGTCTACAGCGAGCGCCTGGCCATCGCGCAGCGCGCGGGCGAAACCGTGATGCGCCTCATCGCCAATGGCGGGCCGCTGCCGCGCCAACTCATCACCCGCCAGAGCCTGGAGAACGCCTGCGCCGCCGTGGCCGCCACGGGTGGGTCCACCAACGCGGCCCTGCACATTCCCGCCATCGCGCACGAGGCCGGCGTGCCCTTCACGCTGGACGACGTGGCCACGGTGTTCGAGCGCACGCCGCTGATCGCCGACCTGCAACCCGGCGGCCGGTACCTGGCGCGCGACCTGCACGAGGTGGGCGGCGTGCCCATGGTGCTCAAGACCCTGCTGCAGGGCGGCCACCTGCACGGCGACGTGCTCACGCTCGACGGCGAGCGCCTGGCCGATGCGCTGCAGCGCTGGCCCGATGCCGACGGCACCGTGGTGCGGCCTTGCGACCAGGCCATCCACCCCACGGGCGGCGTCACCGTGCTGCGCGGCAACCTGTGCCCCGACGGCGCCCTGCTCAAGATCGCCGGCCTGCGCTCGCTGCGGTTCACTGGCCCCGCGCGCGTGTTCGAGAACGAGGAGGCCTGCATGCGCGCCGTGTCGCAGCGCCGCTACGAGGCCGGCGAGGTGCTGGTCATCCGCAACGAGGGCCCCAAGGGTGGGCCGGGCATGCGCGAAATGCTCAGCGTGACGGCCGCGATCTACGGCCAGGGCATGGGCGAGTCCGTGGCCCTGCTCACCGATGGGCGCTTCTCCGGCGCCACGCGCGGCCTGTGCATCGGCTATGCGGGGCCGGAGGCCGTGGAAGGCGGGCCGATCGCGCTGGTGCAGAGCGGCGACGTGATTCGCATCGACGCGGCGGTGGGCCTGATCGAGCTGCAGGTGCCGGAGGCAGAGCTGGCGGCGCGGCGCGCGCGCTGGACCGCACCCGCACCCGCGCGCCTGGGCGGCGTACTCGAGAAGTACGCGCTCGTGGTGCGGCCCGCGCGGCAGGGGGCGGTCACGCACTCGGGCGCGGTCGAGTGGCCGTACGAAACCCCGGACCCGACCCCGAACGAAACGGAGGCCCGGTGATGGCGGATGTGAGCACGATCGGTTTTGGCGGCACCGGCCTGATGGGCGCCGCCATGGTGCGCCGCCTGCTGCAGGCCGGCCACCGCGTGATGGTGTGGAACCGCACACCCGAGAAAGCGGCGGCGCTGGTGGCCGAAGGCGCGGTGCTGGCGGCCGACCCGGCCGAGCTGGCTCAACACTGCGAGACGGTGATCCTCTGCCTCACCGACACGCGGGCCGTTGAACAAGTGGCCTTCGGCTCCAACGGCCTGAGCCACCGGCCCGGCGCCCTGCGCCGCGTGTTGGACCACTCCAGCATCTCGCCCACGGCCACGCGCGCCATCGCGCAACGGCTCAAGGAGCAGACCGGCGCCGACTGGGTGGACGCACCCGTCTCCGGCGGCATCGCCGGCGCGGCCAATGGCGCGCTGGTGGTGATGGCGGGCGGCGACGCCGCCGCCATCGAGCAGGCGAGCCCGGCCCTTCGTGCGTATGCCCGCGCCATCACCCGCATGGGCGATTCGGGCGCCGGCCAGGTGGCCAAGCTGTGCAACCAGACCGTGGTCGCCACCACGCTGTGCGCCATCGCCGAAGCGGTGAGCCTGGCGCAGCGCAGCGGCATCGACGCGGCGGCGCTGTCCACCGCGCTGGCCGGCGGCTGGGCCGATTCGGTGCTGTTGCAGACCTTCGTGCCGCGCATGACCACGCCACCCGCGCAAAGCATCGGCGCGCTGGCCACCATGCTCAAGGACGTGGACAACGTGGCCGAGGCCATGCAGCAGGCCGCCGTGCACGCCCCCGTGCTGATGGCCGTGCAGGAGCGCTTCCGCCAGGGCAAGGCGCAGGGCCTGGGCGAAGCCGACCTCTCGCAGATCGTGCGCGTGGCCAAACCGGCATGAGGGAGGCTTGCGCATGAAAGTCCTCATCACCGGTGCCGACGGCTACATCGGCCGCGCCCTGGCCCGCCGCCTGGCAGCGCCCGGCGCCACGCTGCAGGGGCAGGTCATCGAGCAGCTCACGCTGTGCGACCTGCGGCTGCCCGAGGCGCCACAGGCCCCCCAGGTGCGCGCCGTGGCCGGCAGCATCGCCGACGCGGCCGTCATCGAGGCGGCCACGCAGAACCACCCCGACGTGGTGTTCCACCTGGCCAGCGTGCCCAGCGGGCAGTCCGAGTCCGATTACGAACTGGGACTGAAGGTCAACGTGCACGCCATGCTGGCGCTCGTCGAGGCCGTGCGGCGCGGCGGCGCGGCGCCTACCTTCGTGTTCACCAGCTCCATCGCCGTGTTCGGCGCGCCGCTGCCCGCGCGCATCGACGACGACACGCCGCTGCGGCCCGCCCTCAGCTACGGCGCGCAAAAACAGATGGCGGAAATCCTGCTGGCCGACTGCACGCGGCGCGGCTTCCTGCGCGCGCGCTCGCTGCGCCTGCCTGGCATCGTGGCGCGCCCGCCCACGCCCACGGGCGCGCTGTCCGCCTTCTCCAGCGAGCTCATCCGCGCCCTGGTGGAGCAGCGCCCGTACGTCTGCCCGGTGTCGGCGTCCGCCACCTTGTGGCTGCTGTCGCTGGATGCCTGCATCGACAACCTGCTGCACGCCGCGCAGTGCCCCACCGAGCGCCTGGGCGGCCACACGGTCTGGACCCTGCCCGCGCTGCGGCTGAGCATCGGCGAACTGGTGCAGGCCTTCGACGCGCAGCGCCCGGGCGCAGCGGCCCTCGTCAGCTACCGGCCCGACGAAGCCCTGGAGGCCCAGTTCGGCCGGCTGCCGCCCCTGACGACCGCCCGCGCCGACGCTGCCGGTTTCCGGCACGACGGCAGCGTCGCCGAGTTGGTTCGCCGCGCCGCTCGCGCCATCGGACCGGCGCCCGCCTGATCACCCTTCCCGCGTTTCAGCGTCCACCTTCCCAGCCAACGGCGCCCTGCGCCCCATCCAAGAGGAGACTTCCCCATGCCATCCAATCGCCGCCAGTTCATTCAGCACGGCGCCACCGCGCTGGCCCTGCCCGGCCTGTTCGGCAGCGCCGCCGCCCAGGCCCAGACGCCACCCGTGGACATGCTGCGCATCGTCACCGGCTTCGCCGCCGGTGGCACCTCCGACACCGTCTGCCGCCGCGTCGCGGACGGCCTTCGTGGCCTCTACGCGCGCACCGCGGTGGTCGAGAACAAGACCGGCGCCGGCGGCCAGATCGCCATCTCGACGGTGAAGGTCGCACCCGCCGACGGCACCGTGCTGCTGCAGACCCCGGCGTCCATGCTCACCATCTACCCGCACATCTACAAGAAGCTGCCCTACGAGCCGTTCAAGGACGTGGCGCCCGTGTCGCTGGCGTGCTCGTTCGAATTTGCGCTGGGTGTGGGCCCGGCCGTGCCGGCCTCCGTCACCAACGTGCCCGAACTCATGGCCTGGTTGAAGACCAACCCCGATCAGGCCAACTTCGGCTCGCCCGCCGCCGGCTCCACGCCCCACTTCACGGGCGAGATGCTGAGCCGCGCAGGCAAGGTGCCCATGCGCCACGTGGCCTACCGCGGCACGCAGGCGGCGATCCTGGACCTCACGGCCGGCCAGATCGCCTGCGTCAGCGGCCCCATCGGCGACTTCATGCCGCACCTGGGCGGCGGGCGCGTGCGCCTGCTCGGCGTCTCGGGCGCCAAGCGCAGCCGCTTCGTGCCGCAGGTGCCCACCTACGTCGAGCAGGGCTACAAGGACATCGTCACCGACGAGTGGTTCGCTTTCTACCTGCCCGGCGGTACGCCCGCGGCCACCGTGCAGCAACTCAACGCCGCCCTGAAAACGGCGCTGGCCAAACCGGAGGTGGTCAACGGTCTGGCGGAAATGGGGCTGGAGGCCAAGTCGTCCTCCCCGGCCGAGCTGCTGGCCATGCAGCGCCGCGACACCGAGCACTGGGGTCCCATCGTCAAGGCCGTGGGGTTCACGGTCGAGTGACGGGGGCACCCCCCGTCTGAGGACGCGTGGCCCGCGCGGGCGTCGTAGCATCGCCGGGCCATGAAGAACAACACCCGAGACAACACCCCCGCCGACCCCAGCCTCATCGACTCGCGCACCGCCGCCTGGCGGCTGCTCACCGTGCTGGGCCTCGTCACCCTCGGCAACGCCGGCATGTACGTGGTGGCGGTGGTGCTGCCGGCGGTGCAGACCGAGTTCGGCATCGGCCGCGGCGACGCGTCCCTGCCCTACACGCTCATGATGGTCTGCCTGGGCCTGGGCGGCCTGATCACCGGGCGCATGGCCGACCGGCACGGCATCACCCCGGTGCTGCGCCTGGGCGCGGTGGCGGTGGCCGGCGGCTTCGCGGCCGCCGCGCTGTCCGGCAACATCTGGGCCTTCGGTCTGGCGCACGGCCTGCTGCTGGGCCTGCTGGGCAGCTCGGCCACCTTCGCGCCGCTGCTGGCCGACACCGCCCTGTGGTGGAACAAGCGGCGCGGCATCGCGGTCGCCATCGCCGCCAGCGGCAACTACGTGGCGGGCACCGTGTGGCCGCCGCTGGTGCAATGGGGCATCGAGACCATCGGCTGGCGCAACACCTACTTCCTGCTCGCCATCGTCTGCGGCACGGGCATCTTCCTGCTGGCCAACCTCATGCGCCAGCGCCCGCCGCTGGTGTTGGCGGCCGCGCCCGCCACGCCGGGCGGCGCCCTGCCCGACACCTCACGCCCCTTCGGCATGAAGCCCGCGCAGGCGCAGGCCCTGTTGTGCCTGGCCGGCGTGGCCTGCTGCGTGGCCATGTCCATGCCGCAGGTGCACATCGTGGCCTATTGCGTGGACCTGGGCTTCGGCGCCGCGCGCGGCGCCGAGATGCTCTCGCTCATGCTGGCCAGCGGCATCGTCAGCCGGCTCGTCTCGGGCTGGATCTGCGACCGCATCGGCGGCATCCGCACGCTGCTGCTGGGCTCGGCGCTGCAATGCGTGGCCCTGCTGATGTTCCTGCCCTTCGACGGCATGGTGCCCCTCTACCTCATCTCCGCCATGTTCGGCCTGTTCCAGGGCGGCATCGTGCCCAGCTACGCCATCATCATCCGCGAGCACTTCGCCCCGCAGGAAGCCGGCGCGCGCGTGGGCGCGGTGATCATGGCCACGCTGGTGGGCATGGCCCTGGGCGGCTGGATGTCGGGCTGGGTGTTCGACCTCACCGGCAGCTACCACGCGGCCTTCCTCAACGGCATCGGGTGGAACCTGCTCAATATGAGCATTGCGCTGTTCCTGTTCTGGCGGGTGCGCGGCCGCGGGCCGAGCGTGCCGCGCCAGGCGGCGGCCTGAGGCGGCGCGCCCAGGGCGGGCGCCGCATCGCTTGACAGCCCCCTCGCATGCGCGCACAGTTGTTCGGTACCTACCCGTACCAGTACCACCATGACCGACCTCACCGTGCGCCGCCTGCTCATCGACCTGGACACGCCCGTGCCGCGCCACTGGTGCGGCGGCGACGCTTTCCTCACCGCCTGGTTCAACGCCCTGTCCATGAGCTTCCCTGTGGGCGAGCAGTTCTTCATCGACGCCGTGCGCGAGGGCGCCAAGGGCCTGCCCGAGGACCAGCGCGCGCGCTGGGACGCCGAGGTGAAGGGCTTCGTGGGCCAGGAGGCCACGCACCGGCGCATCCACGCGCTGTTCAACGCGCAGATCGAAAAGCACGGCCTGGTGAACGACTGGGCGCCGCGCGCCGAGTCGCGCATGAAGCTGCTGGCCGGTGCCGATGCGCGCCATGCCCTGGGCATCACCGCGGCCAACGAGCACTTCACCGCCCTCTTCGCCGAGTGGTTGCTGGGCCACCCCGAGGTGCTGGCCGGCAGCGAGCCGCGCCTGAAGGCCCTGTGGCTGTGGCACAGCGCCGAGGAGGCCGAGCACAAGAGCACCGCCTTCGACCTGTACCAGGCCCTGGGCGGCAACCACGCATGGCGCGTGAAGTGGATGCGCCGCATCACGGTGTTCTTCCTGGTCGACGCTCTGCGCCAGACCGCCGCCAACCTGCGGCGCGACGGCACGCTGTGGCGCTGGTCCACCTGGCGCAGCGCGGGTCGCCACCTGCTGGGCCGCCAGGGGCTGCTGCGCGCCAACTGGTCGGCCTGGCGCGCGTACTTCCGGCCCGATTTCCACCCCGACCAACAGGACACCGAGCGCTCGGCCGACTGGCTGCGCGACAACAGCGCCCTGTTCGTCGCCGTCGGCCGCTGATCGCCGCACGATCCCGGGTTTTCCCGGGATTTTTTTTGTCGGATCAACTTGTATGATGACCTGATAAGCACACAAAAGCCCGAGACAAGCATGCCCCCCGACCACGCCGAGCCCTTGCAGGCGCCGCAGCGCCTGACCGACAGGCTCGCGGCCCTGCTGATGCAGCGCATCGAGTCGGGCGAGCTGGAGCCCGACCAGCGCCTGCCCACCGAGCAGCGCCTGTCGGAGCAGTTCGGCGTGTCGCGCACCGTGGTGCGCGAGGCCATCAGCCAGCTCAAGTCCATCGGCCTGCTCACCTCGCGCCAGGGCGCGGGCGTGTTCGTGGCGCCCAGCCACCAGGCGCGCGCCCTGGCCTTCGACCCGACGGTGCTGCACTCCATGGAAGCCGTGCTGCAGGTGGTGGAGGTGCGGCGCGGCCTGGAGGCCGACGTGGCCGAGCTAGCCGCGCGGCGCATCACGCCCGAGAAGGCGCGTTCGATCATGGACGCGCTGACCGAGCTGGAGGCCTGCCCGCCCGTGGGCGCGCCCGGCGTGGAGGCCGACCTGCGCTTTCACCGCAGCATCGCCCGCGCCACCGACAACCCGCACTACGAACGCCTGCTCGGTTTTCTGGAGCAGTACCAGCGCGACGCCATGAAGGTGACGCGCACCAACGAGTCCCTGGACAGCGGCTACATGGTGCAGGTGCACCAGGAGCACCGCGCCATCGCCGAGGCCGTGTGCCGGGGCGACGCCGCCGCCGCGCGCGAGGCCGCCATGCGCCACATGGCCAACGCCGCGCACCGCATCGAACACGCCTCGCCGCCCGTGCGCCGCGCGCTGGACGCGCTGCTCAAACCCGCCAATCCCCGCACCGAATGACCACCACCTCCCACCCCTCGCCCGTCACCCTGGGCGTCATCGGCCTGGGCTCCATGGGCCTGGGCGCCGCGCGCTCGGCCCTGCGCCGGGGCCTGGCCACCTGGGGCTGCGACCCCCAGCCCGCCGCCCGCGCCGCCTTCGAACAGGCCGGCGGCCGCGCCGTGTTGCAGCCCGCCGAACTCGCCGCGCACTGCGACGCCGTGCTGGTGCTGGTGGTGAACGCCGCACAGACCGAGGCCGTGCTGTTCGGCGAACACGGGTTGGCCCAGGGCCTGCGCCCCGGCGCGGTGGTGATCGCCTCCGCCACGGTGGACCCGGCCCTGCCGCCGCAATGGGAAGCGCGCCTGGCCGAGCGCGGCATCCTGTTCATCGACGGGCCGGTGTCCGGCGGCGCGAAGAAAGCCGCCGAGGGCCAGATGACGGTGATGGCCTCGGGCAGCGACGCGGCGTTTGCCGCCGCCGACGCGGCGCTGAGCGCCATCGCCGGCAAGGTCTACCGCCTCGGCGATCGCGCCGGCATCGGCTCCACGGTGAAGATGGTCAACCAGCACCTGGCCGGTGTGCACATCGCCAGCGCTTGCGAGGCCATGGCGCTGGGCATGAAGGCCGGCGCCGACCCGCGCCAGCTCTACGAGGTGATCTGCCACAGCGCCGGCATGAGCTGGATGTTCGAGAACCGCGTGCCGCACATCCTGGACGGCGACTACACGCCGCTGTCGGCGGTGAACATCTTCGTGAAGGACCTGGGCATCGTGCTCGACGCGGCGCGCGCCCTGAAATTTCCGCTGCCGCTGGCCGCCGCCGCGCACCAGCTCTACCTGGCCACGGCCGCCATGGGCCTGGGCGGCGAGGACGACTCCGCGGTGGTGAAGTACTACGCCACGCTCGCGGGGCTGGACCTGCCCGAGCCCGCGCCTCAGGCCAGCGGAGCCGCCGCATGATCCTGGGCGTCATCGCGGACGACTTCACCGGCGCCACCGACGTGGCCAGCATGCTGGTGCGCGCCGGCATGCGCACGGTGCAGGTGCTGGGTGTGCCCACGGGCCCGCTGCCCGAGGCCGATGCCGTGGTGGTCGCGCTCAAGACGCGCACCATCGCGCCCGAGGCCGCCGTCGAGCAGAGCCTGGCCGCGCTCGCGGCGCTGCGCTCGGCGGGCGCGCGGCAGGTCTACTTCAAGTACTGCTCCACCTTCGACTCCACGCCGCGCGGCAACATCGGTCCCGTCACCGACGCGCTGATGCAGGCGCTCGGCAGCGACATCACCATCGCCTGTCCGGCCTTCCCCGAGAACGGCCGCACGGTGTTCAAGGGCCACCTGTTCGTGGGCGACGCGCTGCTCAGCGACTCGGGCATGCGCCACCACCCGCTCACGCCCATGACCGACGCCAACCTGGTGCGCGTGCTGCAGGCGCAGACGCCGCAGCGCGTGGGCCTGCTGCGGCACGACACCATCGCCCAGGGCGCCGACGCGGCGCGCGAGCGCCTGCAGACCCTGCGCGCCGAGGGCGTGCGCATCGCCATCGCCGACGCGGTGAGCAACGCCGACCTGCTCACGCTCGGCGAGGCGTGCGCCGATCTGCCATTGCTCACCGCTGGCTCGGGCGTGGCCCTGGGCCTGCCCCCCGCCTACGCGCGGCGCGGCTGGCTGCAACCCGACGCGCAGGCCGCCGCGCTGCCCGCGGTGCGCGGCGCCTCGGCCGTGGTCTCGGGCTCCTGCTCCGAGGCCACCAACACCCAGGTCGCGCGCTGGCTGCAGGCCGGCGGCGCGGCCGTGCAGGTGGATCCGCTGGCCCTGCATCAGGGCACGGAAACGGCCGAGGCACTGCTCTCGAAAGCGCAGCAGGCCTTGAACGCGGGGCCCGTGCTGGTCTACGCCACCGCCACGCCCGAGCGCGTGGGCGCCGTCCAGCAGACGCTGGGCGTGCAGGCCGCCGGTGAACTGGTGGAGCAGGCCCTGGCCCGCGTGGCGCGCGGCCTGGTGGACGCCGGCGTGCGCCGCCTGGTGGTGGCCGGCGGCGAGACCTCGGGCGCGGTGGTGCAGGCGCTGGACGTGCGCCAACTGCGCATCGGCCCCAGCATCTGCCCCGGCGTGCCCTGGACGGGCACGCGCACCGCGCGCGGCGGCGACGATCTGCTGCTCGCGCTCAAGTCCGGCAACTTCGGCGGCCCCGATTTCTTCCGCGAAGCGCTGGCGATGACCGAGGTGTCCCGGTGACGCTTCAAATCCCCGCCGCCCAACAGGCCTGCCGCGACGAGATCGTTCGTGTGGGCGCCTCGCTGTTCCTGCGTGGCTACGCGCATTCCACGGCCGGCAACATCAGCCTGCGGCTCGACGAATCGCAAGGCGGCGGCTTCCTCATCACGCCCACCGACGCCTGCCTGGGCCAGCTCGACCCCGCCGCCCTGGCCTGGGTGGCCGACGACGGCCAGCCACTCGCCGGTGAGCGCGCGAGCAAGACGCTCGCCCTGCACCGGCGCATCTACAGCGCCGCGCCGCAGGCCCGCTGCGTGCTGCACACGCACAGCACCCACCTCGTCGCGCTGAGCCTGCAGGGCGTGTGGAGCGAGCCGGACATCCTGCCCCCCATCACGCCCTACCAGGTGATGAAGGTGGGCCACGTGCCCCACATCGCCTACCGCGCACCCGGCGACGCCGCCGTGGCCGACGACGTCGCGCGTCTCATCGCGCAGGCCCAACGCCCGCTGCACGCCGTGATGCTCGAACGCCTGGGCCCCGTCGTGTGGCACCAGGGCCCCGCGCAGGCCATGGCCCTGCTCGAAGAGCTGGAAGAGACCGCGCGCCTGTGGCTCCTGTGTTCCCCCCGCCCCACCCCGCTGAGCGACGCCCGCCTCGACGAGCTGCGCCAGCGCTTCAACGCCCCCTGGTGACATGCCCCGATTCGCCGCCAACCTGTCGCTGATGTACACCGAAGTGCCCTTCCTGGAGCGCTTCGCCGCGGCCGCCGCCGACGGCTTCGACGCCGTCGAGTACCTGTTCCCTTACGAGTTCGACGCCGCCGAGATCGCGCGCCGCCTGCGCGCGCACGGCCTCACGCAGGCCCTGTTCAACCTGCCTCCGGGCAACCAGACCATCGGCGAGCGCGGCATGGCCTGCCTGCCCGGGCGCGAGGCCGAGTTCGCCACCGGCCTGGAAACGGCCCTGCGCTACGCCGAGGCCACGGGCTGCCAGCGCCTGCACGCCATGGCCGGCGTCATGCCCGAGGGTGCCGACCAGGCCCGCCTGCACGCCACCTACGTGGCCAACCTGCGCCAGGCCGCCGCGCGCGTGGCGCCGCTGGGCATCACGCTGCTGATCGAACCGCTCAACGGGCGCGACGCGCCGGGCTACTTCCTCACCACCCAACAGCAGGCGCACGACGTGGTGGCCGAGGTGGGCGCGCCCAACCTGCGCGTGCAGATGGACTTCTACCACTGCCAGATCAGTGAGGGCGACCTCACGCGCCGTCTCGAACGGCACCTCCCCGGCGTGGGCCACATCCAGATCGCCGGCGTGCCCGACCGCCACGAGCCCGACGACGGCGAGATCAACCACCCGCACCTCTTCCAGCGCCTGGACGAACTCGGCTACGCCGGCTTCGTGGGCTGCGAGTACCGCCCGCGCGCCGGCACCAGCGCCGGCCTGGGCTGGCTGCGCCGCTGGCGCGAACAACAAGCAACGAAGGCTTCCGCATGAACATCCTCATCACCGGCGGCGCCGGTTTCCTGGGCACGCGCCTCGCGCGCGAGCTGCTGCAACGTGGCCAGCTCGCGGGCCGCCGCATCGAGCGCCTGATGCTGGCCGACCTGTTCGCGCCGCGCGACGAGGCGCTCAAGCGCGACCCGCGCGTGCAATCGCAAGCCGGCGACCTGATGGCCAGCATCCCCACGCTGTTCGCGCAGCGCTGGGACGCGGTGTTCCACCTGGCCTCCGCCGTCTCCGCCGAATGCGAGGCCGACTTCGACCTCGGCCTGCACGCCAACCTGGACACCACGCGCGCCCTGCTCGATGCCTGCCGGCAACAAACGGCCAGTGGGCATCCCGCGCCGCTGTTCTTCTTCTCCAGCTCCGTCGCCGTGTACGGCAGCGACCCGGCCCTGCCCCTGCCCGCCGTGGTGAACGACGACACCCTGCCCACGCCGCAATCGAGCTATGGCATCCACAAGTTCGTCTGCGAGCAGTTGGTGGCCGACTACACGCGCAAAGGCCACATCGACGGCCGCGCCGCGCGGCTCATGACCGTGTCGGTGCGCCCCGGCAAGCCCAACGGCGCGGCCTCGGGCTTTCTCTCCGGCATGCTGCGCGAGCCCCTGGCCGGCCAGCCCAGCAACTGCCCGGTGCCGCTGGACACGCCCGTGGCCCTGTCCTCGCCCGCCACCACGGTGGCCGGCATCATCGCCGTGGCCGAGGCCAGCCGCGAGGCCTTCGGCGGTCGCACCGCCATCAACCTGCCCGCGTTGAGCCTGCGCGTGCAGGACATGCTCGACGCGCTCACCGCGTTCGCCGGCCCCGAGGCCACCGCGCTCGTGAGCCACGAGCCCGACGCCGCCACCGCGCGCATCGTGGCCGGCTGGCCCGCGCGCTTCGACAGCCCGCGCGCCCGCGCCCTGGGCCTGCGGGCCGACCCCGATTTCCATGCCGTCCTGCGCCAGTACGCTCAGGACCACCCCGATGCCGTGACCTCAGCGGCAGCGCGCACACGGCTGACTCCTGCGCGCTGACCATTTCTTTCGCCCGTGAACCACCCCAAGGAGACAAACGCAATGAAGAAGCTGCTCACCCCTCTGGCCATGGCCGCCCTGCTGGCCGCCGCTGGCGGCGCCCAGGCGCAAACGGTCCTCAAGATCGGCTACGCCACGTCCACCACCTCGCACTACGGCGTGGGCTCCACGGTGTTCTGCGAAGAGATCGAGAAGGGCACCAGCGGCCGCTACAAGTGCCAGCAGTTCCCCAACTCGGCCCTCGGCGGCGAGCGCGAGCAGATCGAGGCCGTGCAACTGGGCACGCAGGACCTGGTGAACACCTCCACCGGCCCGCTGGGCAACTTCGTGCCCGAGGTCAAGATCGTCGACATCCCCTTCCTCTTCCGCGACTACGACCACGCGCGCAAGGTGATGGACGGCCCCATCGGCCAGGACCTGAGCAAGAAGATGGAAGCCAAGGGCCTGGTCAACCTGGCCTGGACGGAGAACGGCTTTCGCCACATGACCAACAGCAAGCGGGCCATCAACCAGGCCAGCGACGCCAGCGGCCTGAAGATGCGCACCATGGAAAACAAGGTGCACATGGACGGCTACAAGACCTTCGGCATCCTGCCCACGCCCATGCCCTTCCCCGAGCTGTTCACCGCGCTGCAGCAGGGCACCGTGGACGGCCAGGAAAACCCGATCCCCGTGATCCTGTCCTCCAAGTTCTCGCAGGTGCAGAAGCACCTCTCGCTGACCGGCCACGTCTACTCGCCGGCCGCGCTGATCCTCTCGCCCGCCGTGTGGGGCAAGCTCTCGGCGGACGACAAGAAGGTCTTCCTGGAAGCGGGCAAGAAGGCCGCGGCCGCGCAGCGCAAGAAGGTCAATGACGACGAGAACACCGGCATCGCCCAACTGGAGAAGGACGGCATGCAGGTGGTCAAGCAGGTCAACGGCGAGAGCTTCCGCAAGGCCGTGGCGCCCGCGTACGCGGGTTACGCGAAAGAGTTTGGCGCCGACAAGATCGCCGCCATCCAAGCCGTGAAATAAGTACCCCCCGCGCCGGCCCACTCACGTGGGCCGTCACCCCCCAAGGGGGCGACACCGACGGACCGGCGGAGCCGGATCCGTGGTGTCCTGGGTTTTGCGTGCTTGCACTCGAAGGTGACTTCATGAAATCCCTCTTTCTGCGGCTGGACCGTTGGCTCACGGGGCTGTGCCTCAGCGTGGCCTGCCTGCTGCTCGCGCTCATCTCCTGCCTGGGCATGTGGCAGGTCACCAGCCGCTTCGTGCTGGAGCAGCCCTCCACCTGGACCGAGGAGTCCATGCGCCGCCTGCTGATCTGGATGGTCATGCTCGGCGTGGTGGCCGCGCTGCGCCAGGGCGCGCTGGTCTCGGTGGACCTGATGCTGCGCCTGTCGCGCGGCGCCTGGCAGCGCACCGTGCGCTGGATCATCACCGTGGTCAACCTGAGTTTCCTGAGCGTGCTGATCTGGTTCGGCATCGACCTCGTCACGCGCGTGCGCTTCCAGACCTTCGCCAGCATGGACCTGTCCATGGGCTGGGCCTACTCCGCGCTGCCGGTGGGCGCCGCGCTGGGCGTCGTCGCCGTGATCGCGCAGCACCTGGACCCGCACAACGAAGAACTCGCCACGGCCCAATAAGCCAAGGCCCCGCGCCATGCCATTGACCCTCCTCATCACGATGCTGCTGGGCTTTGCCTTCAGCATCTCCATCGCCATCTCCATCGGCGGCTCGGCCATCCTCGGCCTGGCCCTGTTCGACAGCGGCAAGCTGATCCTCGTGCCCAAGGAGATGTTCAGCGCGATCGACAAATTCCCGCTCGCCGCCATCCCCTTCTTCATCCTGGCGGGCAACCTCATGGAAACCGGCGGCATCTCGCGCCGGCTGGTCAACTTCGCCAAGTCGCTCGTGGGTGGCGTGCAAGGCGGGCTGCCCATGACCTGCGTGCTCACCTGCATGATCTTCGCCGCGGTCTCGGGCTCCTCGGTGGCCACCACCTTCGCCATCGGCGCCATCCTCATCCCCGCCCTGGTCAAGCACGGCTACCCGGCCGGCTACGCGGCCTCGCTGCAGGCCACATCGGCGGAACTCGGCGTGGTGATTCCGCCCTCCATTCCCATGATCCTGTTCGGCGTGGCGGCCGAGGTCTCCATCGGCGAGCTGTTCATCGCCGGCGTGGTGCCGGGCCTGCTCATCGGCGGTGTGCTCATGCTCTTCGTGCACCTGTGGTGCCGCTTCAAGGGTCTGGGCAAGAACGACGGCGATGGCCGCCTGCCCGTGGGCCGCGCCACGCTGGAGGCGGGCTGGGCCCTGCTGATGCCGGTGATCATCCTGGGCGGCATCTACGGCGGCGTGTTCACGCCCACCGAGGCCTCGGTGGTGGCCGTGTTCTACGCGCTGCTGGTGGGCCTGGGCATCCACCGCGAGCTGGGCTTCAAGGACCTCATGCCCGTGCTGCGCAAGTCGGTCATCTCCAGCGCGGTGATCATGTTCATCATCGCCAACGCGGGCCTCTTCGCCTTCCTCATCACGCGCGCCGGCATTCCGGACGCGATCGGCCTGTGGTTGAAGGACGTGCTGCAGTCGCCCCTGTGGTTCCTGCTCGGCGTGAACGCCGCGCTGTTCGTCATCGGCATGTTCATCGAGACCTCGGCGGCCATCATCGTGCTGGCGCCCATCCTGGTGCCGGTGGCCGTGCACTTCGGCGTGGACCCGGTGCACTTCGGCATGATCATGGTGGTCAACCTGGCGATGGGCATGATCACCCCGCCCTTCGGCGTGAACCTGTTCGCCGCCGCCACGGTGGCGCGCATCTCGCTGGACCGCATGATCGCCCACCTGCTGCCCTTCGTGCTGGTCATCATCGGCTGCCTGGCCGTCATCACCTACTTCCCCTCCGTCTCGCTCACGCTGCGCGACATCGTGTTCGACAAGGCACCCGCGGTCGCACCGATCGGGCCCGCACCCGCCATCGGACCGCAGTGAAGGAACCCCACCCATGGCACTCAACTTCATTCACAACCGGTCCGTGCGCAGCGCCTCGGGCCAGACCCTGCCCGTCATCGACCCGGCCGACGGACAGCCCTACGACAGCATCGAGCGCAGCAACGCCGCCGACGTGGACGCGGCCGTTCAGGCCGCGCGCCACTGCCTGGAAGGCCCCTGGGCGCGCCTGACCGCGGCCGAGCGCGGGCGCCTGCTCATGAAGCTCAGCGCCCAGGTGGCCGAGCACGCGGACGAACTCGCCGCCATCGAGCAGCGCGACTGCGGCAAGCCGACGAAGCAGGCCAAGGCCGACGCCCTGGCCCTGGTGCGCTACTTCGAGTTCTACGCCGGCGCGGGCGACAAGCTGCACGGCCACACCATCCCCTACCTGGACGGCTACAGCGTGCTCACCTGGCACGAGCCGCACGGCGTCACCGGCCACGTGATCCCCTGGAACTACCCGATGCAGATCTTCGGGCGCAGCGTGGGCGGCGCGCTGGCGGCGGGCAACGTGTGCGTGGTCAAGCCGTCCGAGGACGCCTGCCTGTCGCTGCTGCGCGTGGCCGAGCTCGCGGCCGAGGTGGGCTTCCCGCCGGGCGCCATCAACATCGTCACCGGCTACGGGCATGAGGTGGGCGACGCGCTCGCGCGCCACCCGGGCATCGACCACATCAGCTTCACCGGCAGCCCGCGCGTGGGCACGCTGATCCAGCAGGCCGCGGCCGAGCGCCACTGCCCCGTGACGCTGGAGCTGGGCGGCAAGGGCCCGCAGATCGTCTTCGACGACGCCGACGTGGACGCCGCCCTGCCCTTCATCGTCAACGCCATCGTGCAGAACAGCGGCCAGACCTGCAGCGCCGGCTCGCGCCTGCTGGTGCAGCGCGGCCTGTACGAGCCGCTGCTGCAGCGCCTGGGCGAGGCCTTCAAGGGCCTGCGCGCCGGCCCGCCCGGCATGGACCTGGACCTCGGCCCGCTGATCCGCGAGACGCAGCAGCAGCGTGTGCGCGGCTTCCTCGACGAGGTCAAGCGCGACGGCCTGCCCATCGTCGCGCAAGGCCAGATCGACAAGGCCGCCGATGCGAACGGCTACTACGCCGCGCCCACCCTGGTGCGCGACGTGCCGCCGCAGCACCGCCTGGCGCAGGAAGAGGTCTTCGGCCCCGTGCTCGCGGCCATGCCGTTCACCGACGAAGACGAGGCGGTTCAACTGGCCAACAGCACGTCCTTCGGCCTGGTGGCCGGCGTGTGGACGCGCGACGGCGGGCGCCAGTTGCGCATGGCGCGGCGCGTGAAGGCCGGGCAGGTGTTCATCAACAACTACGGCGCCGGTGGCGGTGTCGAGCTGCCCTTCGGCGGCGTCAAGTCCAGCGGCTACGGCCGCGAAAAAGGTTTCGAGGCCCTGCTGGGCTTCACCACCCTCAAGACCGTGGCCATCCGCCACGGCTGATTCCAACGTTCATGGAGACACCAGGCATGCGAGTGAAAGACAAGTCCATCATCGTCACCGGCGCGGGCGGCGGCATCGGCGAGGGCATCGCCCACCGCCTGGCCGATGAAGGCGCGCGGGTCATCGTCAACGACGTCAACACCACGGGCGGCGAGCGCGTGGTGGCCGACATCACCGCCAAGGGCGGGCGCGCGAGCTTCTTCGCCGCCGACGTGACGCGCTCCGAGGACGTGAAGGCCCTGGTGCAGGCGGCCGTCGAACGCCACGGGCGCCTCGACGCCATGGTCAACAACGCCGGCTGGACGCACAGGAACCAGCCCGCGCTGGACGTGAGCGAAGAAGAGTTCGACCGCTGCTACGCGGTCAACGTCAAGAGCATCTACCTGTCGGCCCTGCACGCGGTGCCGGTGTTCCGCGCCAACGGGGGCGGCGCGTTCATCAACATCGCTTCCACCGCCGGCGTGCGCCCGCGCCCCGGCCTCACCTGGTACAACGGCTCCAAGGGCGCGGTCATCATCACCAGCAAGTCGCTCGCGGCCGAGTTCGGCGCCGACAACATCCGCGTGAACTGCGTCAACCCGGTGATGAACCCCTTCACCGGCCTGGGCGCTTCCTTCGCCGGCGGCGAGCTCACCGACGAGCGCCTGGCCAAGTTCCGCAGCACCATCCCCCTGGGCCGCTTCTCCACGCCGCAAGACGTGGCCAACGCGGTGCTCTACCTCGCCAGCGACGAAGCCGCATTCATTTCCGGGGTTTGCCTGGAGGTCGACGGCGCCCGCTGCGTTTGACCCACAATCGGGGGATGTCCGAACGGGTCATTCCCCTCATCGACCAGCGCCTGCACCGGCGCGCCGCCACCGTGCCGGCGCAGGCCGTGGCGCCCACCGGCCTGCTGGGCGACGCGCTGGGCCGCCCGCTGCGCGACCTGCGCATCAGCGTGACGGACCGCTGCAACTTCCGCTGCAGCTACTGCATGCCCAAGGAAGTCTTCGACAAGGACTACCAGTACCTGCCGCACGGCGCCCTGCTCAGCTTCGAGGAAATCACCCGCGTGGCGCGCACCTTCGCCGCGCACGGCGTGCAGAAGATCCGCCTCACCGGGGGCGAGCCCCTGCTGCGCAAGAACCTGGAGATCCTGGTCGAACAACTGGCCGCGCTGCGCACCACCGAGGGCCAGCCGCTGGACCTCACGCTCACCACCAACGGCTCGCTGCTCGCCCGCAAGGCCAAGGCCCTCAAGGCCGCGGGCCTGCAGCGCGTCACGGTCAGCCTGGACGGTCTGGACGACGCGGTGTTTCGCGCCATGAACGACGTGGACTTTCCCGTGGCCGAGGTGCTCGCCGGCATCGAGGCCGCGCAGGCCGCGGGCCTGGGTCCCATCAAGGTCAACATGGTGGTCAAGAAGGGCACCAACGACGACCAGATCCTGCCCATGGCGCGCCACTTCAAGGGCACGGGCATCGTGCTGCGCTTCATCGAGTACATGGACGTGGGCGCCACCAACGGCTGGCGCATGGACGAGGTGCTGCCCAGCGCGCAGGTGATCGAGCGCCTGCACCACGAACTGCCCCTGGTGCCGCTGAGCCCCAGCGCCCCGGGCGAAACGGCCGAGCGCTGGGCCTACGTCGACGGCTCGGGCGAGGTCGGCGTCATCAGCAGCGTCACGCAGGCCTTCTGCGGTGACTGCAACCGCGCGCGCCTGTCCACCGAAGGCCAGCTCTACCTCTGCCTGTTCGCCACCGAAGGCCACGACCTGCGCCACCTCATCCGCGGCGGCGCCAGCGACGCCGAGCTGGCCAGCGCCATCGGCGCCATCTGGCAGGGCCGCGACGACCGCTACTCGCAACTGCGCGCCTCGCTGCCGCCCGAATCGGGCGAGGGCAAGCGGCGCGTGGAGATGAGCTACATCGGCGGCTGAGCGCCGCCCTTCTCCGGCCCCGCGGGGCCCTTGCCACGAGGCGATACACGCGAATGATCCACGCCAGAGAAATCACGGGACTGGTCCTGGCCGGCGGCCGGGGCTCGCGCATGGGCGGGGCCGACAAGGGCCTGCAGAAGTTCAATGGCACACCGCTGGCGCTGCACGCCCTCATGCGCCTGCAACTGCAGGAAGGCCAGCACATCGGCGAGCTCATGATCAACGCCAACCGCAACCTCGGCGCCTACGAGGCCTTCGGCGTGCCGGTCTGGCCCGACACCCTGAGCGACTACGCGGGCCCGCTGGCGGGCTTCCTCACCGGCCTGGAGCGCGCCGAGACGCCCTACCTGCTGACGGTGCCCTGCGACACCCCGCGCTTCCCGCTGGACCTGGCGCAGCGCCTGGCCGAGGCCTTCGACGACCCGGCCACCGAGATCGCCATGGCCAGCGCGCCCGAGAACGGCAGCGAGCCGCGGGCGCAGCCGGTGTTCAGCCTCGTGCGCGTGGAGCTGCTGGAAAGCCTGGTGGCCTTCACCCAGGCCGGTGGCCGCAAGATCGACCGCTGGACGGCGCAGCACCACACCGTGCTGGTGCCCTTCGACCGCCCGGGCGACGACCCGCTGGCCTTCTTCAACACCAACACCCTGGACGAACTGCACGCGCTGGAGCAGGGCCGCCCATGAAGTCCATCGAACAGATCGCGGCCGAGCTGCAGGGCTACGACCCGCAGGCGCTGCCCGCCGACAGCGTGAACGACTTTCTCGCGCGGCTGGTGGAGCCCATCACCGAGGTCGACGACGTCGGCATCTTCGACGCCCTGGGCCGCGTGCTGGCCGAGGACGTGGTCTCGCCCATCAGCGTGCCGCCGCACGACAACTCCGCCATGGACGGCTTCGCCTTCGATGGCGCGGCGCTGGGGTCGTCGCCGCTGGTCTTGCGCAACCAGGGCACCGCCTTCGCGGGCAAGGCCTGGGCCGCGCGCGTGGGCGCCGGGGAGTGCGTGAAGATCATGACCGGCGCGATCATGCCGGCCGGCCTGGACACGGTGGTGCCCATCGAGTTCGTGAAGGTCGAAGGCGACACCGTGACCGTGCCAGCGGGTGTGGTGAAGCCCGGCGACAACCGCCGATTCGCCGGCGAAGACCTGATGGCCGGGCGGCCCGCGCTGCGGCGCGGCCAGACCGTGGGCCCGGCCGCCCTGGGTCTCATCGCCAGCCTGGGCCTGCCCACGGTGCGCGTGCTGCGCCGCGCGCGCGTGGCGTATTTCTCCACCGGCGACGAGATCCTGAGCCTGGGCGAGGCCCCGCGCGAGGGCGCGGTGTACGACAGCAACCGCTACACCGTGTTCGGTCTGCTCACGCGCCTGGGCGTGGAGGTGATCGACATGGGCGTGGTGCCGGACGAGCCCGTGCACCTGGAGGCCGCGTTCCGCGAGGCCGCCGCGCGGGCCGACGCCATCATCACCAGCGGCGGCGTGAGCATGGGCGAGGCCGACCACACCAAGGCCATGATGAAGCAGCTCGGCGACGTGGCCTTCTGGCGCATCGCCATGCGCCCGGGCCGGCCGATGGCGGTGGGGCGCATCAGCGAGGGCGGGAAGTCCGCGGTGCTGTTCGGTTTGCCGGGCAATCCGGTAGCGGTGATGGTGACCTTCCTGGCCTTCGTTCGGCCTGCCCTGCAGCGCCTCATGGGCGCGGAGGCAATGCCCCCCGTTCTGCTTCAAGCGCGCAGCGGCGAGGCCATGCGCAAGAAGCCTGGCCGCACGGAGTACCAGCGCGGCACCGTCACGCGCGAGGCCGATGGCACGCTGGTGGCGCGCACCACGGGCAACCAGGGCTCAGGGGTGCTCAGTTCGATGGTGCAGGCCAATGGGCTCATCGTGCTGGGGCATGGACAGGGGAACGTGGCGGTGGGGGACACGGTCGAGGTGATGCTGTTCGACGGGGTGGTCTGAGGCGTCTTTTTCTCCGGCGGGTCCGGTCGTCGGCGACCGGGTGTCCGGCTCCGCGACTGTCCCCCGGAGCGGATCGCTGGCGCGCTCCGCTCCTCCTCCTTTATGTCGCTGCGCCGGACACCCGATCACCGACGACCTCGTTGGCACTCGGTCTGTTGGTGCGCCGCCGTGCCTGTAGCTCGCGGACGCTGGGTGTGCTGCGCAGCGAAATAAAGGAGGAGGACGGCGCAGCCGTCCGGGGGACATTCGCGGAGCAGCGCACCCAGTGGCCGCGAGCTTCGCGAGGTGCAGGCACGAAACGCCTGCGAACAGAGATCACTTCGCCGGAATCACACCAGCAGGCGCGTGCCCGCCCTCCTCGTGCATCACCGGATGCGCCGACTCCCCTGCCTTGCGCCGCGACAGCAGCGTGTACATCGTCGGCACCACGAAGATGGTGAGCAGCGTGCCCACCGACATGCCGCCCACGATCACCCAGCCGATCTGCTGGCGGCTCTCCGCCCCCGCGCCCGTGGCCAGCGCCAGCGGAATCGCGCCCAGCACCATCGCGCCCGTGGTCATCAGGATCGGCCGCAGCCGCAGCCCCGCCGCCCGCTTCACCGCCTCCAGCTTCTCCAGCCCCTGCTCGCGCAACTGGTTGGAGAACTCCACGATCAGGATGCCGTGCTTGGTGATCAGGCCTACCAGGGTGATCAGCCCGATCTGGCTGAACACGTTGAGCGTGCCCCCCGACAGCTTGAGCGCCAGCAAGGCCCCCATCATCGACAGCGGCACCGACAGCAGGATGATGAAGGGGTCGACGAAGCTCTCGAACTGCGCCGAGAGCACCAGGAAGATGAACAGCAGCGACAGCACGAACACCAGCGCCAGCGAGCCCGAGGCGTTGCGGAACTCGCGGCTCTGGCCATTGAGGTCGGTCGCGTAGCCCACGGGCAGGATCTCCCTCGCCGTGCGCTCCATGAAGTCCAGTGCCTCGCCCAGCGAGTAGTCGGGCGCCACGTTGGCCGTGATGGACGCGCTGCGGCGCTGGCCAAAGTGGTTCAATTCGCGCGGCACCACCACCTCGCGCGTGGTGATCAGCGAGGCCAGCGGGATCATCGCGTCGCCACGCCCGCGCACGAACAGGCGGTCGATGTCCTCGGGCGTGCTGCGGTTGGCCGAGACGGTCTGCACCACCACGTCGTACTGCTCGCCGTCGCGCTTGTAGCGCGTGACGATGCGCCCGCCCAGCATGGTCTCCACCGTGCGCGCGATGGCGTCCACGCTCACGCCCATGTCGGCTGCGCGCTCGCGGTCCACGTCCATGCGGATCTCGGGCTTGTTCAGGCGCAGGTCGGTGTCCACCTGCACCAGGCCGGGGTTCTGCGCCATGCGGTCCTGGAACTGGCGCACCACGTTCGCGAGGTTCTCGTAGGTGTCGCTGGTGACGATGACGAAGTTGACCGGGCGCTCGCGAAAACCCTGGCCCAGCGAGGGCGGCGTGATCGGGTAAGCGCTGATGCCCGGCAGCGCGGCCATGCGCGGCGCGATGGCGCGCGCGATCTCCATGGTGGTGCGCTCGCGGTCTTCCCAGGCCTTGCCGCGCATGGTCACGCTGCCCTGCGCCACCGACGGGTTGCCCACCACCGCGAAGATGCGGTCGAACTCGGGCTGTTCCTGCGCCATCTTCTCGATCGCGTCCACGTAGCGGCGCGTGTAGGCCAGGGTGGCGCCGTCGGGGCCGTTGATGTTGGCCAGCACCACGCCACGGTCTTCCATGGGCGCGAGTTCGGAGCGCGTGGTGCTCAGCAGCCACCAGCTGGCGCCGGCGCTGGCGAGCATGACGGCCACCACCAGCCAGCGCACGTTGAGCGACAGGCCCAGCAGGCGGTCGTAGCCCTGGTTGATGCGCACCAGCACGCGCTCCATGAAACGGTCGAAACGGCCCGGCTGGTCCACATGGCGCAGCAGCTTGGAGCACATCATGGGCGAGAGCGTGAGCGCCACGAAACCCGAGACCACCACCGCGCCGGCCAGCGCCAGCGCGAACTCGGCGAACAGCCGCCCGGTGCGCCCGGGCGTGAAGGCCAGCGGCGCGTACACGGCGGCCAGCGTGAGCGTCATGGCCACGATGGCGAAGCCGATTTCGCGCGCGCCCTTGATGGCCGCCTCGAAGGGTTTCATGCCCTCCTCGATGTGGCGGTAGATGTTCTCCAGCATCACGATGGCGTCGTCCACCACCAGGCCGATGGCCAGCACCAGCGCCAGCAGCGTGAGCGTGTTGATGGAGAAGCCGAACAGGCCCATCAGCGCGAAGGAGCCGATCAGGCTCACCGGAATGGTGATCAGCGGGATGACCGAGGCGCGCAGCGTGCGCAGGAAGAGAAAGATGACCAGGGCCACCAGCACCACGGCTTCGGCGATGGTGGTGTAGACGGCCTTGATGGAGCGGTCGATGAAGATGGAGTTGTCGTTGGCGACCTCGATGCTCACGCCCTTGGGCAGCTCGGCGGTGATGCTGGGCAGCATGCTCTGCACCGCGGCCGAGAGCTCCAGCGGGTTGGCCGTGGCCTGGCGGATCACGCCCAGCGACACGGCGTCGCGGCCGTTGTAGCGCACCGAGGTGCGCTCGTCCTGCGGCGCCTGCTCCACGCGCGCCACGTCGCCGATGCGGATGGTCTGCCCGTTGACGGTGCGGATGCCGATCGCGCGGAACTGCTCGGGCGTCTGCACGTCGGTGGCGGCGGTGACGTTGAACTCGCGCTGAGCGCTTTCGATGCGTCCGGCCGGCACCTCCAGGTTGGAGCGGCGCAGCGCGTCCTCCACGTCCTGCACGGTGAGGTTGTAGGCGGCCAGGCGGTCCGGGTCGAGCCAGATGCGCATGGAAAAGCGCCGCTCGCCCCAGATGCGCACGTCGGCCGCGCCGGGCGCGGTCTGCAGGCGCGGCTTGATGAGGCGGTTGGCCACGTCGCTGAGGTCCAGCGCGGACACGGTGTCGGAGTTGAGCGCGAGCCAGATGACGGGCGTGGCGTCGGCCTCGACCTTGGCGATGGTGGGCTCGTCCACGTCGTCGGGCAGGCGCTGGCGCACGCGGCTGACCTTGTCGCGCACGTCGGCGGCGGCGGAGTCGGGGTCGCGTTCGAGCTTGAAGCGCACCGTGATCTGGCTCTGCTCCTGGCGGCTGATGGAGGTGATGATGTCCACGCCCTCGATGCCGGCGAGCGAGTCTTCCAGCACCTTGGTGACCTGGGACTCGATCACCTCGCTGGAGGCGCCGCCGAAGCGGGTGGTGACGGTGACGGTGGGCTCGTCGATGCGCGGGTACTCGCGCACCGTGAGGTTGTTGAACGAGACCAGGCCCACCAGCAGGATGAGCAGCGACAGCACGGTGGCGAACACCGGGCGGCGGATGGCGACTTCGGGCAGTTGCATGCGGGCCTCCGGTGGCGGGCGGGCGGGGGCGTCAGTTGGCGGCGCTGGGCGCGAGATCCACCACGCGCACCACGGTGCCGTCGCGCTGCAGGCGCTGCTGGCCGGCCACCACCACGGTGTCGCCGGCTTTCAGACCCTGCGTGACCTGCACGTCGGCGCCGCGGCGCGCGCCCAGCGTCACCTCCACGCGGCGCGAGGTGCGCTTGCGCGCGTCGCCCTGGCCCTGCTCGTCGACCACGTAGACGTACTGGCGCTCGCCCTGCGGCACCAGGGCCTCCTCGGGCACCACCAGGGCCTTGTCGTCCACCGAGAACACGATCAGCACGCGAGCGAACATGCCGGGGCGCAGGTCCTGGCCGGGCGCGGCCGGCATCTCGGCGCGCACGGCGATGGAGCGGCCGTTGGCGTCGAGCAATGGGTCGACCGCGAGCACGCGCGCCTGGTAGCGCTGGCCGGGCAGCGCGTCGAGCTGCACCTGCACGGTCTGGCCGGGGGCGATGCGGTTCTGGTAACGCTCGGGCAGTCGGAAGTCGACCGTGAGCTTGGAGGTGTCTTCCAGGTTGACGAGCTCGTCGCCGTCCTTCACGTACTGGCCGAGGTTGATGCTGCGCAGGCCCAGGGTGCCATCGAAGGGCGCGGTGATGCGCATGCGCTGCAGCCGGGCATCGGCCAGGGCCACCTGGGCCTCGGCCACCTGCAGGGCGGCGCGGCTTTCGTCCACCACGCGCGCGGCCACGAAGCTCTGCGCCAGCAGTTCCTCGTTGCGCTTGAGGTTGGCGCGCGCAATGGAGAGCTGGGCCGAGGCCTGGCTCAGTTCCGCGCGCTGCAGGGTGTCGTCGAGTTGCACCAGCAGCGCGCCGCGCTTGACGGTCTGGCCGTCGGCGAAGGCGATGCGGGCCACGCGGCCCGCCGTCTCGGGCTTGAGCGTGACGGCCTGGCGCGAGCGCAGGGAGCCCACGGCCTGGGCGTCGTCCTGCAGGCGCGCCGTCTTGACGGCGGCGATCTCCACGGTGACCGGACCGGCTCCGCCGCCGGACCGCGGCGCCGGGGCCGCGCCGGCCGAGCCGGAGACGCCACTGGCGCGTGGCTGCTGCTGCCACCACCAGGCGCCGCCCAGCGCCAGCGCCAGGCCCAGCACCGCCAGCCAGACCGTTGATTTGGGTTTCGCCATGAAGACTCCGCTCGAATGCCGCCGTCAGCTACTGCCGTGGGATAACAGTTTCCATGCCAACAATCCTTGCATTGTGCCGCCCGCGTCGGCGGCGGCGCAACCCAGCGGCACCACGGAACCGGCTTCGCCGGGCCGTCGGCGCCGCCCCCCTTTGAGGGGGGTCGCGCGAAGCGCGGCGGAGGGTACGCCTAGGTCGGCACGCCCCGGTTGGCCAGGGCGTCGGCGCGGTCGTTGCCCTTGTGGCCCGAATGGCCCTTCACCCAGTGCCATTCGATGTGGTGCGGCCCGCCATGCACCAGGGCGTCGAGCTGCTGCCAGAGTTCGGCGTTCTTCACCGGCTGCTTGGTCGCGGTGATCCAACCCTTCTTTTTCCAGCCGTGGATCCATTCGGTGATGCCCTTGCGCACGTACTCGCTGTCCAGGTGCAGCGACACATGACAGGGCCGCTTCAGGGCGGACAGAGCCTGGATCACCGCCATGAGTTCCATGCGGTTGTTGGTCGTGTCGCGCTCGCCGCCCCACAGCTCCTTTTCATGGTCGCCGGATTTCAGGTAAACGCCCCAGCCCCCGGGGCCGGGGTTGCCCTTGCAGGCGCCATCGGTGTAGATGACCACGTGGTCCAAGAAAACTCCTTCAGGAAAGAATCGATCAGCGGCGATTGGCCAGCGGCACCGGCGCGGTGGCCGGCACGCGGCGCGGCTTCCAGGCCGGCCCCAGCAGGCGCACGCCGCGCACGCGCTTGATGGCGGTGGTGACGTACACCGCGCCGAAGATGGGCCACCAGCGCTCGCCGGCGCGGTCCATCCAGCGCAGGCGGTGCAGCCATTTGTCGGTGCGCACCGCGGGGCGGTAGCAGCCATAGGCCTCGGCCTCGATCTCGAAGCTCAGCAGGCGCAGCCAGTCGCGCAGGCGGCCGGGGCCGATGAAGTCGCCCGCCTCGGGCAGGTACAGCCGAGAACTCAAGCCCAGGCGCCGCATGGCGCGCGCGCGGCCCTGGCGCATGCCCCACCAGCTGGCGGGGTTGAGGCCGGTGACCACCACCCGCCCCTCGGGCACCAGCACGCGCTCCACCTCGCGCAGCACCTGGTGCGGGTCGGCGCTGAGTTCCAGCGTGTGCGGCAGCACCACCAGGTCCAGGCTGGCCTCGGGAAACGGCAGCGCCGCGGCGTCGGTGACCAGGGCCACGCGCGCGGTCTCGGGCAGCGGCGCATCGCCCTCGGGCATGGCCATCCAGCGGTGCGGCATGCGGTTGGCGCGCAGGGCGTCGAGTTCGGGCACGCCAAGCTGCAAGGCGTTGAAGCCGAACACATCGGCCACCGCCAGGTCGAACCGGTCCTGCTCCCAATCCAGCAGGTACCTGCCCGGCGGGGTCGCGAACCACTCGGTCAACCCTATAATTTTTTCGGTCATCTGCGCTGGGGCGTGTTCACAGTGCCCGCACTCTACACGTCCCACCCCACCGGCCACGCCGTCCCCATGCAGCTCCTGCCCATCCCCGCCTTCACCGACAACTACATCTGGTTGCTGCACGACGGCCAGCGCGCCCTGGTGGTGGACCCAGGCGAAGCCCCGGGCGTGCAGCGCGCCCTGCAGGACCTGGGCCTCACGCTCGACACCATTCTCATCACCCACCACCACGCCGACCACACCGGCGGCGTGGCCGAGCTGCGCGAAGCCACCGGCGCCCGGGTCATCGGCCCGGCCTTCGAGCCCATGCCCGAGCCGCTGAGCCGCGTGGGCGGCGGCGAGCAGGTCACGGTGCTGGGCGTGCGCTTCGACGTGATCGACGTGCCCGGCCACACCAGCGGGCACATCGCGTACTACACGCCCGAGCTCGACGGCCTGCCGCTGCTCTTCTGCGGCGACACTCTCTTCTCCGGCGGCTGCGGCCGCCTGTTCGAGGGCACGCCCGCGCAGATGCACGACTCGCTGTCCCAACTGGCCGCGCTGCCCGGCAACACCCGCGTGTGCTGCACGCACGAGTACACCCTGTCCAACCTGAAGTTCGCGCAAGCGGTGGAGCCCGGCAACGCCGAGCTCGCGGCCTACGTGCGGCACTGCCAGCAGCAGCGCGCGAACAACCTGCCCACGCTGCCCAGCAGCATCGCGCTGGAGCGGCGCATCAACCCATTTCTGCGCACCGCGGAACCTGCGGTGGTGGCGGCGGCTCAGCAACAGGCGCCCGGCCTCGCGGCCGACCCCGTGGCCGTGTTCGCCACCCTGCGCGAATGGAAGAACGTTTTTCGATGAATTTCTGCATTGCCCCGGCGCTGGCGCGCCTGCGTGGCGGGGCCCGGCGCCTGGCGCTGGCCCTGGCCCTTCCCGCGGTGCTGGCCGGCTGCGCCAGCACCGTCGCCGTCGACCCACCCGTGGCCCCGGGTACCGTCACCACGCCCTCGGCGGTGCCGTCCACCGACCAGGCCGTCACCGGCCGCGGCGGACCGCCGGTGCGCCTGTCCAGCGACATGCCGCTGAGCGACCTCACCGTCGCGCCGATGGACGCGCTGACGGTGACCACCCTGGCCGCGCCCGCCGACCTGTGGGAGCGCATCCGCCGTGGCCTGGCCATGAACAACCTGGACGACGAACTCGTGCGCCAGCACGAGCAGTGGTACCTCTCGCGCCCCGACTACATCCAGCGCATGACCGAGCGCTCCAGCCGCTACCTCTTCCACATCGTGGAGGAGATCGAGGTGCGCGGCATGCCCATGGAGCTGGCGCTGCTGCCCTTCATCGAAAGCGCCTTCAATCCGCAGGCCGTCTCCAGCGCGCGCGCCGCCGGCATGTGGCAGTTCATGCCGGCCACCGGCGCGTCCTTCGACCTGAAGCAGAACGCCTTCCGCGACGACCGGCGCGACGTGCTGGCCTCCACGCGCGCCGCGCTGGACTACCTGGAGCAGCTCCACGCGCGCTTCGGCGACTGGCACCTGGCGCTGGCGGCCTACAACTGGGGCCAGGGCAACGTCAACCGCGCCATCACGCGCAACCAGCGCGCGGGGCTGCCCACGGGCTACGCGGACCTGACCATGCCCGCCGAGACGCGCCACTACGTGCCCAAGCTGCAGGCGGTGAAGAACATCGTGGCCAACCCGGCGCGCTACGCCGCGACGCTGCCCGACATCGGCAACCACCCCTTCTTCGACCTCGTCACCGTCGAGCGCGACATGGACGTAGCGCTGATCGCGCGGCTGGCCGAGGTGGAAGAGGCCGATTTCCGCGCGCTCAACCCTTCGCTCAAGCAACCGCTGGTGATGGCCGCGGGCACGCCCAACGTGCTGCTGCCCTGGGACAACGCGGTGATCTTCCAGCGCAACCTGAAACTGCACGACGGCCCTCTGGCGAGCTGGACGGCCTGGGTGGTGCCCACCACCATGACGGTGGCGCAGGCGGCGAAGCAGGTGGGCGCGAGCGAGGCCGAGCTGCGCAAGGCCAACGCCATTCCGCCGCGCATGCGGTTGCGCGCCGGCTCCAGCCTCATCGTGCCCCGCAACGGCAAGCTCGACCGCGACGTGCCCGCTCACGTGGCCGACAACGGCATGCTCAGCCTGCAACCCGAGGTGACGACGCGCCGTGTGGTGGTGAAGGCGCGCAAGGGCGAGACCGTGTCCCGCCTGGCGAGCCGCTACGGCCTGAGCGCGGCCAGCGTGGCCGACTGGAATCGCTTGTCGGCAGGCAGCACGCTCAAGACCGGGCAGCGCGTGACGCTGCACCTGCCGCAGCGCGCCAAGGCCACCACCAGCGCGCGCTCCACCAAAGCGGTGAAGCCGCGCGCCACGTCGAGCAAGTCGGCGTCGACGAAGAAGGCGACGATCAAGAAGTCGCCGACGGCCAAGGCGCCGTCGAAGAAGACCGCGCGCAAGTAAGCCACACGGCGGCCACCACGTCATGCGGCGTCGGATTCAAGCCCGAAACCGCGCCTTGGCCTTCAGCGCGAAGGCGTTGGTGAAATGCCGCGCCAGTTCGGCCGGCGGCAACGGCGGGCCCTCTCCCACCCGGTTCACGGCCTCCGGCCCGCCGCGCGGCATCAGGCCGTCGGCCGTCCAGGCGTCGCGCGAGCGCTCCACCGTGGCCAGGTAGATCGCGCGGTCGCCCTGGAAGTGGCTTTCGGGCACGGTCTTGATCAGGTCCGAGGGCCCCGCCGTCTGCAACCACTTGAGCGCGTGCACCACCGCGTCGGTGAGCGCCTGGGTGACGCGCGGGAACTGCTCGACGAACTCGGCCGGCGCACTCAGGCAGCCCACGGGCACGGGGCCACCGAACACCTCGGTGGTGCCGCTCAGGCTGCGCGTGTCCACCGCCACGCGCAGCTCACCCTGTTGCTCCAGCAGGGTCATCATGGGATCGGCGTGGCACAGCGCGTCGAGCTGCCCACCGCGAAACGCCAGCAGGGCCGCGCCCGCGCTGGTCTGCGGCAGGACCTGGACTTCATCCTCCTTCACCTGCTCGCGCTGCAGGAAGGCCATCAGCACGCGCTGGGCCAGGGGGTCCTTGGCGCGCAGGCCCACGCGGCGCCCGCGCAGGTCACCCGCGCCGCGAAAGCCCGGCACCGTCTTGTGCGACACGCCCAGCACCACCTGCGGCGCCCGGCCCTGCACCACGAAGCTCTGCCAGTTCATCGCGCGCACGGCCGGTGCGAGCAACTGCGCGAAGGGCACGCACAGGGCGTGCGCCGCCTTGGCCTGCACCGCCGCCATGGCCTGCCCCAGGTCGGCGAACTCGCGCAGCTCCACGTCGAGCCCTTCCTCGCGAAAGAAATGGCGCTGCTCGGCCACGGTGAGCGGCAGGTTGCTCAGGCCCGTGCGCGGCTCCACCGCGATCACGATGCGCGTGCCCACCAGCTTGGGCGGCAACGCGGCCGGGCGCGGCGCGGCCACGCCCTGCGCCGTGGCGCTTGGCTGGCCGGCAGCGAACATCAGCCCCGCCGCGGCGGCGCCCCACTGGCGGCGGTTCAGGAGACCCATGGGTCGAGATTAGGGCGATGTGGCGCGCCCGCCATCCGGTGGAGTCCCGAGCGGGTTTACACCGACCCGCGAAACCTGAACCCGCGGGAACTTCGGTGCCGACGTCAGCGCCGATCGACCAGCGCGTGCGCGATCGTGCCGAGGTCGACGTACTCGAGCTCGCTGCCCACCGGCACGCCGCGCGCCAGGCGCGTGACCTGCAGGCCGCGGTCCTTCAGCGCCTGGAAGATCACGTGCGCGGTGGTCTCGCCCTCGGCGGTGAAGTTGGTGGCGAGGATGACCTCGCGCACGGGCACCTCGGCCTCGGGGTCGTCCACGCGGTCGAACAGCTTGTCCAGGCCGATCTCGCGCGGCCCCACGCCGTCGAGCGGGCTCAGCTTGCCCATGAGCACGAAGTACAGGCCTTTGTAAGCACCTGTACGCTCCATCGCGGCCTGATCGGCCGGGGTTTCCACCACGCAGAGCTGGCTGCGGTCGCGCCGCGGGTCGCGGCAGGTGGAGCAGACCTCGTCCTCGGTGAAGGTGTGGCACAGCGCGCAGTGGCGCACCCCGTTCACCGCCGCCTGCAGCGCGCCGGCCAGCAACTGCGCGCCCTCGCGGTCGTGCTGCAGCAGGTGAAAGGCCATGCGCTGGGCCGACTTGACCCCCACGCCGGGCAGGCGCCGCAGCGCCTGCACCAGGTTCTCCAGGGAATGGTTGTCGGCCACCGCGCGGGCTGCCTCAGAACGGGAACTTCATGCCCGGGGGCAGGCCCGGCATGCCGGCGGTGAGCTTGCCCATCTTCTCGTTCGAGGTTTCCTCGGCCTTGCGCACGGCGGCGTTGAAGGCGGCGGCCACCAGGTCCTCGAGCATGTCCTTGTCGTCGGCGAGCAGGCTGGGGTCGATGGTGACGCGCTTGACGTCGTGCTTGCAGGTCATGACGACCTTGACCAGGCCCGCGCCGGACTCGCCGGTGACCTCGATGTGGGCGAGCTCGTCCTGCGCCTTCTTGAGGTTGTCCTGCATGGCCTGGGCCTGCTTCATGAGGCCGGCGAGTTGTCCTTTGTTGAACATGGCAATCCTTGGTATTGATCGGGGAACACCGCGGAACCGGCTTCGCCGGGCCGCTGGTGTTGCCCTCTGGAGGGGGTCGCGCGAAGCGCGGCGGGGTGATTCAGCTTATCGCTTTGAGCGAGCCGGGCACGATTGTGCCGCCGAAGTCGCGCATCATGGCCTGCACGAAGGGGTCGCCGAGGATCTGCTGCTCGGCCTCGCGCTGGCGGCGCTCGGCCTCGGCGGCGGCTCGGCGCGCGGGTGAATCGGTGACCGCGCCGTTTTCCAGCACGAGTTCGACCGCGTGGCCCGCCCCGTGCAGCGCGGCCGTGAGGCGGTCGCGGTTGCTGCCCTGCGCAAGCGTTTCGCGTTCGATGCGCAGCAGCCAGCGCGATCCATCGCGCGACACGAGTTGCGACTGCAGCGCGAGTTCGCGCGTCAATGCGGCGATGGCGCCGCTGTCCACCATCTGTTGCACCACGCCGGCCCAGAAATCGCCTTCGGGCGTGGGCTGCAGGGGGGCGCTGGGCGGGCGGGGCTGGTCGAGCCGGCCCGGCGCGCCGGGGTCGCGCACGGGGATGCGCACCACCGGTGCGGCGG
>NZ_DATIGV010000180.1:0-63369 GCF_035481345.1 Hydrogenophaga sp. | reverse complement strand
CCCGCCAGGCCGCGCGGCTGGCGCGCGAACCGGCGCTGGTGCGCGCCGCCGCCACGCAGGCGCGCGCGCAGGTGGTGGCACTGGACTGGCAGCACATCGCGGCGCAGGTGGAGGGCATCTTCCTGCAGACCGTGGGCTGGCCCCACGCGATGCCCGAGGGCTGGAGCCCGTCGATGGCGGTGTGAACCGGTCGCTTCGTGCTGCTTGCGAAATATACGGCAATGCCGTATATTTCGCCGATGCGCACCGTGGCCGAAACCCCCATCTTCCAACGCTATGCATCGGAAGTGTGGTCAGAGCCGGAGCGCGCCGAGTTCATCAACTGGATTGCGTCGAACCCGGCTGCCGGGGATGTGATTCCAGGCAGCGGCGGTTGCCGCAAGGTTCGCTGGTCCGCATCAGGGCGGGGCAAGCGCGGCGGCAGCCGGGTCATCTACTTCAACGCGTCCGAAGATGTGATCTGGCTGCTCATCGTCTACACCAAGGCCAGGTTCGACAACTTGCCGTCCGACTTTCTGGCCGAACTGAAGAAAGGGGTCGAAGATGCGATCTGACATGGACAAGTTCAAGCAGGACCTGTTGGCGTCGGTCAAACAGATGCGGCGGGGGCAGTCGGCGCGCGTGACCCGCGTTGAGGTGCCGCAAGCGGCTGAAGCCCGCTCGCGTGTCGGGCTTTCGCAGCAGGATTTCGCGCGCCTGCTGGGGGTATCGCCGCGAACCTTGCAAGACTGGGAGCAAGGCCGGCGTGAGCCGACGGGTGCTGCGAAAACGCTGCTGCGCGTGGCGGTGTCGCACCCGGAGGTATTGCTCGAACTGAACGAATGAGGGGCGAGCGCCTTCAGCCCGCTTCGGGCGGCGGTTCCTCGTCGAAGCGGAAGCTGTCGCGGAAGGTGAACCACAGCGAGGTGTGGAACATCGAGGCCATGAACAGCACGATGGGGTAGACCACGATCTGCATCACCTGCGGCCCGCCGACGAGGCTGCCCAGCACGCCGAGCACGAGGCCGGTGACGATGAACACCCCCGTCCAACCCAGGGTGAACAGCAGCATCGCACCCTTGTTGCTCCAGCAGGCCACGAGGCTGAAGAACAGACTCTTGACCGGCGAGACGCCGTGCCAGAACACCAACGCCGGCGCGTGCCAGAAGGCCATGAGCACGGGCAGGTAGGCCAGCAGGGCCACGCCCATGCCGGGGCGGCCGATCGCGGCGCTCACTGCTTCGGGCGTGACCTCGGTGCCGTCGGCGATGGGGGCGGCCGCCGGCACATCGCCCGCGAACAGCGCGGCGATGCCCATCACCAGGAACAGGCCCGCCGCGTACAGCGCACCCAGCACCAGCATGTGGCGCGTGCGCGCACTGCCGCCGCGAAAGGCGGTGAGCAGCAGCGAGGGCATGGGAAAGCGGCCCTGCTCGGCCTCGCGCGTGGCGGCCATGAGGCCCAGCGTGGCGGCGGGCACCAGGGCCACCGCCACCGCCGTGCCCAGCACGGGCACGATGGACAGCACCGACACCAGGGCCATGAACATGAAGAACAGGCCCGACATGGCCAGCGGCTGGCGCAGGAAGGTGCGCATGCCCCGCTTGACCCATTGCCAGCCGGTGCCGGCCTTGTTGATCTGAACCCTCATGCAGGCACCGCCTCCTGCGCGGGCGGCGGGCTCACGGCCCGGGCGTTCGGCAGGCGCGCGCGCAGCACGCGCTCGAAATGGCTGGGGTCGTGCGCCTGCAGCATGGCGGCCTCGCGTGGCAGGTGCAGGTCCCACAGGCGCGAGAGCCAGAAGCGCAGCGCACCCGCGCGCTGCATGGCGGGCAGCAGGCGGCGCTCGGCGGGGCTCAGCGGGCGCACGCTTTCGTAAGCGCGCAGGAAGGCCTGCTCCAGCGCCGGCTCGGGCTGGCCGTCGGCGTCGCCGCCGTGTTGAACGCACCAGTCGTTCAGGCACACGGCGATGTCGAACAGCCAGGTGTCCACGCCGGCGAAATAGAAGTCGAAGAAGCCGCTGACGGCACCGTCCTCGAACAGGACGTTGTCGCGGAACAGGTCGGCGTGGATGGGGCCGCGCGGCAGGGCGCGGTAGGCGCTGCTCTCGGCCACATGGTTCTGGTAGGCCAGCTCGGCGCGCAGCAGCGCGGCCTGGGCCTCGTCGATGAAGGGCAGCACCACGGGCACGGTCTGATTCCACCAGGACAGGCCGCGCAGGTTGGGCTGGTGGCGGTCGAAATCGCGGCCCACCCCGTGCAGGCGCGCCAGCAGCGCGCCCACCGCGGCGCAGTGCGCGGCCGTGGGCGCCAGTTCGCTGGCGCCGCGCAGCTTGTCGACCACGGCGGCGGGCTTGCCCTGCAGGCTGTGCAGGATTTCGCCCTTCGCGTCGGCGGCCGGCTCGGGCACGGGCACGCCGTGCGTGGCCAGGTGCTTCATGAGGTGCAGGTAGAACGGCAACTGCTCGGCGCTCAGGCGCTCGAACACCGTCAGCACGTGCTCGAGCGTCTGGCCCTCGCGCTCGCTGGTGACGAAGTAGTTGGTGTTCTCGATGCCGCCCTGGATGCCGCGCAGCTCGGTGAGGGTGCCCAGGTTCAGTCGTTCGATGAGGGCGGCGGCGTCGGCGAACGGGACCTCGGTGTAGACGGCCATGTCAGAAGTTGAAGAGGCGCCAGCTGCTGCGGCCTGCATTGCCCGAGGGGCGGCCCGCGGTTTCACCCGGCGGGTTGGTGGCACCGCGCGGTTGGATTTCATAGGCCGGCGCGCCGTTCTTGGGCTGCACCTGGATGGACTGGGTCTGGCCGTCCACGCGCAACTCGTCGATGCGGGTATAGGCGTCCTCGTGCGTGATGCGCTCGATGCGGTCGCCCGGAGCGCGCTCCAGGGGCGCGGGGTCGGCCGGCGGTGGCTGCTGGGCCAGGGCCGGCGCGGCCAGCGCGGCCAGCAAGGCGGCGCCGATGAGGGAGGGGGTGGAGGCCATCCGCGCATTGTAGGCACCGGGGTGTGGGCGGCGCGGCCGCCGGGCCATGTCCGGTGTCGGCCGACGCCCCGGCCTCACGCCTTCCTACACAATGGCGGGATGACCCAGGACGCCGCCCGAACCCTGCTGCTGATCGACGGATCCAGCTACCTGTACCGCGCCTACCACGCCATGCCCGATCTGCGGGCCGTGCCCGGTGACCCGACGAGCCCCGCCACCGGGGCCATCCGCGGGATGATCAACATGATGCAGAGCCTGCGCAAGGAGGTGCCCGCGGTGTTCGCGGCCTGCGTCTTCGACGCCTCGGGCCCGACCTTCCGTGACGCGATCTACGCGGAGTACAAGGCCAACCGCAGCCCCATGCCGGATGACCTGCGCGCGCAGATCCCGCCGATCCATGAGGTGGTGCGGCTGCTGGGTTTTCCGGTGATCGACGTGCCCGGCGTGGAGGCCGACGACGTGATCGGCACGCTCGCTCATGCGGCGGCCGGGCAGGGCTTCGACGTGATCGTCAGCAGCGGCGACAAGGACCTGGCCCAGCTCGTCAACGAGCGCATCGCCATCATCGACACCATGAGCGGCAAGCGCCGCGACCTGGCCGGCGTGCAGGCCGAGTTCGGCGTGCCCGCGCACCTGATGGTCGACTACCAGACCCTGGTGGGCGACGCGGTGGACAACGTGCCAGGTGTGGACAAGGTGGGCCCCAAGACGGCGGCCAAGTGGTTGCTGGAGTACGGCTCGCTCGACGCCCTGGTGGCGCGCGCGGGCGAGGTCAAGGGCGTGGCCGGCGAGAACCTGCGCAAGGCGCTGGGCTGGCTGCCGACGGGCCGCCAGCTCGTCACCATCAAGACCGACTGCGACCTGAACGGCTTCGTGCCCGGCCTGCCCGCGCTGGACGCGGTGCGCCTGAACGAGCCCGACCACGACGCCCTGCAGGCCTTCTACGAGAAGTACGGCTTCAAGACGCTCGCGGCCAAGGCAGCCGTGGGCAAGGAGGCGCCGGTGTCGCCAGGCGCGACCGCCGTGGACCCGGACCTCACCGAGGGCCTGCTGGAAGACGCTCCCGCCACGCCCGAGGCGCGCGCCGCGGTGCAGTACGAGATCGTGATGACCTGGGAGCGCCTGGACGCCTGGCTCGAGCGCCTGCAGGCCGCCGGCCTGGTGGCGCTGGACACCGAGACCACCTCGCTCGACGAGATGGTGGCCGAGATCGTGGGCATCTCCTTCAGCGTGACGCCGGGCGAGGCGGCCTACGTGCCCCTGCGCCACACCGGCCCCGACGCGCCCGACCAACTGCCCTTCGACGAGGTGCTGGCAAAGCTCAAGCCCTGGCTGGAAGACCCCACTAAGCCCAAGCTGGGCCAGCACGTCAAGTACGACCGCCACGTCTTCGCCAACCACGGCATCGAGGTGCGCGGCTACGAGCACGACACCATGCTGCAGAGCTACGTGCTGGAGGTGCACAAGCCGCACGGCCTGGAAAGCCTGGCCGAGCGCCACACCGGCCGCAAGGGCATCAGCTACGAGGACATCTGCGGCAAGGGCGCGCACCAGATTCCCTTCGCGCAGGTGGACGTGGCCAAGGCCGCCGAGTACTCCTGCGAGGACAGCGACCAGACGCTGGACGTGCACCGCGTGCTGTGGCCGCGTTTGCAGGCCGACGAGAAGCTCAGGTTCATCTACGAACTGGAGATGGCCAGCAGCGAGACGCTCTACCGCATCGAGCGCAACGGCGTGCTGATCGACGCGCCCACGCTGGCCGCGCAGAGCCACGAACTGGGCCAGCGCATCGTGGCGCTGGAGCAGGAGGCCTACGCCATCGCGGGCCAGCCGTTCAACCTGGGCAGCCCCAAGCAGCTCGGCGAGATCTTCTTCGACAAGCTCGGCCTGCCCGTCATCAAGAAGACCGCGACCGGCGCGCGCAGCACCGACGAAGAGGTGCTGGAGAAGCTCGCCGAGGACTACCCGCTGCCGGCCAAGATCCTGGAGCACCGCAGCCTGTCCAAGCTCAAGGGCACCTACACCGACAAGCTGGCGCAGATGGCCAACCCGCGCACCGGGCGCGTGCACACGCACTACGCGCAGGCCGTGGCCGTCACGGGGCGCCTGTCCAGCAACGACCCGAACCTGCAGAACATCCCCATCCGCACGCCCGAAGGCCGGCGCGTGCGCGAGGCCTTCGTGGCGCCGCCGGGCTGCGTCATCGCCAGCGCCGACTACTCGCAGATCGAGCTGCGCATCATGGCCCACATCAGTGGTGACGAGGCCCTCACGCGCGCTTTCCAGGAGGGCCAGGACGTGCACCGCGCCACCGCCGCCGAGGTCTTCGGCGTGGAGGTGGCGCAGGTGAGCAGCGAGCAGCGCCGCTACGCCAAGGTGATCAACTTCGGTCTCATCTATGGCATGAGCGCCTTCGGCCTGGCCAAGGCGCTGGGCATCGACAACACGGCGGCGAAGAACTACATCCAGCGCTACTTCGAGCGCTTCGAGGGCGTCAAGCGCTACATGGACGACACCCGCCAGAGCGCCAAGAGCAAGGGCTACGTGGAGACCGTGTTCGGCCGCCGCCTGTACCTGCCCGAGATCAACAGCCCCAACGGCCCGCGCCGTGGCGGCGCCGAGCGCGCGGCCATCAACGCACCGATGCAGGGCACGGCGGCCGACCTCATCAAGATGAGCATGGTGGCCGTGCAGGCCGCGCTGGACGACCAGGAGCGGCGCACCAAGATGATCATGCAGGTGCACGACGAACTGGTGTTCGAGGTGCCCGAGGCCGAGGTCGAGTGGGTGCGCAGCGAGGTGCCGCGCCTGATGGCCTCGGTGGCCGAGCTCAAGGTGCCGCTGCTGGCCGAGATCGGCGTCGGCCCGAACTGGGACAAGGCCCATTGAGGGCTTGAACTTCACGCCCTGACGGGAATCACCACCACTTCCATCCACCACCTGAGGAGACCCGCGATGCTCGAACACGACATGACCCGCGACGCCGAGGCCCTGCTGGGCGGCAGCGCCGACTCGTCCGGCGCCACCCGCCGCACCGCCCTCAAGGCCGCGCTGGGCGTGGGCTATGCCGCCGCCGCTGCGCCGCTGATGGCCCAGACCGCGATCCGCACGCCGTCCGATGGCCTGACCGTGGGCGAGGTCATGATCGACGTGAACGGCTTCAAGATGCCGGCCTACCGCGCCGCGCCCGCCGGCAAGACCGGCCTGCCGGTGGTGCTGGTGCTGTCCGAGGTCTTCGGCGTGCACGAGTACATCGCCGACACCGCGCGCCGCTTCGCCAAGGCCGGCTACCTGGCCATCGCGCCCGAGCTGTTCGTGCGCCAGGGCGACGCCCAGAGCTATGGCGAGGTGGCCAAGCTGATATCGGAAGTCGTCAGCAAGGTGCCCGATGCCCAGGTGATGGGCGACCTGGACGCCACGGTGAAGTGGGCGGCCGCCAACGGCGGCGACACCAGCAAGCTGGGCATCACCGGCTTCTGCTGGGGCGGGCGCCAGGTCTGGCTGTACACCGCGCACAACCCGGCCGTGAAGGCCGGCGTGGCCTGGTACGGTCGTCTGGTGGGCCAGCAGAACGGGTTGACCCCGAAGAACCCGATCGACGTCGCCGGCCAGCTGCACGGCCCGGTGCTGGGCCTCTATGGAGCGGCCGACACCGGCATCCCCCTTGACACTGTTGATAAGATGAAATCAGCTTTGGCGGCCGGCAATGCGGCGGCCAAGGCATCGACCTTCGTGGTGTACCCGGACGCGCCGCACGCCTTCCACGCCGACTACCGGCCGAGCTTTCGCAAGGAGCCGGCCGAGGACGGCTGGAAGCGTGCATTGGCGTGGTTCAAACAGCATGGCGTTGCCTGATTCCCTGGGCCGCCGTTCAACGAAGGCCGCCGCAGGGCGGCCTTTTTTCGTGGTGACAGGAACATGACTCTTCTGGCCATTCTTCTCGGCACCGTTGCGGCCGGCGTGGGCAGCGTCTGGGTGGCGGCGCTGCTGGGCTACGCCATGATGGCGCGCTACACGCAGCACATGCTGAGCCTGGCGGCCGGCGCGCTGATGGCCACGGCCTTCATGCACCTGCTGCCCGAGGCCTTCGAGAGCGCCGCTGGCGCGCACGAGCTCTTCGCCTTGCTGCTCGGCGGCCTGGTGTTCTTCTTCCTGCTCGACAAGGCGGAGCTGTGGCACCACGGCCACGAGCACGGCCAGGAGGCCGACGACGAGCACGCCCACCATCACCACCATGGGAACGGCCACCACCACCATCACCACGGGAACGAACCCCGCGCCGGCGGCTGGGCCGTGCTGCTGGGCGACAGCGTGCACGCCTTCGGCGACGGCATCCTGATCGCCTCGGCCTTCGTGGCCGACCTGAGGCTGGGGCTGGTGGCCTCGCTGGCCGTGCTGGCGCACGAGGTGCCGCACCACATCGGCGACCTGGTGGTGCTGCGCCAGACCTCGCGCACGCAGCGCGCGGCGCTGCTCAAGGTGTCGCTGGCGGGCACGGTCACCGCGCTGGGCGGCATCGTGGGCTACCTGCTGCTGGCCTCGCTGGACGACTGGTTGCCGTACTTCCTGGTGGCGGCGTCCAGCAGCTTCGTCTACGTGGCCCTGGCCGACCTGATCCCGCAGTTGCAGAAGCGCCTGGGCCCGGGCGAGACGGTGGCGCAGATCGTGTGGCTGGCCGTGGGCATCGGCATGGTCACGCTGGTGAGCGGGCTGGCGCACGCGCATTGAGCCAGCGCGGGCCGCTGCGCCCGCACCTGCTCACAGCTTCTGCGACTCGCTCTCGCTCCAGCGCGGCGGGCTGCCGAAGCTGAAGCGGAACGTGGCGCCCTGGGCAACGGCGCCTTCGGCCGAGATGCGCCCATCGTGCCGCTCGATGATGCGGCGCACCGTGGCCAGGCCAATGCCCGTGCCCTCGAATTCGCTGGGCCGGTGCAGGCGCTGGAAGGGCTTGAAGAGCTGGTCGACGTACTTCATGTCGAAGCCCACGCCGTTGTCGCGCACGAAGAAGCTCGGCACGCCATCGTCGTCGACGCCGTCCAGGCCGAAGACGACGTGCGCTTCCTCGCGGTCGCGCGTGTACTTCAATGCGTTGCCGATGAGGTTTTCCAGCACGATGCGCGCGAGGTGCGGGTCGCAGTCGGCCTCCAGGCCCTGCGCCAGTTCGGCGCGCACGCGGCGCTGCGGGGTCCGCGCCAGCTCGTGCTCGAGCACGCTGCGCGCCAGTTCGCTCAGGTCGATGGTGCCGCGCTGCAGCACGCCCTGGCTCACGCGCGCCAGCGCCAGCAGGTCATTGATGATGGCGCCCATGCGCTGCGAGGACTGCAGCACACGGTCGAACAACTGCTGCGTGTCCTCGTCGAGTTTGCCCTCGAGCTGCTCCTGCATGAGGCGCGTGAAGCCGTCAATGGCGCGCAGCGGCGACTTCAGGTCGTGCGAGACCGAGTAGGCGAAGGCGTCAAGCTCGGCGTTGAGTTTCTGCAGCTCGGCGGTGCGCTCGCGCACGCGCTGCTCCAGGGTCTCGTTCAGGCTCACGATCTCACGCTCGCGGCGCAGGCGCAGCAACTCGGCGTTGGCGCGGCTGGCGAAGATGGAGATGAGCGCCTGGATGTCGGCCTTCACCTCCACCGGCGTGCGCCACATGGCGATCAGCATGCCGGTGGCCTGGCCGTCGGCGTCGCGCAGGGCCTGGCCCAGGTAGGCCTGGAAGCCCTGCGCGCGCAGTTGCGGCGCGTTGGGGTAGTTCTCGGCCAGGTTGGACGCGCAGGTCATCAGGCCGTGCTGGCGCAGCGTGTCCGCGCAGGGCGTGCCGGCCACGCTGAAGCGGAAGTTGCGCGCGGCGCGCCCGTCGCGCCACACGCCCAGGGTCTGCAGTTCGCCCTCGTCGGCGGTCTCGGCCAGGGCCACGAGGTTCGCGCCGATGGCATTGCTCAGGGTTTCCGCGAGCGCGGCGAAGAAGGCCTCGCCGGTTTCGGCGGCCACGCCCTTGGCCACGTCGAGCAACAGGGCCTCGCGGCGTTTTTCCGCGCTGACGTTGAAGCTGGAGGACAGGATGCAGGGCTCGCCGTCGATGTCGATGACCTCGGCCCAGATGCGCGAGTCGACGATGGAGCCGTCCTTGTGCCGCATCTGCGTGTCGTAGCCGTCGACGCGGCCGTCGCGGCGGATGCGCTCGACGAAGCGCTCGCGGTCTTGCGGCGTGAGCCAGGCGCCGACCTCCACCGAGGTGCGGCCCAGCAGCTCATCGGCCTCGAAGCCCTGGGCCTTGTCCTCAGCGCGGTTCACTTCCAGGAAGCGGCCATCGGACAGGCGCGTGATGGTGAGGTTGAGCGGCGCGAAGTGGAAGGCCTTGGAGAACAGTGCCTCGGAGCGCTGCAGGCGGCGGATGAGTTCCTCGCGGCCCGTCATGTCGCTCACCGTGGTGATGATGAGGCGGTCCTCGTCGTCGTTGCCCATCTCGCTGGACACCATGGCGTCGAACTCGCTGCCATCGGCGCGGCGGCCACGGCCGCGGTGCTGGGCGATGTGGCGCTCCGCCACCAGGCGCTCCATGTAGCGCTCGCGCTCCATCGGGTCGGCCCACAGGAAGGTGTCCTGGCGGCCCAGCACCTGGCTGCGGCGGTAGCCGTAGCAGCGCTCGAAGGCGGCGTTGACGTCGAGGATGGCGCCGGTGCGCGCGGACTGCGCGACCATGGGGCTTGGGCTGGAGCGGAAGATGCGCGTGAAGCGCTCCAGGCTGCGGTCGCGCTCCTGCTCGGTCTGGCGCCGCCGCTCCAGCTCGTGCCGCAGGCGCTGCATGGCGCGCTGGATGACGGCTCGGCTGTGCATCACCACCAGGCCGACGACCACCAGGGCGGCGGCCTGCGTGATCCAGACGCGCACGTTGATCGAGAAATCCGGCTTGGCCTGGAAGCCCCCGTGCACCTCGATCCAGCCGAGCCCGCCGAGCAGGCCCACGCTGGCGACCACCGCCAGCAGCAGGGCGCGCCGCCCCAGGAAGGTGCCCGCCCCGACCACCGCGCCGACGAAAAGGAAGTTGACCGCCGTGCGCACCGAGCCGTAACTCACCACCGAGAGCGTGGCCGTGGCCAGCACCGCCAGCACGATCAGGCCGGCCACGGGTTCGGGCGAGAGCCGGCGGGTGCGCAGCGCCAGCCAGCAGGCCCAGGCGACGGCGGACAGGGCGGCGGCGATGGCGGCCTCGCTCTGCTCGGGCGCGGCGAGCAGCATGTCCATCGCGGCGATGCCCAGGGCCACGAAGCCCACCAGCATGCAGACCCACAAGAGGATCTTGCGCAGGTCCGCTGCGTCGGGGAGCTCGGCCTGCGCGGACACGCCCACCGACTCAGGCCCTTGCATCAGCCTCTCGCACGCGGCGTTCCTTCGGTGTTGCACCAGGCGCTCCAGCTGCCCGGGTACAAGGTGGTGGTGCCCAGGCCGGCGACGGCCATGGCCAGCGCATTGGGCACGGCGCTCACGCCGCTGCCGCACTGGTGCACCACACCGGCCGGGTCGCGGCCGCCGAGCAGGGCCTCGAACTCGCGGCGCAGCTGTTCGGCGGGCTTGAAGCGGCCGTCGGCCAGCAGGTTGTCGCCGAAGGGGCGGTTGAGCGCACCCGGCACATGGCCCGCCACCGGATCCAGCGGCTCGACCTCGCCGCGAAAGCGCGCGCCGGCGCGGGCGTCGATGACCGTGGTGTCGGCGCGGCCCAGGCGCGCCAGCAGGCCCGCAGTATCGAGTGCGGGCGCCAGTGAAGGGCCGGCGCGGAACTGGCCGGGGGCGCGGGGCTTGGCGGGACCGCTCTCCAGTGCGCCGCCCGCGGCCTTCCAGGCCGCCAGGCCGCCGTCGAGCACGGCCACGGCCTCATGGCCGCACCAGCGCAGCGTCCACCAGAGCCGGCCGCAGAAGTTGACACCCTGGCGGTCCATGGCCACCACCTGCATGCCCGGGCTCAAACCGAGTTCGGCCATGCGGGCGGCGAAGCGCTCCCGCCCGGGCAGGGGGTGGCGGCCTTCGCTGGCGGGGCGGCCTTTCTCGCTGAGGTCGTGGTCCAGGTCCACGTACACCGCGCCGGGTAGGTGCTCGGCCTCGAACTGCGCGCGGCCCACCGCGGGGTTCGCCAGGTCGAAGCTGCAGTCCATCACCAGCACGGGGGCACCCGCGTCGAGCAGGGCCTGCAGTTCGCGGACTTGTATCAACAAGTTGAGCATGCGTACATTGTGATGCAGAACGCCTGCCTCCCAGGGACTGCTAGGGTTCTTCCGCAGGCACCTGCGGCACCGTGCGTGAGCGCAACACGGTGGCCGCGATGCCGCTGACGATGATCAGCCCCATGCCGATCCAGCCGATCAGGGGGATGCGGTCGCCGAACACCGTGAGCCCGAAGAGCGCCGCAAAGACGATGCCCGAGTAGTGCAGGTTGGCCACGACCATGGTGGCGCCCCGGGCGTAGGCGCGCGTGAGGCACAGCTGGCCGCCCACCGCGAGCAGGCCGATCGGCAGCAGCCACAAGGCGCCGGGCCAGCGCAGCGGGCTCACGCCGACGAACAGCATGCCGATCAGCCCCGCCAGCGCCGAGCCCAGCGAGAAGTAGAAGACCGTGCGGCTCTCGGGCTCGCCCACCTTGGCCAGGGCGGCCACCTGCAGGTAGGCCAGGGCCGCGAACACGCCCGACAACAGGCCCACCACGCCAGCGAAGGCCTGCTCCTGGGTGAAGCTGGGCCGCAGCAGCAAGGCCACGCCGAGGAAGCCCACGATGACGGTCATGAACAGCGGCGCCTGCTCGCGCACCGGTGTGCCGCGTGCCTGCGTGAGCACCGCGCCGCCGAGCAGGAAGGTGGCGATCCACACGCTGCTCATGTAGTTGAGCGTCATGGCGGTGGCCAGGGGCAGCAGGGCGATGGCGTAGAACCAGGCGGTGAGCGAGATGGTGCCCACCAGGCTGCGCCAGGCGTGCATCATGGGCACGCGGGTGGCCAGCGACACGCCTTGCCAGCGCGTCAGGCCCCACAGGAACAGCAGGCCCACGACACCACGGTAGAACACAGTCTCGAAGCTGTTGAAGTGGGCCGCGGCGAACTTGATGCATACGCCCATGCTCGCGAAGAAGAAGGACGCGAGCAGCATCCACAGTGCTTGCATGGCTCAGCCAGTGAAGGCATCTCCCATCTTCTGGCGGTACCACTCGTGGAAGTGCTGCATGCCGTCTTCCATGGGGCTCTGGTAGGGTCCGACCTCGTTGTCGCCGCGCGCCAGCAGGGCCTTGCGGCCCGCGTCCATGCGCTCGGCGATCTCGTCGTCCTCGATGCAGGTTTCCATGTAGGCCGCGCGCTGTGCCTCGACGAACTCGCGCTCGAAGGCGGCGATTTCCTCGGGGTAATAGAACTCCACCATGTTGAGCGTCTTGTCCACGCTGATCGGGTGCAGAGTGGAAACGGTCAGCACGTGCGGGTACCACTCCACCATGATGTGGGGGTAGTAGGTGAGCCAGACCGCGCCGTGCGCGGGCAGTTCGCCCTGGCGGTAGGCCATCAGCACCTCGTGCCAGCGCTGGTAGGTCGGGCTGCCGGCCTTTTCCCGCAGGTTCTGTGCGCCCACGGTCTGCACCGAGTACTCGGGCCGGAACTCCCAGCGCAGGTCCTCGCAGGTGACGAAGTTGCCCAGGCCCGGGTGGAAGGGGCCCACGTGGTAGTCCTCGAGGTAGACCTCGATGAAGGTCTTCCAGTTGTAGTGGCACTCGTGCAGTTCGACGTGGTCGAGCACCATGCCCTCGAAGCTCAGCAGATCGCGCGGGCCCATGCCGGCCAGGTCGGACTCGATGTCGCGGCCGTTGTCCTCGAACAGCAGGCCGTTCCACTCGCGCAGGCGGTAGTTGTTGAGGTTCAGGCAGGGATCCTGCTGGAAGTGCGGCGCGCCCAGCAACTGGCCGGCGGGGCCGCCCCCGGCGGGCGTGTTCGTGCCGCTGTAGGTCCAGCGGTGCAGCGGACACACGATGTTGCCGCCCGCATGGCCGGGGCTGTGGCCTTGCAGGTTGCCACGGCCCTTGAGCATCACGGCCTGGCGGTGGCGGCAGACGTTGGAGATCAGTTCGACGCCCGAGGGCGTGCGCACCAGCGCGCGGCCGCCGCCCTCTTGCGGCAGGGCGTGGTAGTCGCCGATGTTCGGAACGGAAAGAGCGTGCCCCACGTAGCGGGGCCCGCGCTGAAAGATCGTCTCCAGCTCGCGCTGGAACAGCGCCTGGTCGAAGTAGCTCGACACCGGGAATTGGCTTTTGGCCTGCTGCAGTTGAAGACTCAAATCAGACATGCTTGTCCTGACCTAAAGACTCCCCCTATGAAGGGGCAGGGCGGGGTCTGTCGACCCCTAGCGCTGTGCTCGTCAGACGAATTCGCGCGGGATGGGTGAAGTGGTGCGTCCCTCCGGGCCCGCAGGGCCCGTCGTTGAGGAAAAAAAGAGCGCGGATTGTACCCCCGGGGTGCAGCACGCACCGGCCGGCGGAAATGCCCCATCGCTAAAATGCCCCATTTGGCTGGAATGCCCCCCGGGGGTTCACCGACCGCCGGCATTTCCTTCAAGAGGCCCATGACGCCACCGCCCGCCCGTTCGGCCGCCGCCGACACCTCGCCCGTGGCCCCCAGCTACGAGGCCGCCCTTCAGGAACTCGAGCAGCTCGTGGCCCAACTCGACGCCGGCCAGTTGCCCCTGGACCAGTTGCTCACGCGCTACCAGCGCGGGGCCGAACTGCTGGCCTTCTGCCGCGACCGCCTGCAGGCGGTGGAGCAGCAGATCCAGGTGTTCGAGGCCGGGCAGACCAAGCCGTGGAACGACGAATGAGCGCGGGCCCCCACGCTCCGTCGCTTCGCGAGTCGCTGCCCCCCGCGGGGGCTGAGCCGCCTTGGGGCGGCCCGGCGGCGGCTCGCGACGTGCTCGACCCATCCTTCGTGCAGTGGCGCGGCGCCCAGCAGGCGGCGGTGGAGCAGGCGCTCTCGCGCTGGGTGCCCAGCGACGCGCCCGCCGGCCTGGGCGATGCCATGCGCTATGCCGTGCTCGACGGCGGCAAGCGCCTGCGCCCCTTGCTGGTGCTGGCCACCTGCGAGGCCGTGGGCGGGCAGGCCGACGCCGCCCTGCGCGCGGCCTGCTCGGTGGAACTCATCCATGCCTATTCGCTGGTGCACGACGACATGCCCTGCATGGACAACGACGTGCTGCGGCGTGGCAAACCCACCGTGCACGTGAAGTTCGGCGAGGCGCAGGCCCTGTTGGCGGGCGACGCCCTGCAGGCCCTGGCCTTCGAGCTGCTGGTCCCCGGCGACGGGAGCCTGGACGACGCCACGAGCGCGCGCCTGTGCCGGCTGCTGGCCCTGGCCGCCGGTGCCGACGGCATGGCCGGCGGCCAGGCCGTGGACCTGGCCAGCGTGGGATTCGCCCTGAACCTGCCGGCGCTGGAGGCCATGCACCGCCGCAAGACCGGCGCGCTGCTGCAGGCCAGCGTCACCATGGGGGCGGCCACCGGCGTGGTGGCGCCCGACACGCTGGCCGCGCTCACCGAGTACGGCGCCTGCGTGGGCCTGGCCTTCCAGGTGGTGGACGACATCCTCGACGTCACCGCCGACTCGGCCACGCTGGGCAAGACCGCGGGCAAGGACGCCGCGGCCGACAAGCCCACCTTCGTGTCGCTCATGGGTCTGGGCGCCGCCCAGGCCTATGCCGACAATGTGTTGGCGCGCGCCCACGCGGCCCTCGGGCGCAGCGGGCTCGAGCGGCCGGGCACGCTGCATGCCCTGGCCGACTGGGTGGCCCAGCGCGCTTCCTGATCCTGATGCGCAAGCACCGTTCGTGAACGACGACGCCCCATGACCGTACCGATCACCGCCTTGCTCCACACCATCCAGTCGCCCGCGGACCTGCGCCACCTGGCGCGCCCGCAGCTCAAACCGCTGGCCGACGAACTGCGCCAGTTCCTGCTGAACAGCGTGGCGCGCACGGGCGGGCACCTCAGCTCCAACCTGGGCACGGTCGAGCTCACCATCGCGCTGCACTACGTCTTCAACACGCCCGAGGACCGGCTGGTCTGGGACGTGGGCCACCAGACCTACCCGCACAAAATCCTCACCGGCCGGCGCGACCGCATGGACACGCTGCGCCAGCTCGGCGGTATCAGCGGCTTCCCGCGCCGCGACGAGAGCCCCTTCGACACCTTCGGGACCGCGCACTCGTCCACCAGCATCTCGGCCGCGCTGGGCATGGCCATGGCCGCCAAGGCCAAGGGCGAGGACCGCCGCGCCGTGGCCATCATCGGCGACGGCGCCATGACCGCCGGCATGGCCTTCGAGGCGCTCAACAATGCGGGCGTGGCCGACGGCAAGCTGCTGGTCATCCTGAACGACAACGACATGTCGATCTCGCCGCCGGTGGGCGCGCTCAACCGCTACCTGGCGCAGCTCATGAGCGGGCAGTTCTATGCCGCGGCCAAGCACGTGGGCAAGCAGGTGCTCAAGGGCGCGCCGCCGCTGTTCGAGCTGGCCAAGCGCTTCGAGCAGCAGGCCAAGGGCATGGTGGTGCCGGCCACGCTGTTCGAGAAGTTCGGCTTCAACTACATCGGCCCCATCGACGGCCACGACCTGGACTCGCTGATCCCCACGCTGGAGAACATCCGCCAGCTCATGGACGCGCACGAGGGTCCGCAGTTCCTGCACGTGGTGACGAAGAAGGGCCAGGGCTACAAGCTCGCCGAGGCCGACCCCGTCGCCTACCACGGCCCCGGCAAGTTCGACCCCGCCATCGGGCTGACCAAGCCCGCCACGCCGCCCAAGACCACCTTCACGCAGGTGTTCGGCCAATGGCTGTGCGACATGGCCGCGGCCGACCAGCGCCTGGTGGGCATCACGCCGGCCATGCGCGAGGGTTCGGGCATGGTCGAATTCCACCGCCGCTTCCCCGACCGCTACTTCGACGTCGGCATCGCCGAGCAGCACGCGGTGACCTTCGCCGCCGGCCTGGCCTGCGAGGGGATGAAGCCCGTCGTGGCGATCTACTCCACCTTCCTTCAGCGCGCCTACGACCAGCTCATCCACGACGTGGCGCTGCAGAACCTGCCCGTGGTGTTCGCGCTCGACCGCGCGGGCCTGGTGGGCGCCGACGGCGCCACGCACGCGGGGGCCTACGACATCGCCTACCTGCGCTGCATCCCGCAGGTCTCCGTGGCCTGTCCGGCCGACGAGGGCGAGTGCCGCCAACTGCTGTCCACCGCCTTCGCGCAGGACCACCCGGTGGCGGTGCGCTACCCGCGCGGCGCGGGCGTGGGTGCGGCCCAGCCCGAAGGCCTGGCGGGCCTGCCCTTCGGCAAGGGCGAGCTGCGCCGCAAGGGCCGCGGCGTTGCCATCCTCGCGTTCGGCACGCTGCTGTACCCCGCGCTGGCCGCGGCCGAGCGCCTGGGGGCCAGCGTGGCCAACATGCGCTGGGTCAAGCCGCTCGACGTCGAGTTGCTGCGCGAGATCGCACGCACGCACGCGGCCATCGTCACCGTGGAAGAGGGTTGCACCCTGGGCGGCGCCGGCAGCGCCGTGATGGAGGCTCTGCAGGCCGAAGGCCTGCAACTGCCCGTGCTGGCGCTGGGCCTGCCCGACGACTTCATCGAACACGGCGATCCGGCCAAGCTGCTGGCCCTGCAGGGCCTGGACGCGGCGGGCATCGAGCGCAGCGTGCGCGAGCGCTTCGGGGCGCTGCTCGATGGGGCATCGGGCCTGAAGGTCGTGGCCTGACGCTTCCCCCGCTCGGCCGAGCCTGACGCGAGGCTGAACGACCCCCTGGGGCAAGCCCTCGGTTCAAGGGAAAACCCCCGAGGGGCCCCCCGTACCCGTTCCTAGAATTTCGTGGCCTTCACGGGCGCCCGCACGCAGTGGCGGGCTGACACAACCACCACGGAGTTGAAACACATGGACCGTCGCTCTCTCATCCGGCATGCCGGAATCGCCGGCGTGCTCGCCGCTGGCGTCGCACCCTCGGTGCACGCCCAGGCCGCCATTCGCTGGCGCCTGACCTCCAGCTTCCCCAAGGCCCTGGACACCATCTACGGTGCTTCCGACGTCTTCGCCGCCAGCGTGAAGGCGATGTCGGGCGGCAAGTTCGAGGTCAGCGTGCACGCGCCGGGCGAACTGGTGCCCGCGCTGGGCATCGTCGACGCCGTGCAGGCGGGCACGGTCGAGATGGGCCACACGGCGCCGTATTACTTCTTCGGCAAGGACCCGACCTTCGCCATGGCCACGGCCATTCCCTTCGGCCTGAACAGCCGCCAGCTCACGGCCTGGATGTACGACGGCAACGGCCTCAAGCTGTTCCGCGAGTTCTACGACCAGTACAGCATCGTCAACTTCCCCGGCGGCAACACCGGTGCGCAGATGGGCGGCTGGTACCGCAAGGAGATCAAGACCGCGGCCGACATGAAGGGCCTGAAGATGCGCATCGGCGGCTTCGCCGGCCAGGTGCTCACGCGAATGGGCGGTGTGCCGCAGAACATCCCCGGCGGCGAGATCTACCAGGCGCTGGAGAAGGGCACCATCGACGCCACGGAATGGGTCGGCCCCTATGACGACGAGAAGCTGGGCTTCCAGAAGGTCGCCCGCAACTACTACTACCCCGGCTGGTGGGAAGGCGGCGCGCAGCTCGAGTTCTACGTCAACAAGGCCGCGTACAACGCCCTGTCGGCCGAGAACAAGGCCATCGTCGAAGCCGCGACCTCGCACGCCCACACGGTGATGCAGGCCCGCTACGACGCGCGCAACCCGGCGGCCCTCAAGCGCCTGGTGGCCGGCGGCGCCAAGGTGCTGGCCTTTCCCAAGCCGATCATGGACCTGGCCTACAAGGAATCCATGGCGCTGTACAGCGAACTGTCGGCCAGCAACCCGCACTGGAAGAAGATCTACGCCGACTATTCCAACTTCCGTCGCGACCAGAACCTGTGGTTCCGTTTCACCGAAGCGCAGTTCGACCGCTACATGCAATCGGCTAAGCTCTGAGGCTCGCCGGACTCGCGCCGGCACCCCGCCGCGGCGGGGTTTTTTTCTCGGGCCTCGCCGGCCCGTGTCGCGTGGGTGACCCGCCCGCGCGACACCCCGGCCGCACGGTGCCAGCCGCGCGGCCACACCCATACCCATGGGGTTCACATGCAAGCCTTACTCACGATCTCCCGACTCATCGACGCCATCAACGAGCGCATCGGCCGCCTCATGATGTGGTTCGTCCTCGCGGCCACGCTGATCAGCGCGGTCAACGCCATCATCCGCAAAGTCTTCGGCACCAGCTCCAACGCCTGGCTGGAGGTGCAGTGGTACCTGTTCGCCGCCGTGTTCCTGCTGGGCGGGGGCTACGCCTTCCTGCGCAACGCGCACGTGCGCATCGACTTCCTCTCCTCGAAGTTCAGCGCGCGCACGCGCAACTGGGTGGACATCGTCGGCGTGATCGTGTTCCTCGCGCCGCTGTGCCTGCTGATGATCCATGAAGGCTGGCCGGTGTTCGCGCGAGCCTGGGTGTCCGGCGAGATGTCGTCCAACGCCGGCGGCCTGATCCGCTGGCCGGTGTACCTGCTGATTCCGGTGGGTTTCGCCATCCTGCTGCTGCAAGGCGCCTCCGAGATCATCAAACGCGCGGCCTTCCTCACGGGGCAGGGGCCCGACGTGCTGGCCCACAAGGAGGCTGAAGAGGGCGACTTCCTGGTGCGCGAAATGGCCGACGACCACGCGGCCGCCACGAACAAGGCCTGAGCGAGCGCACCCATGATCGAATTCCTCACCAACCATTTCGTGCCGCTGCTGTTCGGCGGCCTGCTGGCCTTCCTGCTGTCGGGCTTTCCCGTGGCCTTCGCGCTGGCCGCCACCGGTCTGTTCTTCGGCTTCATCGGCATGGAGGTCGGGCTCTTCCCACCGAACCTGTTCCAGGCCCTGCCGCTTCGCGTGTTCGGCATCATGCAGAACGAGACGCTGCTGGCGATTCCGTTCTTCACGCTCATGGGCATCATCCTCGAGCGCAGCCGCATGGCCGAGGCGCTGCTGTCCACGGTGGCCCAGGTCTTCGGTCCCGTGCGCGGCGGCCTGGCAGTCGCGGTGGTCCTGGTGGGCGCCCTGCTCGCGGCCACCACGGGCGTGGTCGCTGCCGCGGTCATCTCCATGGGCCTGATCTCGCTGCCCATCATGCTGCGCTATGGCTACAACCGCACCATCGCCATGGGCACGATCACCGCCTCGGGCACCCTGGCTCAGGCCATTCCGCCCTCGCTGGTGCTGATCGTGCTGGCCGATCAGATGGGCCGTTCGGTGGGCGACATGTACGCCGGCGCGCTCGTTCCGGGCCTCATGCTGGTGGGCCTCTATCTGCTGTTCATCGCGGTGGTGGCCATGGTGCTGCCCCGGTGGGTGCCCGCGCTGCCCAAGGAAGCGCGCATCTACGTGGAGCCCAGCGGCGCCTCGGGCCACCGCTCGCTGCTGGTGCTGCTGGCCATCAGCGCGGTGGCCGGCTGGCTCTGGAGCCAGAACCACGCGGCCATCATCAACCCGCTGATCGACCGCCAAGTGGCGCCCGGCGGCGACGAGGTGGTGATCATGTCCATCAGCGTGGCCTCGGTGCTGGCCCTGGTGCTGGCGCTGCTCAACCGCCTGCTGGGCCTGCGCCTGCTCTCGCGCCTGGCCGAGCAGGTCACCTTCGTGCTGATCCCGCCGCTGGTGCTGATCTTCCTGGTGCTGGGCACCATCTTCCTGGGCGTGGCCACGCCCACCGAAGGCGGCGCCATGGGCGCGCTCGGCGCGCTGATCATGGCCGCGAGCCGCCGCACCCTGAGCCTCAAGCTCATGCACGAAGCGCTGGAGAGCACCACCAAGCTGTCGATCTTCGTGCTGTTCATCCTGATCGGCTCCACGGTGTTCAGCTTCACCTTCAACGCGGCCGACGGCCACATCTGGGTCGAGCACCTGTTCGACAAGCTGCCCGGCGGGCAGATGGGCTTCCTGCTCGTCGTGAACTTCCTGGTGTTCATCCTGGGCATGTTCATCGACTTCTTCGAGATCGCCTTCATCGTCGTGCCCCTGCTGGTGCCCGTGGCGCAAAGCCTGGACATCAACCTCATCTGGTTCGGCGTGATCCTGGCGATGAACATGCAGACCTCCTTCCTCACGCCGCCCTTCGGCTTCGCGCTGTTCTATCTGCGCAGCGTGGCCGCGCGCCAGGACTACACCGACCAGGTCACGGGCAAGCTGATCCCGGCCGTCACCACGGCTCAGATCTACAAGGGATCGATCGCCTTCATCGTGTTGCAGCTCATCATGGTGGCGGTGGTCATGCTCAACCCGGGCATCGTGACGGGCAGCCTGGGCGCGCCGGTGAAGGTGGACAACGAGGCCGTGCAGGACCTGCTGCGCGACATGGCGCCGCCGTCCGAAGGGGGTGGCTACGGCACCGAAGAGGAAGAAGAGGCGACCGAGGAGCCCTCGGCCGACGGACTGCAGCCCGAGGCCGAGGAGGCCGCACCGGCCGAGGTCGATCCGAACAAGGCGCTGGAAGAGGCGCTCAAACCCAAGAGCAACTGAGACCGAGCGCATGCAGATCGACGTCAAGATCCTCGACCCGCGCATGGCGGAACAACTGCCCGCCTACGCCACGCCGGGCAGCGCCGGGCTCGACCTGCGCGCCTGCCTCGATGCCCCGCTGCGGCTGGCGCCCAACGCCTGGCAACTGGTGCCCACCGGCCTGGCCATCCACCTGGCCGACCCGGGCTATGCCGCGTTGATCCTGCCGCGCTCGGGCCTGGGCCACAAGCACGGCATCGTGCTGGGCAACCTGGTGGGTCTCATCGACAGCGACTACCAGGGCCAGCTCATGGTGAGCGCCTGGAACCGCAGCGACGTGGCCTTCACCATCGAGCCCATGGAGCGCCTGGCGCAGATGGTCATCGTGCCCGTGGTGCAGGCGCGCTTCAACGTGGTCGAGGACTTCGCAGCCGAGAGCGCGCGCGGGGCCGGCGGCTACGGCTCGACGGGACGCGGCTGATCAGTGCAGCGTCGGCGGCACCGGCGGCGCCTGCCCCGGGTCCGCCGCGTCGAGTTGCGTGCGGAAGAAGCCCGTGCCCAGCGTGCCACGGCCGATCTCGTCTTCCGTGGCCTCGCGCACCGCGTGCAGCTTGAGCTTGATGCGGATCGCGATGCCCGCCAGCGGGTGGTTGCCATCGAGCACCACGTGGTCGGGGTAGATGTCGCTGACGAAGAACAGCCGGTCGCGCGGCGCGGCCGGGTTGCAGCCAGGCGGCAGGCCCTCGAAGCCCATGCCTTCCTCGAGTTCTTCGGGGAAGCGCTCGCGCGGCTCGAGGAACAGCAACTGGTCGTCGTAGTCGCCGAAGGCGTCGAGCGGCTCGAGGTGCAGCTCCAGCGTGTCCCCCGGCACATGGCCTTGCAGGGCTTCCTCGATCTTGCCGAGCAGGTCGCTGCCACCCACCAGGAACTCCACGGGCTCGTCGAGCGTGTCGAGTTCGTCGCCCAGCGTGTCTTTCAGGGTCCAGGTGAGCGCCACGACGCACTGGGGCGTCACGGCCATGGGAAAAGCGGCATCGGATTTCATTGGACAATTCTCCCATGAGCCCCATGAACGGCCTGTTGCCAGGTTTCTTGTCCGACGAACCGCTGGCCCTGCTGGGCGGCCTCAGTCCCGCGCGTTTCATGCGCCGGCACTGGCAGAAGAAACCCCTGCTGATCCGCCAGGCCATCGCCGGCTTCCGGCCGCCGCTGGACCGCGGTGCCCTGTTCGATCTGGCCGGGCGAGAGGGCGTCGAGTCGCGACTCATCGAACACGGGCGCGCGGGCTGGTCCCTTCGCCATGGCCCGTTCGCGCGGCGCGCGCTACCGCCGCAAAACCGCCCGCGCTGGACCCTGCTGGTGCAGGGCGTGGACCTGCACCACGACGCCGCGCACGCGCTGCTGCAGCGTTTTCGCTTTGTGCCCGACGCGCGCCTGGACGACCTGATGATCTCCTGGGCCAGCGAGGGCGGCGGCGTGGGGCCGCACTTCGACAGCTACGACGTCTTCCTGCTGCAGGCCACGGGCCGGCGGCGCTGGCGCATCGGTCGCCAGAAGGACTTCAGCCTGCAGCCCGGTGTGCCGCTCAAGATCCTGCAGCACTTCGAGCCCGAAGAGGAACACGTGCTGGAGCCCGGTGACATGCTCTACCTGCCGCCGCGCTGGGCGCACGACGGCGAGGCGGTGGGTGGCGACTGCATGACCTGCTCCATCGGCTTTCGCGCGCCGCAGCGTGGCGGCCTGGCCGGCGAACTGCTGCAGCGCATGGCCGACGCGCTGGAGGACGACACGCTGTATCGCGACCCGCAGCAGGAACCCACGGCGCAGCCCGCGCGCCTGCCACAGGGGCTGCAGGCCTTCGCGGCCGATGCTCTGCAGCGCTTGCTGGGCGAACGCGATGCCCTGGCCCTGGCACTGGGCGAGGTGATGACCGAGCCCAAGCCGCACACCTGGTTCGACGAACCGGCCGGGGCCTGGGCGCCCGGCGCCTTGCGGCTCGACCGGCGCACGCGCATGATGTACGACGAGCGCCACGTATTCATCAATGGCGAAGGCCTGCGCGCCGGCGGTGCCGACGCGCGACTCATGCGCCGCCTGGCCGACCAGCGCCACCTGAATGCGGGCGAGGTGCGGCGCGCCAGCGCCGACGCGCAGGCCGTGCTGGCCGATTGGTTCGAGGCCGGCTGGCTGCACCTCGAAGCGGAGTGAAACCACGGGGGGAGCCCATGTCCGACGCCGACGCCACCGACAACGCCGAGCCTGTGCCGCTGGCCTTGCCCGAGGGCCGGCTGGTTGGCCGCGTGGCCTTCACGGACGCGGTGCGCCAGGCCATCGGCGCCGCGGCCTCGCAAGGCTGGCCCATGCTCTGGCTGGTGGACGACGATTTCGCGGATTGGCCGCTCGGCGAGCGATCGGTGATCGCGGGCCTGAACGCCTGGGCCCGGCGCGGGCGACAGATGCGCCTGCTGGCGCGCGACTTCAGCGCGATGCGCGCCTTGCACCCGCGCTTCGCGGCCTGGCGCACCACCTGGGCGCACATCGTTGAAGCGCATGCCGTGCCACAGGCCTCGCCGCACGAACTGCCGGGCGTGATCTGGACCGCGAGCTGGACGCTGGAGCGCCTGGACCCGGTGCGCAGCAGCCTGGTGGCCAGCCACGCGCCCGAGCGCCGCGTGGCGCTGCACGAGCGGCTGGACGAGTGGTGGATGAAAGGGCGGCCGGCCTTTGCGCCGACCACCCTGGGGCTCTGATCAGAGATCCGCGGCGAGCAACTGGACGATGCGCTGCGCGTTGGCCGAGGCGTCGGGCTGGCCTTGCGCGTCGAGCACCGACACCGTGGTGAGGTCGGCCTCGCTCTTGACGACGATGCGGTAGCGCTGCGGCGTGGGCTGCTTGTCGTCGGCGCCGAACATGCGGGCGAAGAAGCCGGGCTTCTCACCCGGTTTGACGGGCTCCACGTAGCGCACGAAGTAGGTGCCTTCCGTGCGGTTGCGGTCTTCCACCGTGAAGCCACTGCGATCGAGCGACAGGCCCACGCGGCGCCAGGCACGGTCGAAGTTGTCGTTGAACTGCAGGGCGGGCCGGTTGTTCACCGTGGTCACGCGCGCGGCCTGCGACTGGTTGGGCGCCGAAGCAGCCACCGCCTGGGCCTGGGTCTCGCTCACGCCGAGCTTGACCATCAGGCGGCGCAGGAATTCGGCCTCGAGCTCGGGGTCGGCCGGGCGGGGTTGCCACGCGGTCTGGTTCTCGCGCTCGTTGGAATAGACCTCGACCATGCCGCGGTGGGTGATGTAGACCTCGGTGCCGCCGCTGGCGTTGCGCTCCAGGCGGGTGCGGAACTTGTCGAACTCACCGGTGGAGTAGAGGCTGTCGAACAGGCGGCCGATGGTGCGGCGCACGATGTCCTGCGGCAGCTTGGCGCGGTTCTCGGCCCAGTCGGTCTCCATGATGCCCAGGGTTTCCTGGTCGGTCTCGAGCAGGAAACCGTTCTCCTGCCAGAAATCGCGGATGGGGCCCCAGAGCTGGCCGGCCGGGCGGTTGACCACCAGCCAGCGCTGCGAACCGGCGCGCTCGATGCGCACGTCGCCCACCTCCACGGTGGCCGTGCCGCTGCCCTGCGCGGCGGCGGCATTGGCCTGCCCGGCCTGGTAGCCGCTGGCCGTGACGGCCGTGCCCGGCACCACGTACCGCGACTCACGGCTGAGCTGCGTCAGATCGGGCGGCACGTCCAGCCGCTTGCCTTCCTGCGCGCTCTTGTAGTCGATCTTGTCCTCTTTGAGGATGGAACAACCGGTGGCGAGCAGCGCGGCACACGCGATCAGGCACAGGCGATGAAATTGGCTCATGGAGGGGCAGGGTCTCGGAAGTAAACGGGGCTCAGTTCAGCAGGCCGGACTCGCGCAGGGCGGCTTCGACCTGGGGCACGAGCTGGCGCGACATGGGCGTGAGCGGCAGGCGCATGGTCTCGCCGCACAGGCCCAGGCGGGCCATGGCCCACTTGAGCGGGATGGGGTTGGATTCGCAGAACAGTTGTTTGTGCAGCGGCAGCAGGCGCTTCTGGATGAGCATGGCCTTTTTCGCATCGCCCGCGACGGCGGCCACGCACAGATCGTGCATGGCGCGCGGCGCGATGTTGGCGGTGACGCTCACGTTGCCGTGGCCACCGCAGAGCATGAGGGCCACGGCCGTGGGGTCATCACCGGAGTAGATGGCGAAGTCGGCCGGCGCTTCGCGGACGAGCCACTGGGCGCGCTCGATGTTGCCGGTGGCTTCCTTGATGCCGACGATGCCCTTGACCTGGGTGAGGCGCAGCACGGTGTCGACCTGCATGTCGGCCACGGTGCGGCCGGGCACGTTGTAGAGCACGATGGGCAGGTCGCCCGTGGCCTCGGCGATGGCCTTGAAGTGCTGGTACTGGCCCTCTTGCGTGGGCTTGTTGTAGTAGGGCACCACCTGCAACTGGCAGTCGGCGCCCACGCCTTGCGCGAACCGGGCGAGGTTGATGGCCTCGGCCGTGGAGTTGGCGCCGCAGCCGGCCATGATGGGCACGCGCTTGTTGGCCTGCTCCACCGAGACGCGGATGATCTCGCAGTGCTCTTCCACCGTGACGGTGGGCGACTCGCCCGTGGTGCCCACCACGCCGATGCAGTCGGTGCCTTCGGCGATGTGCCAGTCGACCAGCTTGCGCAGGCCGGGGTAGTCGACGCTGCCGTCGGGGTTGAAGGGCGTGGCCAGGGCCACGATGCTGCCGGTGATCATTTGCATGGCGGATCGTTGTGTCAGCGGCCACATGCGCGCGCTGGGCGCCCTCCGGGGGCGGATAAGCGGAGCATTCTACCCAGCGGCATCGAGCCGATGCCGGGGCGGCGATGCGCCGTCGGAGCGGGGTTCGCGCACCGCCACCAGGCGCTGCACGAAGCGGTCGGGGTCGCCGCAGAAGCCGTCCTCGTAGGCCACGGTGCGAAGACCGCTGGAGGCCATCAGCAGTTCCCCGGGCTTGAGCAGGAAATCGGGCCGCGAGGGCTTGCCGATGGTGGCGTGGTCGATGGCGAAGGTTTCGTAGATCAGCACACCACCCTCGGCCACGCTGTCCATGAGGGTGGGCAGCAGCGGGCGCCACAGGTAGTTCGTAACGACCACGCCCGCGAAGCGCTGTCCGACGAAGGGCCAAGGGCCGTTCTCGATGTCGGCCAGCACCGCGCGGCCCAGGCCGTGGATGGCGCCGATGGCCTCGGGGTCGCGGTCCACGCCGGTGACGGGGTGCCCGCGCCCGGCGAACCAGCGCAGGTGGCGCCCGCGCCCGCAGGCCACGTCGAGCACCGCGCCGCCCTCGGGCACCAGGTGCGACCAGCGCCGCACCCAGGCCGACGGCGCTTCGGTGCCGTGCATCAGAAGCAGCTCCAGACCCGGTCGGCGAGGTTGACGAGAAAATCGGGCCGCTGGTACAGGGCGAACGTGGCCAGCAGGGCCGCGGTGGCAGCGGCCCACAGGGTGGCGCGCCGCGCGAGGCTCACGCTGTGGCCCCTACGCGCTGCGGTGTGCGCACGATGGGCGCCTCGCGCACCGGCAGGTTCACGATCGCCGCGAACACGCCCAGCGCGATGGCGATGGTCCAGACGATGTCGTAGCTGCCGGTCTGGTCATACAGGTAGCCGCCCAGCCACACGCCCAGGAAGCTGCCGATCTGGTGGCTGAAGAACACGAAGCCGCCCAGCATGGACAGGTGCGCCACGCCGAAGATCTGCGCCACCGTGGCGTTGGTCGGCGGAATGGTGGACAGCCACAGCAGGCCCATCACCGAGGAGAAGACGTAGACGCTCATGGGCGTGAGCGGCGCCCACAGGAAGACGGCGATGGCAATGGCGCGCGCGAAGTAGATGAAGGCCAGGATGTGGCGCTTGGCCATGCGCTGGCCCAGCACGCCGGCCGCGTAGGTGCCGATCACGTTGAACAGGCCGATGAGCGCGAGCGCGTAGCTGGCCACCTGCGGCGACAGGCCGTTGTCCTTGAGGTAGCTGGGCATGTGCACGCCGATGAACACCACCTGGAAGCCGCAGACGAAGTAGCCCGCCATCAGCAACTGGAAGCTGCGGTACTGGAAGGCCTCGCGCAGCGCCTGGGCGATGGTCTGCTCGCGCTTGACCGGCGCGCTGCCCGAGAAGCCGGGCTCGCGCAGGCCCATGGCCAGCGGCGCGATCAGCAGCACCGCCACGGCCAGCACCAGCAGCGCGTTCTGCCAGCCCAGGCCCTCGATCAGCCAGCCTTCCACCGGCACCATGAGGAACTGGCCGAAGGAGCCCGCCGCGGCGGCCACGCCCATGGCCCAGGAGCGGCGCTCGGCCGGGATGTTGCGACCGATGACGCCGTAGATGACGGCGTAGGTGGTGCCGGCCTGGGCCGCGCCGATCAGCACGCCCGTGGTCAGCGCGAACGACAGGGTGGAGGTGGACAGTGCCATGCCTGCCAGCCCCAGGGCGTACAGGCCCGCGCACACCAGCAGCACGCGGAAGGCGCCGAAGCGGTCGGCCGCCATGCCGGCGAAGATGCCGAACACGCCCCAGGCCAGGTTCTGCACCGCCAGCGCGAAGGCAAAGGTTTCGCGCGTCCAGCCCTGGGCCTGGGTGATGGGCTGCAGCCACAGGCCGAAACCGTGGCGAATGCCCATGGAGAGGGTGACGATGAGGGCCCCGCAGAGCAGGACCTGGGTGGCGGAGAGAGGGCGGTGCGAGGACATCCCGGCACTCTAGCCGGGATGTGGATTCCCTGGCATGTCCGTGCCCATGCAAGTCGATGAAATTGCCGCAGGCAATTGTCGCGTTCCCCGAATGGATGGCGCTCGGCGTGACGCCTTGGCGACAGTGCCTGGCCTCTCACTGCAAGGGGCTTGGTGGGATGCGCTCCACCAGTTCTGCGATCTTTTGCCTGAGTTCGGCCGGTACCCCGAACGGATCCTTCAGGCAACCCGCCAAAGCCAGCTTGGGCTCCAGGTGCTTCCAGCGGTTTCGACTCAGGTTCTCGTTCAGCACCCGCAATTCCGCTTTGTCCGACGCCGACAGCGGGGTCAGTACACGAAGGCTTGTGTTGTTCTGCAAGCCCAGCGCTGTTTTCACCGGACCATCAGGCAAGTTCCTGATGCCAGCCTGATACCACGCGGTCGCGGACGCGGGCAGATGCACCGCCACCAAGGTCTGGTTCTTGTTCAAGCTCACGAGAAACAGCAGAAAGAAGTCCGGATGCTCGTTGCTGGCCATGTTGTCATTGCCTAGCAGGTCGAGGTGTGTCAGTGCACTGTCCTTGCCGGTGCAGGTCTTCAGGTGTTGCCACGCCTCCTCCGACAGGTTGCAGTCCTGCAGTGCGAGAGTCGTCAGCACCGAACTCTGCAGGGCGGTGGTCAGGATGGAAAGCGATGACGCCAAGCCCGGCTGCCGGTTGAGTTTGAACTCGCGCAGTGCCTGATTGTTGTTAGGGAAACGGACTATGGCCGTCAGCGCCTCTTGGCTGAGACCGGCGCCCGGTGGCCCTTGGTCGTAAGCGCCGGAGAAGTCCATTGATTCAATGGCGCCACCCGCGTGCTGTCTGAGCGCTTGGATGAGCGGGGCGGGGGGGCCCAGCTTGGCATCGCAGAAGTTCAGGTGGGTGACACCCAAGCGCTTGCCTTGGGCAAGCCGTTCGGCGAAGGCGTCGGCCATGCACTGCATGCCCTCGGCGCTGATGTCCTGCTTGCTGAAGTCCAGTTCATGAATGCCGTCTTCCTGCAGGCGGTCCAGCACGGCCAGGAATGCTTCCTTGTCTTGCTTATTCAGCCGGGTGACGGCCAATTGGCCTGCGGCCTGGGGGTTGCGGATGGCGCTCAGCCGGGTGAGATCCGGGCGGTTGGTTGGCTGGCGCGATGTGCTGGGTTGGGAAAAGGCGCTGACGGAGTTCATGGGAGGGGCTGTCGTGAGGCAATGGACCGAATGGAACGACCGGCGGGTCGCGGCCCATTCGGTAACCCACGCCGCCTGCTGTTTCCGAGTCATTGGGATGGGCTGGTATTTCATCCAGTGGTTTTCGCCATCCGCGCCTACAATCCGCGCCCATGGCAAGCACCCCCTCCACCTATTCGGAAGGCTCCATCCGCGTCCTCAAGGGGCTGGAGCCGGTCAAGCAGCGGCCGGGCATGTACACCCGCACCGACAACCCGCTGCACATCATTCAGGAAGTGCTGGACAACGCGGCCGACGAGGCGCTCGCGGGGTTCGGCAAGAAGATCAAGGTCACGCTGCACACCGATGGCTCGGTCAGCGTGGAAGACGAAGGCCGGGGCATTCCCTTCGGCCTGCACCCCGAGGAAAAGGCCCCGGTGGTCGAGCTGGTGTTCACGCGCCTGCACGCGGGCGGCAAGTTCGACAAGGGCAAGGGCGGCGCGTACAGCTTCTCGGGCGGCCTGCACGGCGTGGGCGTGAGCGTCACCAACGCGCTGTCCAAACGCCTGGAGGTGATCAGCTACCGCGAGGGCCAGGCCGCGCGCCTGGTCTTCTCCGGTGGTGACGTGATCGAGCCGCTGGCCGTGGCCCCACGCGGCGAGGGCGATCGCAAGCAGGGCACCACGGTGCGCGCCTGGCCCGACGCGAAGTACTTCGAGTCCTCGGCGCTGCCGATGAACGAGCTCGTCCACCTGCTGCGCAGCAAGGCCGTGCTGATGCCCGGCGTGACCATGCAGCTCGTGGTCGCGAAGACGAAGGAAACCCAGACCTGGCAGTACAAGGGAGGCCTGCGCGACTACCTGCAGCAGACGCTCACCGCCGACCCGGTGATCCCCATGTTCGAGGGCGAGGGCTTCGCCGAGGCCGGCCACGACAGCTTCGCCGAGGGCGAGGGCGCGTCCTGGTGCGTGGCCTTCACCGAAGACGGCGCACCGGTGCGCGAGAGCTACGTCAACCTCATCCCGACCAGCGCGGGCGGCACGCACGACAGCGGCCTGCGCGATGGCCTGTTCCAGGCGGTCAAGAGCTTCATCGACCTGCACGCGCTGCTGCCCAAGGGCGTGAAGCTGCTGCCCGAGGACGTGTTCGCGCGCGCCAGCTACGTGCTCAGCGCCAAGGTGCTCGACCCGCAGTTCCAGGGCCAGATCAAGGAGCGCCTGAACTCGCGCGACGCGGTGCGCCTGGTGTCGAGCTATGTGCGCCCTTCGCTGGAACTCTGGCTCAACCAGCACGTGGACTACGGCAAGAAGCTCGCCGAGCTGGCCATCAAGGCCGCGCAGACGCGCCAGCGCGCGGGCCAGAAGGTGGAAAAGCGCAAGGGCAGCGGCGTGGCCGTGCTGCCGGGCAAGCTCACCGACTGCGAAAGCCGCGAGCTGAGCCACAACGAGATCTTCCTGGTCGAGGGCGACTCGGCCGGCGGCAGCGCCAAGATGGGCCGTGACAAGGAATGCCAGGCCATCCTGCCGCTGCGCGGCAAGGTGCTCAACACCTGGGAGGTCGAGCGCGACCGCCTGTTCGCCAACAACGAGATCCACGACATCGCGGTGGCCATCGGCGTGGACCCGCACGGCCCCAACGACACGCCGGACCTGAGTGGCCTGCGCTACGGCAAGGTCTGCATCCTGTCCGACGCCGACGTGGACGGCTCGCACATCCAGGTGCTGCTGCTCACGCTGTTCTTCCGGCACTTTCCCAAGCTCATCGAGGCGGGCAACGTCTACGTGGCGCGTCCGCCGCTGTTTCGCGTGGACATCCCCGCGCGCGGCAAGAAGCCGGCGGCCAAGGCCTACGCGCTCGACGAGGGCGAACTGCACGCCATCCTCGACAAGGCGTCCAAGGAAGGCGTGCCGGCCGACAAGTGCCAGGTGAGCCGCTTCAAGGGCCTGGGCGAGATGAGCGCCGAGCAGTTGTGGGACACCACGCTCAACCCCGACACGCGCCGCCTCATGCCCGTGCTGCTGGGCGCGCACGACTTCGCCGCCACCGAGGCCCGCATCACCCAGCTGATGGGCAAGGGCGAGGCCGCGGCGCGGCGTGAACTCATGGAACTCCACGGTGACGCCGTGGAGGTGGATATCTGATGGCTGATGTGAACAACCCCGAACTGCCGCTGGCACCGCCGGCCGAACCCGACGATTCGCTCGCGGCCTACGCCCAGCGCGCCTACCTCGAATACGCGCTCTCGGTCGTCAAGGGCCGCGCGCTGCCCGACGTCTGCGACGGCCAGAAGCCCGTGCAGCGGCGCATCCTCTACAGCATGGAGCGCATGGGCCTGGGCTTCAGCGGCAACACGGCCGCGCGTCCGGTCAAGAGCGCCCGCGTGGTGGGTGACGTGCTGGGCCGCTTCCACCCACACGGCGACCAGGCCGCCTACGATGCGTTGGTGCGCATGGCGCAGGACTTCGCGCAGCGCTACCCGCTCATCGACGGCCAGGGCAACTTCGGCTCGCGCGACGGCGACGGTGCCGCGGCCATGCGCTACACCGAGGCGCGGCTGGCGAAGATCAGCGGCCTGCTGCTCGACGAGATCGACGAGGGCACGGTGGACTTCGTGCCCAACTACGACGGCTCCACCACCGAGCCCCGGCAGTTGCCCGCGCGCCTGCCCTTCAACCTGCTCAACGGCGCCAGCGGAATCGCCGTGGGTCTGGCCACCGAGGTGCCCAGCCACAACCTGCGCGAGGTGGCCGAGGCCTGCGTGGCGCTGATCAAGAGCCCCAAGCTGAGCGACGAGGAACTCGCCGCGCTCATCCCCGGCCCCGACTACCCGGGCGGCGGCCAGATCATCAGCCCGGCCGGCGACATCGCCGACGCCTACCGCACAGGCCGCGGCAGCCTGAAGGTGCGTGCGCGCTGGAAGATCGAGGACCTGGCGCGCGGCCAGTGGCAGATGGTGGTGACCGAGCTGCCCCCGGGCACCAGTTCGCAGAAGGTGCTCGAGGAGATCGAGGAGCTCACCAACCCCAAGGTCAAGGCCGGCAAGAAGGCGCTCACGCAGGACCAGAACCAGCTCAAGGCCAGCATCCTCGCGGTGCTCGACGGCGTGCGCGACGAGTCGAGCAAGGACGCGCCGGTGCGCCTGGTGTTCGAGCCCAAGAGCAGCCGCATCGAGCAGCAGGAACTCATCACGCAACTGCTGGCGCACACCAGCCTGGAGACGTCCGCGCCGATCAACCTCACGGTGATCGGGCTCGATGGCCGGCCGGTGCAGAAGTCGCTGCGGCAGATGCTGGTGGAGTGGATCGAGTTCCGCCAGACCACGATCACGCGGCGTTCGCAGCACCGCCTGGACAAGGTGCTGGACCGCATCCACATCCTCGAAGGCCGGCAGCTCGTGCTGCTCAACATCGACGAGGTGATCCGCATCATCCGCCACAGCGACGAGCCCAAGGCCGCGCTGATCGAGCGCTTCCATCTCAGCGACCGCCAGGCCGAGGACATCCTAGAGATCCGCCTGCGCCAGTTGGCGCGGCTGGAGGCGATCAAGATCGAGCAGGAACTGAAGAACCTGCGCGAGGAGCAGGCCAAGCTGGAAGACATCCTCGCCAATCCCGCGAGCCTCAAGCGCCTGATGGTCAGGGAGATCGAGGCCGACACCAAGGCCTTCGCGGACGAGCGCCGCACGCTGATCCAGGCCGAGAAGAAGGCCGTGGCCGAGATCAAGGTGGTCGACGAGCCGGTGACGGTGGTGGTGTCCAGCAAGGGCTGGGTGCGTGCGCGCACCGGCCACGGCCACGAGGCCTCGGCCTTCGCCTTCAAGGCCGGCGACGGCCTGTACGGCACCTTCGAGTGCCGCACGGTGGACACGCTGATCGTCATCGGCAGCAACGGGCGCGTGTACTCGGTGTCGGTGGCCAGCCTGCCCGGCGCGCGTGGCGACGGCCAGCCCGTCACCACGCTGATCGACCTGGAAAGCGGCACGCAGCCGCTGCACTACTTCGCGGGCCCGGCCAACGCGGCGCTGCTGCTGTCCAGCAGCGGCGGCTATGGCTTCATCGCCACGGTGGAGTCCATGATTTCACGCCAGCGCGGCGGCAAGACCTTCCTCAGCCTGGGCGAAGGCGAAACGCCTTGCGCGCCTTCGCACGCGGCGTTTTCCTCCGGCACCTTGCCGCTGGCACCGGCCACGCACGTGTGCTGTGCGTCCACGGGCGGTCGTATCCTCACCTTCGAGATCGCCGAGCTCAAGCAGATGGACAAGGGCGGTCGCGGACTGATGCTGATCGACCTGGAGCCCAAGGACACGCTGGCCGGCGCGGCGGCCTACACGCGCAGCGTGAGGATCGAGGGCATCGGCCGCGGCGGCAAGGAGCGCGACGAGACGCTGGAGATCCGCAGCCTGAACAACGCCCGCGCCGCGCGCGGGCGCAAGGGCAAGGCGGCGGACCTGGGCTTCAAGCCGTCGCGCATCACGCGGGTCGAATAGGCCGCGCGGCCCCACCGGCACCGCTCACCGCATCCGATGGCCCCACCGCTCACCCTCGACGCGCTGCGCCGCCACGCCATCGCGCGCAGCCTGTTCAAGCCGGTGACGCTGCCAGCCGCGGTGCGCCGCCTGGGCTTCGTGCAGGCCGACCCGATGCGCGCCCCGGCGCGCGCGCAGGACCTGATCCTGTTCCAGCGCGTGCAGGGCTACCGTGCCGGCGACCTGGAGCGCCGCTACGAGCGCCTGGGGCTGGAGGAAGACGCCTTCGTCAACTACGGCTTCGTGCCGCGCGACATGCTGGCCCTGCTGCACCCGCGCACGCCGCGCCAGGCCTGGGACGAGGACACCACGCAACGCGCGCGGGCCGTGCTGGACTTCGTGCGCGAGCGTGGCCTGGCGCACCCGCGCGAGGTGGGCGAAGCCTTCGCCCACCACGGCCGCGTGGCCGGCTACTGGGGTGGCGACCTGAACGCCAGCACGCGCCTGCTGGACCACATGCACTACCACGGCTGGCTGCGCGTGCGCCGTCGCGAAGCCGGCACGCGCGTGTACGAGGCCATGAGCCACGCCGAGCAGGACGACAGCCCCACCGCGCGGCTGGCACGCGCCCAGGCGCTGGTGGACGCCATCGTGGCCTTGTACGCGCCCTTGCCGGCGCCCAGCCTGGGCTACCTCGTCACGCTGCTGCGCTACGGCGCCCCGCACCTGGCGGTGGAGGCGCGGGCGGTGGTGCAGGCCGCCAAGCAACGGTATGGCCACGCGGTGGTGGACGGCACCACCTGGTTCTGGCCGGCGGACGAGAACCCCGCCTCGCGCCGCCACCGGCCGCACGAGGGCGTGCGCCTGCTGGCGCCCTTCGACCCCGTGGCCTGGGACCGGCGCCGCTTCGAGATGCTGTGGGGATGGGCCTACCGCTTCGAGGCTTACGTGCCCGCGCCACGCCGCACCATGGGCCACTACGCGCTGCCTTTGCTCTGGGGCGAGCAGATGCTGGGCTGGGCCAATTTGCGACTGGAGCGCGGACGGCTGGTGCGCGACCTGGGCTTCGTCTCGGGACGCGCCCCGCGCGATGCGGCCTTCGGGCGAGCGCTCGACGAAGAGCTGGCGCGCTTCGAGGAATTTCTGTCGGGTTATGGGCGCGCCGCGGGCGGGTCCGGGGAGCGATGAGAATGGAATCTGGCGACATCACCGGTGTGGTGATCGCGGTCGCGGTGGGGGTGCTGGCGTTCGCCGTCTCCCGCTACGCCACCCGGTACTTCGCCCAGCGGCGCGCGCAACGGGAGACGGCGAAGAAAGCAGCCGGCCAGAGCCGGCAGGTGCGGCGCGCGAATGCGCGCCGCCAGCGCTGATCAGGCCTTCAACTCGGCGATCAGCTCGATCTCCACACACGCCCCCATCGGCAGTTGCGCCACGCCGAAGGCGCTGCGCGCATGCTGGCCGGCGTCGCCGAAGACCTCGCCCAGCAGCTCGCTGCAGCCGTTGGTGACGAGGTGCTGTTCGGTGTAGGTGGGCGTGCTGTTGACCAGGCTCAGCACCTTCACGATGCGCTTGACGTCGTCGAGCGTCTTGCCCGACGCCTGGCAGGCGGCCTGCAGCGTGCCCATGAGGGCGATGGCGATGCTGCGCGCGGCTTCCTTGCCCTCGTCGGTTTCCATGGTCAGGCCGAGTTGCCCGACCCAGGCCTTGCCGTCCTTGCGCGCGATGTTGCCGCTGATGAAGATGAGTTGGCCGGTCTGCACGTAGGGCACGTAGGCAGCGGCCGGCGTGGCCACGGGGGGCAGGGTGATGCCCAGTTGTTTGAGTTTCGCGAGTGCGCTCATCGGTCGCTCCAGGTGAATGGCCAAAAGGAGCGGGCCATTCTATCGAGCGCTCATCTATCGGCCGCGGCTGGGCGGTGGTTCGGTGACGGGGTGGAGCTCGCGGCCTTCCAGCTCGTCGGGTGGTGCCACGGTCACGGCCACGTCCAGCGTGTGCTGGGCGCCGCCCTGGATGACGCCGCGCATGGGCGAGACGTCGCTGAAGTCGCGCCCGATGGCCAGCGTCACGTAGTCTTCGCCCGGGCTGCCCCGGCCGCAGCGGTTGTTGGTGGGGTCGAAGTCGAACCACTCGCCCTCGGTGCCGCCTTCACCGGGCACGTAGACGGCGGCCCAGGCGTGCGAGGCATCGGCGCCGATGAGGCGGGGTTGGCCGGGCGGCGGCTGAGTGAGCAGGTAGCCGCTGACGTACCGGGCGGGCAGGCCCAGGCTGCGCAGGCAGCCGACCATGATGTGCGCGAAGTCCTGGCAGACACCTTTGCCCTGGGCGAGCGCCTCCAGCGGCGGCGTGCTGACCTCGGTGCTGTCGGTTTCGTACTGCAGTTCGCTGTGGATGTGCTCCATGAGGGCGCGCACGGCCCGCAGCACCGGCAGGCCCGGCGCGAAGACGGGGCGCGCCCAGGTGAGGAAGGCCTCGTCGCGCGGCACCAGAGGCGAGGCGAAGAGGAACTCGGCCGCGGGGTCGTAGGGGGCGTTGACGCGGTAGCGGAAGTGCTCGCGTGCGCGCTCCCAGTCCAGGGCGTGCCAGTGGCCGCTTTCGGGCAGGGCACCCGGGGCGGTGGTGGCGACGGTGCTGTCGGCCAGCACGCTCAGGCTGTCGTGCGGCGCCTGCTGGGCGAAGAAGGTGCGCAGGTTGCCGAAGGCATCGGTGCTCTGGTGCCGCGCGGCGGGTTCGGGATCGATCTCCAGCCGGTGCGATAGCACCCGCTGCAGCGCGGTGGCGCGCGGGCTCAGGTGCAGCATGTGCTGCGCCATGTCCACCGCGCTCTGGTAGCGGTAGGTGGTGCGGTGCAGGACGCGCAGCTTCATGGCGGTTCAGATGGACAGGGTCTGGCTGCGCCGGTCGGCGTGGCTGAAGTGCAGGCGCGTGATCTCGTCGGAGAGGTCGATGGCGGCGGTTTCGCAGTCCTCCAGCAACTGGGCGAGCGCGCTCCACACGCGGCGGCCATCGGGCCCGCGCTGCCAGTTGCTCAGCTCGGCCAGTTGCCAGGTGGCCGGGTCGGGCAGATCGTGCGCCAACTCGGCGTCCTGCGGCGCCACGCTCTGGCCCAGTCGGGCCAGGCGTGCGCGCAAGGTTTGCACCACCCAGGCCAGGGAGCGCGGGTTGTCGCGGTCGAGCACCAGCAGGTCGATCAGGGCCACCATGTCGCGGCGCTGCTGGTACTGGGCGTGGAAGGTGATGGTGCTGTCGAACAGGGCCACCATGGCCTCGAAGCCCCCGGGCTCGTGCAGGCTGCCCGTTTCCAGGCCCAGGGCCAGGGCGCGCGACAGGGTGGCCAGGCGCTCGATGTGGCGGCCGATGGACAGCAGGCGCCAGCCGTCGTCGCGCACCATGCGGTCGGTCTGCGAGCCGGTGATGGCGGCGAGCTGCTGGCTCGCTTCCTGCAGCAGCAGCTGTGCCTCGCCGGTGGTGAAGTCGCCGTCACGGAGCAGGCGCGCGGCGCTGTTGGCAAAGCCGGCCTGCGCGCGCTCGATGAGGTTCCAGTGTTCGCGCGAGAGCCGCTCGCGCACCTGCGCGGCCGCACTGGCGATGGCGCGCAGGTTGAAGCCGGCGCTGAACGAGCTGGCGGCGGCCGGGTCCTGCGGGTGGGGCGCCAGGTTGGCCATGAGGCTGCGCGCGAACACGCGCGGGGACTGCTGGGCGTCGGGCACGTCGGCCAGCACCAGCGCGTTCTCGCGCGAGACCTCGGTAAGCCAGGTCAGCAGGGCCCGGGTGCCAGGCTCCTCGCCCTCCAGCTCGTCGAGCACGATCTCGGCCAGGCGCACGCTGTTCTCGGCGCGCTCGGTGTAGCGTCCCAGCCAGAACAGGTTCTCGGCCGCGCGGCTGGTCACCGGCTGCTTCTGCTGGGCGATGGCGAAGGAGCTGGGCTGGCTTTGCAGCAGGCTGGTGTGATCGACCGCGCCTTCGGTCAGCACCCAGCAGTCGGCGCTGCTGCCGCCGCGCTGCATGGCCGCCACCAGTTGGCCGCGCGGCGCCAGGCGCACCAGGCCACCGGGCAGCACGCGCCAGGAACCGGCGCCGTCGGCCAGGGCGAACACGCGCAGCATGGCCGAGCGCGGCATCAGCCGGTCGCCCGTCCAGGTGGGCGTCTGCGACAGCGGCAGCCAGGACTGCACGGTGTATTGCTCGGGCTGGCGCACCAGGCGGCCGGTCCATTCGTCCAGCGCGCGCGCGCCCAGGCCCTGGCCGATCACGGTTTCGGGCCCGCCACTCGCGCGGTGGGGATAGGTGGCCTTGATCACCCCGTCCTTCAGCAGCGGCAGCACACTGCGCAGCGCGGCGTCCTCGCCGCACCACCAGGTGGCCAGCGAGGGCAGGGCCAGCGGTTCGCCCAGCAGGTGTTCGCTGATGGCGGGCAGAAAACCGAGCAGCGCGCTCGATTCGAGCGGGGCCGAGCCCGGTGCGTTGGCCAGCAGCAGGTTGCCGGCGCGCAGCACCTGCAAGAGGCCGGGCACACCCAGTGTGGAGTCGGTGCGCAGCTCCAGCGGGTCGAGCCACTGGTCGTCCACGCGCTTGATGAGGGCGTGCACGGGCTCCAGCCCGGCCAGGGTCTTGAGGAACAGGCGCTCGTCGCGCACGGTGAGGTCGTTGCCCTCCACCAGCGTGAGGCCCAGGTAGCGCGCCAGGTAGGCGTGTTCGAAGTAGGTTTCGTTGTAGGGGCCAGGCGTGAGCAGCGCGATGCGCGCGTTCTCGCCCTCGGGCGCCATGGCCTTGATGCCGTTCATGAGCGCGCGGTAGCTCGCGGCCAGGCGCTGCACCTTCATGCCGGCGAAGGCCTTGGGGAACTGGCGGCTGATGGCGATGCGGTTCTCGAGCAGGTAGCCCAGGCCGGACGGCGCCTGGGTGCGCTGGCCCACCACCCACCAGCGGCCATCGGGGCCGTGGGCGAGGTCGAAGCCGACGATGTGCAGCCAGGTGCCGCCGCGCGGCTGCATGCCCTGCATGGCGCGCAGGTAGCCCGGGTGGCCTTGCACCAGCGCGGCCGGCAGCAGGGCGCGCTTGAGCAGCTCGCGCGGGCCGTAGAGGTCGGCCATCATGGCGTTGAGCAGGCGCGCGCGCTGCAGCACGCCGGCCTCGATCTGCGCCCAGTCCTGTGGCGCCAGGATCATGGGGAAGAGGTCGAGCGCCCATGGCCGCTGCAGGCCGCTCTCGTCGGCGTAGACGTTGTAGGTGACGCCGTTGTCGCGGATCTGGCGCTGCAGCGCCTCGGCGCGGCGGTTCAGGTCGGCCAGGCCTTCGGTGCCGGTGTGGTCGAAGAAGTCGCCCCAGGTGGGGGCCAGGCCGTGGGGTCCTTCGCCCTGCAGTTCGTCGAGGTGGCCGGTATCGGCCGGCACGGCCAGGGACATCGCCCACTCGCCCGGGTGCTCGGGCTGAAGGGGGTCGAAAAGGGAATCGTGAGGATCGGCATTCACGGCGCGCAGTATGCCCTCGCGCCGGCGCCGGGTCCCGCTTCCAGGCTCAGGTCCTCAGGTCGAGCGTGCACGGGAATTCACGGTTCACCACGGCGGGCGACACGCGCAGTCGCCCGGGCGTGTGGCCCATCTGGAAGAAGCGCGACAGGCGCCGGCTTTCGGCCTCGTAGGCGTTGACGGGGAAGCTGTCGTAGTTGCGCCCGCCGGGGTGGCTGACGTGGTACTGGCCGCCGCCCAGGGAGCGTTCCATCCAGGTGTCGACGATGTCGAAGCTGAGCGGCGCGTGCACGCCGATGGTGGGGTGCAGCGCCGAGGGCGGCGCCCAGGCCTTGTAGCGCACGCCGGCCACGTACTCGCCGGCGGTGCCGGTGTTGTGCAGGGGCAGGGCGCGGCCGTTGCAGGTGATGACGTGGCGGCGGTCGGTCCAGCCGCGCACGCGCACCTCCAGGCGCTCGAGCGAGGAGTCGACGTAGCGCACGGTGCCGCCGGCCGCGCCTTCCTCGCCCATCACGTGCCAGGGTTCCAGCGCGCCGCGCAAGGTGAGCTCGATGCCGCGCGCGGCGATTTCGCCGATGAGGGGGAAGCGGAACTCGAGGTGCGGCTCGAACCAGGCCATGTCGAAGGCGTAGCCGCTGTCGCGCAGCTCGGTCAGCACGTCCTCGAAGTCCAGGCGCAGGTAGGTGGGCAGCAGCCAGCGGTCGTGCAGTTCGGTGCCCCAGCGCGCCAGCGGGGCGCGGTAGGGCTGTTGCCAGAAGCGCGCCACCAGGGCGCGCAACAGCAGTTGCTGGGCCACGCTCATGCGCGCGTGCGGCGGCATCTCGAAGGCGCGCAACTCCAGCAGGCCCAGGCGGCCGGTCGGGCCGTCGGGCGAGTAGAGCTTGTCGATGCAGAACTCGCTGCGGTGCGTGTTGCCGGTGACGTCGATCAGGATGTTGCGCAGCGCGCGGTCGACCAGCCAGGGTGGCATGTGTTCGCCGTGCACCTGGCGCGCCTGCTCGATCTGCGCCAGCGCAACCTCCAGTTCGTGCAACTGGTCGTTGCGCGCCTCGTCCACGCGCGGGGCCTGGCTGGTGGGGCCGATGAACAGGCCGCTGAACAGGTAGCTCAGCGAGGGGTGGTTGTGCCAGAACGCCAGCAGGCTGCCCAGCAGCTCGGGCTTGCGCAGGAAGGGCGAGTCGGCCGGCGTGGCGCCGCCCAGCACGAAGTGGTTGCCGCCGCCGGTGCCGGTGTGGCGGCCATCGGTCATGAACTTCTCGGCGCACAGGCGCGTCTGGTGCGCGGCCTCGTAGAGGAATTCGGTGTGCTCCACCAGTTCGTTCCAGTTGTGCGCGGGGTGGATGTTGACCTCGATCACGCCCGGGTCGGGGGTGACCTGCAGCATCTTGAGGCGCACATCGCGCGGCGGCGGGTAGCCTTCCAGCACCACCTTCACGCCCAGGCGCTCGGCCGTGGCCTCCACGGCGGCGAGCAGGTCGAGGTAGTCCTCCAGCCGTTCCATGGGCGGCATGAAGACATAGAGGTGCTGGCCCTTGCCACCCTTGTCTTTCTCCGCCTTGGGGCCGTTGGCGCGCTGCGGGTCGCGCGCTTCCACGCACAGCGCGGTGCGCGTGAGCCAGCCGGCCGATTCGTCGCGCTGGGGGAAGCGCGAAGACAGGCCGTGCGCTGCCGCGCCGCCGCTGGCGGGCCAGCCGCGTGCGGGCCGGGTGCTGCTGGCGTGGGGGGCGACCTGGGCGCGCAGCGGGGTGGCGCGCGGCAGCGCCGGACGCGGGGCGAAGGGGTCCTGTTCGATGTGCTGCGGCCGATCGCCCGCGCTGGCCCAGGGCAGCGAATCCAGCGGCAGCCGGTAGCCCATGGGCGAATCGCCGGGGATGAGGTACATGCGCTCGTCGCGGAAGAACCAGGGGCCGGTGGACCACACGGTGCCGCCGAGAGCCGGGCTGCCGGCATTGGCCTGCAGCGGCAGCACGTAGCCCACCACGCTGGACAGGCCCTGCTCGAACACGCGGCGCAGGCGGGCGCGTTCCAGCTCGTCGTCGAGGCGGCTGTTGAACGGGTCCACGTTCACGGGCAGTCGGCGCTCGCGCCACAGGTAGTACCAGGTGTCCTCGTGACCTGGGGTGATGTACTGCGTGGACAGGCCCAGGCGGCGCGCCAGTGCCTGCACGAAGCGGCGCGCGTCGTCGGCGGTGTAGTGGGCCTCCTCGCGCTCGTCGGCCAAGAGTTCGGGCTTGTGCCAGCAGGGTTCGCCGTCGGCGCGCCAGAACGCCGACAGCGCCCAGCGCGGCAACTGCTCGCCCGGGTACCACTTGCCCTGGCCCATGTGCACGAAACCGCCCTGGCCGTATTGCTCGCGCAGGCGGCCCAGCAGCTCAGTGGCGTAGCCGCGCTTGGTCGGGCCCAGAGCGTCGGTGTTCCATTCGGCCGCGTCGCGGTCGCTGGTGGCCACGTAGGTGGGCTCGCCGCCCTGGGTGAGTCGCACGTCGTGCTTGACCAGATCGGCGTCCACCTGGTCGCCCAGGGCGAGCACGGCGGCCCATTGCTCGTCGGTGTAGGGCCGGGTCACGCGCGGCGATTCGTGCACGCGCGTGACGGACATGTGGTGTTCGAACGCCACTTCGCTCTCGTCCACGCCGCCTTCCACCGGAGCGGCGCTGCCGGGCTGCGGGGTGCAGGCCAGCGGGATGTGGCCTTCGCCCGCGAGCAGGCCGGAGGTCGGGTCCAGGCCGATCCAGCCCGCGCCGGGCAGGAACACCTCGCACCAGGCGTGCAGGTCGGTGAAGTCGCGCTCGGGGCCGCTGGGGCCGTCCACCGACTTCACGTCGGGCGCGAGCTGGATGAGGTACCCCGAGACGAAGCGCGCGGCCAGCCCCAGGTGACGCAGCAACTGCACCAGCAGCCAGCCGCTGTCGCGGCAGGAGCCGCGCTGGAGCTGCAGCGTCTGCTCTGGCGTCTGCACGCCGGGCTCCATGCGGATGGTGTAGGCGATGTCGCGCTGCAAGCGCTGGTTGATGTCGACCAGGAAGTCGACGGTGCGGCGCTGGGCGCGGTCGACGCCGTCGAGGTAGGCGGTGAGAAGCGGGGTGAGCGGCTCGGTGGCCAGATACGGTGCCAGTTCGCGCTTTTGCGCCTCGGCATACTCGAACGGGAACTGCTCGGCCTGCGGCTCGAGGAAGAAGTCGAAGGGGTTGTGCACCGCCATCTCGACCACCAGGTCGATGGTGATCTTGAATTCGGTGGTGGGCTCGGGAAACACCAGGCGGGCCTGGTAGTTGGCGAACGGGTCCTGCTGCCAGTTGATGAAGTGGGTGGCCGGTTCGACGCGCTGCGAATACGAGAGCACCTTGGTGCGGCTGTGCGGCGCGGGGCGCAGGCGGACGACCTGAGGGCCCAGGCGCACCAGGCGGTCGTACCGGTAGTGGGTGATGTGGCTCAGGGCAACGTGGATGGCCATGCGACGGGCTTTCAGGGAGGGGATATGACGCGGGACCTGGCGGGCGCTTTCACGCGGCTGTGGACCATGCTAGCAAGTCCTGCGCCATCGGGCGATGACGATTGTGTGCCGGAGACACCGCGCGCCTGGCGCGGCGGCTGGGCGCTGGCGGGCGTGGTGCTGGGCACCGCCACGCAACTGCAGCAGAGTGGCCTGTGGGCGTGGTGGGGGTATGTGGCCGTCGCTTTGGGCGGCCTGTGGGTGCTGGCGTGGCGGCGGCGGTTGGCCTGGTTGTTCGCGGGCGCGGCCCTGGCGTTTGGCGGCACGGGCTTGCGCGCGGTCGCGCTGGCCGACGAGGGCCTGGCGCCCGCGTTGGAAGGCCGCGACATCGCCGTGATCGGGCGCGTCTCGTCCCTGCCGGTGATGGGCACGCAGGGCGAGCGCTTCGAATTCCTGGTCGAACGCGCCCGCCTGGACGGCGAGCCCGTGCGCCTGCCGCCGCGCCTGTTGCTGGGCTGGTACGGCGGCCCCCAGCGCGACGGTGACCGGCCCGGTGGCTGGACCGTGGCCCACCGCAGCCCGGGCCTGGTGGCCGGCGAGCGCTGGGCGTTCGAGGTGCGGCTCAAGCGCGCGCACGGCAGCCTCAACCCGCATGGGTTCGACCGCGAGCGCTGGCTGTGGGAGCGCGGCATCCTGGCCACCGGCTACGTGCGCGCCGGCCCGCGGGACCCGGCGCCCGAACGGCTGGGGCAGAGCGGGCGCCACCCGGTGGACCTGGCGCGCCAGCGCGTGGCCGAGGCCATGGCCGAGCGCCTGGGCGACAGCCGCGCGGCGGGCGTGCTCGCGGCGCTCGCGGTGGGCGAGCAATCGGCCATCGAGCGCGAGGACTGGGCGCTGTTCCGCGACACCGGGGTGGCCCACCTGATGGCGATCAGCGGCCTGCACGTGACGCTCTTTGCCTGGCTCGCCACAGCGCTCATCGCCTGGGGCTGGCGCCGCGCCACGCCGCGCTGGCCGGCCCTGGCCCTGCGCTGGCCTCGGCCCGTGGTGGCGGGCTGGGGCGGCGTGGCCTGCGCCGCTGCCTACGCGATGTTTTCAGGCTGGGGTGTGCCCTCGCAGCGCACGGTGCTGATGCTGGCCGTGGTGGTGGGGCTGCGCCTGTCGGTGCGGCGCTGGCCCTGGCCGGCGGTGTGGCTGCTGGTCATGGCGGCGGTGCTGGTGCTGGACCCATGGGCCATGCTGTCGGCCGGCTTCTGGCTGAGCTTCGTGGCGGTGGGCATCCTGTTCGCGGCCGATCCGGCGCGCGCCGTCGCCGCGGGCGGCCTGGCCTCGCGCGGCGCTGAGGCCTTCAGGCGCCTGCTGCGCGAACAGTCGCTCATGACGGTGGCGCTCGCGCCGCTCACGCTGCTGCTGTTCGGCCAGGTGTCGGTGGTGGGGCTGATCGCCAACCTCATCGCCATTCCCTGGGTCACGCTGGTGATCACGCCGCTGGCCCTGCTCGGGGTGCTGGCGCCGCCGCTGTGGACGGTGGCGGCCTGGGCGGTGGAGGCGCTGGCGCCGCTGCTGCAATGGCTGGCCGCCTGGCCCGGCGCGGTGCTGCAGCGGCCGGTGCCGCCGCTGCCGCTGGCGCTGATTGCCGTGGCGGGTGGCGTGTTGCTGGCCCTGCGCCTGCCCGCTGTCGCGCGCGCGGCCGGGGCCCTGCTGGTGCTGCCGGTGTTGCTCTGGTCACCGCCGCGTCCGCCTGAGGGCGAGTTCGAGGTGATGGCGCTCGACGTGGGGCAGGGCGGCGCCGTGCTCGTGCGCACCGCGCGCCACGCGCTGCTCTACGACACCGGCCCGCGCTGGAATCCCGAGGCGGATGCGGGTGATCGCATCGTGCTGCCCTTGCTGCGCGCCCTGGGCGAGCGGCCCGACACCGTGGTGGTGAGCCACCGCGACAGCGACCACTCGGGCGGCGCCGAGGCCGTGCGCGCGGCGTTCCCCGATGCGCGCTGGCTGTCGTCCTACGACGAGGACCCGGCGCGCCACTGCCAGGCTGGTCAGCGCTGGACCTGGGACGGGGTGGACTTCGAGGTGCTGCACCCCGGACCACGGGAATGGGCCGATCGCGGCCTGTCCACCAATGCCATGTCCTGCGTGCTGCGCATCGCCAGCCGGCAGGGCGCCAGCGCCTGGCTCACGGGCGACATCCCCGCTGCGCAGGAGGTGAGACTGGCGCTGTCGCGGCCGAACGAGCGCGCCACGCTGCTGATGGCGCCGCACCACGGCAGCGCCAGTTCGTCGAGCCCGGTGCTGCTCAACTCCCTGCGGCCGCGCTGGGTGATCGTGCAGTCGGGCTACCGCAACCGCTTCGGGCACCCAGCGCGGGTGGTGGTGGAGCGGTACGAGGAGAAGGGGATCGACTGGGTGGCGTCGCCGGGGTGTGGGGCGGCGACGTGGAGAAGCGAGGTTCCCGACAACCTGTGGTGTGAACGCGGCGGACGGCGGCGGTACTGGCACTACGGGGCCGAGGAGCGATGAGCAGGCCATACGCCGGACGGTCTACGTCTGTTGTCGGCTGCGGTCGTTCCATGGGCCGATGAGTCGGTTTCACGGAACCGCTTATGGAGGTTCGGCACCCATGGCGCATCTCCCGCCCTTCCTTAGCGACTTCGTCATGTCTGTCAAAAACTCCAACTCCGCGAAGTGGAATGTTTCCCCGCAGTCCAAGTTCACCATCCGAACCCCAACGGGGACCGGTCATTCCGAGAGTGCGGAGACGGCGCCGAGCGTTGAGGTTCAGGACCATGCATCGGTGACCAACTCCCCGCGGGTCGCCATGCTCGGTCGCCAGCGCAGTCCGGTGAAGACGGCCCTGAAGTGGGTGAAAACGCACGTAGGTGGCAAAACAAAAAAATTGATGGAGACTGCCGTTCAGAAAAAATGGGCATCTACCTGCCGGCGTTCAAACGGCATATGCCAAGCATGCATGCCCTGCGGGCCAAAGCCCGGGAGTTGGACGAACGGGTGAACGCAGACACCTTCCGTGATCGCATGTCGCCGCACTACGCGGAGTTGATCAGGCTCCACGAAGCGCTGTCCATGTTGTCAAAAGCCTCAAGCCTCACCGACAAGGTGGCGCTTCCCGGGCAGCGCATAGACCCGGCGTCGCTGCACAACTTCATCCACCGCCTCGATGGAGAGTTGGCGGCGGTACAGAACGCCCTGTATGCGCAGAAGCGGGCGTTGGGCAAGACTTTGCCCAACTTCACGATAGACCGGGCTTGGCTTCGCGCGGTGGGTCGGCGCCTGAAAACCCAACAGGAACGCCTTCAGGACATCCGGCAGCAAACGTATGCGGTGCTGAATGGACGAGGCCTGTCCACGGCGGAGACACAACTGTATGTGGATGCCGGTATTCCCATCACGCCGCAGACGCGCGATGTGGCGTACACCGCTGGCGACTTCAAGAAGAGATCGGTGGGTTCGCTAGGCAAGGGCGCCATGCACTCGGTGGAACGCGTGGAAGTTGAGGCGAACCCGGGCAGCAATGACGGGACGCTGGTGCCCAAGGTATTCAAAGCGGAACCCAAGATGGTGCAGTTGCCCGAGGCGGCCAATGTGACTCAGATCAAGAATCCCATCTTGTCGTGTCGCGCGGTCGCGACTTCCAAGGTGAACGATGGGCTGCGGCTGAAGTTGATCCCCCAGACGGTTTTCGGGCTTCTTGATGATCGCTTGGGAGTGGTTATGGACTTTGTTCCCCCGACTGGTCACCTGCAGCGCCAAGGGCGCGTCGAGCTGCCGGTTTCGGAGGACGTGAAGGTCTGGGCCGAGCAAAACCACAGGGATCTGCAGCGCTTCGCCAAGAACAATGGCTTCGACGGTGCGGAGGTGATCAACCAGACCATCGTGTTCTCACGCCAGAAGGAAAGCCTGGTATACGACGACGAGGGCTACGCGAAGAGCGTCAACGGCGTGCCCCTCAAGGAGACCGCGCCGGCCGATATCCAGTGCTCGCCCGATGTCTTGCTGCGGTCATCGCCGACCATCGCCCAACTGGCCGCCGCCAGTTGTTTCAATTTCCTTGTCAACTCCAGCGATGCCCACCTGGGCAACTGCGCCGTCGGGCCGAACGGCGTGCAGTACTTCGACAACGACATCAGCTTCGGCCGCCATTCGCCCGATCTCGACGGGGGGCTTGGCGGGGGCGTGGACGCGGTTCACCTGACCCACTTGCCCGAGGTGATCCCGACCAGTCTGCATGACGGGGTTATGGCCATGACACCAGACAAGCTGAAAGAGCAGCTCACGGGCCTCCTCGAGACCGATGAGATCGAGGCTACGTGCGTTCGATTCGCGGCCCTGAAGTGGTACTGCGCGTACTGTGCTGAATTTGGCAAGGTGCTTGCTGACAATGACCCTGCCTGGGGGCAAGCGGATGTGCAGCGCGAACTTGGCCTCGACCGGATCATTGCCGCCAGGGGCGACCTGGACCGCTTGGAGGAATTGGGTCCCGACCTGGCGCGCCGCAACGTGCCTGCGCGTTACCTGCTCAACCTGTGTGTCACGGAGGCGCGTACGCAGGCGTATGTGCGTGGCGATCGTCCTCTGGACCCCGATCAGGCGGTCACATTCGATCCCGTCGCCTTGCACGCCGATCTGGTTCAACTGAGTTCGCCAGCAACCGTGTCCGTCTGAACCCGCAAGTACTCTGCGCATGAGCCGCCGGCTGCCGCCTCAACTTGCCGCCCAGCTCATCGCACTGGGTCAGCGCTATGGCCTCGATCAACTGGGCCTGGACGACGACGGTGAGGTGGTCCTGAGCTTCGACGATGGCATCGAGATCGGCCTGGCCTGTTTCGGTCCGCTTTCCGACTTGCGCCTGTATTGCGATGTCGGCGCGCTGCCAGCTCGACCGGAACCCCAACTGCTCATTGAACTACTGCAATTCAACCGCGTCGACGCCGATCCCGATGGGGCCGTGATCGGGCTGACCGACGACGATCCGCCGCGGATGCTGGCGGCGCAACGGGTGGACTGGCGTGGCCTGACCGTGACGGACTTCGTGGCCACGGCCGAAGCCTTCGTGGATCTGGTCGAGGACCTCCATGCGCTGTGCCGCGAAAGCGCCAGCGCAGCCCCCGGCCTACTGCCAGGCACGATGAACCTCCGGGGTTGAGCTGGCGGTCGCGGGGGATCGCTGCCGGGTCGCTTGAGCGTTTCGAAACGGCATTGCGGGTTTCCCCTGGCCCGCTCCTTGCTATGCTCCTTCGGCAGGAGATCAGCACCATGAGCCGACCCATGTTCGACGAAATGCACGCCTCAACCGGGGACGTGAGGGAGCACTACCGGCACTACGCCCGCTGGCTCGCGGAGCAGCCCGACGACGCCATGGCCGCCCAGCGAGAAGAGGCGGAAATGATCTTCCGCCGCGTCGGCATCACCTTTGCCGTCTATGGCGCCAAGGACGAGGAGGGCGCCGGCACCGAGCGGCTCATCCCCTTCGACCTGATCCCGCGCATCATCCCCGCGCACGAGTGGCGCAGCATGGAAGAAGGCCTGGTGCAGCGCGTGACCGCGCTCAACCGCTTCATCCACGACGTCTACCACGAGCAGGAGATCATCAAGGCCGGCGTCATCCCGGCCGACCAGATCTTCCAGAACGCGCAGTTCCGCTCCGAGATGATGGGCGTGGACGTGCCGCACCAGATCTACTCGCACATCGCCGGCATCGACATCGTGCGCGCCCCCAACGCCGACGGCGAAGGCGAGTACTACGTGCTGGAAGACAACCTGCGCGTGCCCAGCGGCGTGAGCTACATGCTCGAAGACCGCAAGATGATGATGCGCCTGTTCCCCGAGCTTTTCGGCGAGAACCGTGTGGCGCCCGTGGCGCACTACCCCGACCTGCTGCTGGAAACCCTGCGCGCCGTGAGCCCCGCCACCACGGCCGAGCCCACCGTGGTGGTGCTCACGCCCGGCATGTACAACAGCGCCTACTTCGAGCACGCCTTCCTCGCGCAGCAGATGGGCGTGGAACTCGTGGAGGGCCAGGACCTGTTCGTCAAGGACAACTTCGTCTACATGCGCACCACGCGCGGCCCCAAGCGGGTAGACGTGATCTACCGCCGCGTGGACGACGACTTCCTTGACCCGCTGGTGTTCCGGCCCACGTCCACACTGGGCTGTGCCGGGCTGCTGGGCGTGTACCGCAGCGGCAATGTCAGCATCTGCAACGGCATCGGCACCGGCGTGGCGGACGACAAGTCCATCTACCCCTACGTGCCCAAGATGATCGAGTTCTACCTCGGCCAGAAACCCATCCTGAGCAACGTGCCCACCTTCATGGGGCGCAACCCGGAAGACCTCAAGTACATGCTCGCCCACATGCACGAGCTGGTGGTGAAAGAGGTGCATGGCGCGGGGGGTTACGGCATGCTGGTCGGGCCCTCGTCCACCAAGGCCGAGATCGAGGAATTCCGCCAGGCCGTGATCGCCAAGCCCGACGGCTACATCGCGCAGCCCACGCTGTCGCTGTCCACCTGCCCCACCTACGTCAAGAGCGGCGTCGCGCCGCGCCACATCGACCTGCGGCCTTTCGTGCTCTCGGGCAAGGAGGTGCAGATGGTGCCGGGTGGCCTTACGCGCGTGGCGCTCAAGGAAGGCTCGCTGGTGGTCAACTCGTCGCAGGGCGGCGGCACCAAGGACACCTGGGTGCTGGAAGACTGACACAGGAGACAAGCATGCTGTCGCGCACCGCCGATCACCTCTTCTGGATGTCCCGCTACACCGAGCGCGCGGAGAACACCGCCCGCATGCTCGACGTCAACTACCAGACCTCGCTGTTGCCGCAGTCGGCCGCCGTCGCGCAGGTGGGCTGGGAAGGCCTGCTCACCATCAGCGAGCTGCTGCCCGCCTACCGCGCCAAGTACGGCCAGGCCATCACGCCGCGCAACGTGCTCGACTTCATGGTGCGCGACGAGAACAACCCGTCCAGCATCGTCTCCTGCCTCAAGGCCGCTCGCGAGAACGCACGCGCCGTGCGTGGCGCGCTCACCACCGAGCTGTGGGAGATGCAGAACCAGACCTGGCTGGAGCTCAACCGCGCCCTGCAGGGCAAGGCCTTCGAACGCGACCCGGGGCAGTTCTTCGAATGGGTGAAGTTCCGCTCGCACCTCTCGCGCGGCGTGGCCATCGGCACCATGCTGCAGGACGAAGCCTTCCACTTCTACCGTATGGGCACCTTCCTGGAGCGCTCCGACAACACCGCGCGCCTGCTCGACGTGAAATTCCACGCCGTGCACAGCGACTTCTTCGGCGCCGCGAGCGAGCTCGATCAGGAGTACGACTTCTACCACTGGAGTGCGATCCTGCGCAGCGTGAGCGGCTTCGAGGTCTACCGCAAGGTCTACCGCGACGTCATCACGCCCGAGCGCGTGGCCGAGTTGCTCATCCTGCGCGCCGACATGCCGCGCAGCCTGGCGGCCAGCCTCAACGAGGTGGTGAGCAACCTGAGCGTGGTGGCCAACGACCACAGCGGCGAGACCCTGCGCCGCGCGGGCAAGCTCAAGGCCGAGCTGCAGTACGGCCGCATCGACGAGATCCTGGCCACCGGCCTGCATGCCTACCTCACGCAGTTCCTGGACCGCGTGAACGAGCTGGGCTGGCGGATCAGCCAGGATTTTCTGGTGCCGGCGGGGTGAGGTATCGCGCGCCAGCGCTTGCGCATCACTGAGGTATCGGGAACAGCTCGCGCACGGCGTTGCGGATCGCAGGGTCTTGGCGACTGGGGTCGATATCCGGGACCTCGTATGCCGGTGGGTTGTCCGGGTTGACGCGACGGGCGCTCTCCGCACCTGCCTCACCCAGCAGACCCAGCAAGACTTGGCCCATGGCCAGCAGGCGGCTGCCGGCAAGGCTGCGCGGGTCTGCGTCCACTCCGCCGCCGGCGATGCACAGTTCCGACCCCATGGCCTTTAGCGTCTCCATGAGCCGAAGCGCGAACGGGGTGGACAGTGCTTTCAGGCAGCTTTCCAGTTGGGCTTCATTCATGGCTTTGAACACGGGCCCGTAGGTCGCGAACTCGAAGTTGCGCGTGTCGTCGCCGCCCGTATGGTTCAGGTCCTGCAGCATATCGCTGCGCCCATGCGCGCGCGTCACCAACTGCTCCAGTTGCGCCAGGGTTTGCAGCGCTTTCTCCGTCTGCTCGGGCACCAGGAGGCCGATGGCGCCCGGCAAGGACTCGCCAATCTTGCGCGTGCTGTTGTCCTGGAGCGTCTTCATCGTGCGCGCGATCTGTTCCTTCCCGTCGGGCACGGGCAGAACGTCCAGTGTCTTGAGGAGCGCAGGCAGCTCGTGGTCCTTGAGTGGCTTCAGGCTGGGTTCGTTGATCGTCAGCTGGGTCAGACGCTCCCGCAGGGCGTCCAGCTTCTTGCCTGTGTCGGGCGCCACAGGGACGTCGAAGGCAGCGGCATGCTTCTGCAATGCCTTCCATTGCGTGCTCACATCAATGAGGTGTCGCAGGGTATCGGCGGACACGGGAGCTGCCTCTTTGGGCAATGTGTCATTCGAAGCTGCGACTGCCTTGTTGAAGTCATCCAGCGTGGCTTGCCCGCGATGCACGGCAACATCTTCCACGAGCAGTTCCAAGGCGTCGGTGTCCTGGACAGAGAGGTGCGCGTTCTCGCAGGGTTGCAGCTCGGCCAGGCTTTCGCTGGTCAAGGCCGCGAGCAAGGTCTTGAGGTCACCGGCCGACACTTCGCCGCTCATGAGCAGGTTGTTGATGACCTTGCGTATCACGGCCTGGGCCAGCAGGGTTTCGTCCTTGTTTTTCGCCTCGAGGCTCAGGCCGTACCGCGCCATGATGGATTTGGTGATGCCTCCCAGGCTGGCAAAGGTATCCGCGGCCAACGTGGGATTCTGCTGGGCTTCCTGAATGGCCTGCATGAGGCGCGGCAGGAGTTCGGTCTGGCCGGCGGAGAACACGCGACGTTCAGCTTCGCGGCACAGCTTGGTGTGCAGTAGGTCCAGCTGCGAGCGTGCGCCGAGGTCTTCAGTCGTGGCACGCAACACGGTCAGGTTGGTTCGCAGGGTCTTGAGTTCCTTGTCCGTGAGCCGGGTCAAGTGGATTTCGAAGCGTTGTGCCAGGAGATCCGAAAGCTTGACCCCACGCCTTGTCACGGGTTCGGCGGTGTTCTTGATGCGTTCGAACGCATTTACCAGTGCTCCCGGGCCCGCGGGCAAACGGTCATGAATGACAGCGCCCAGCAAGGCGCCAACCTCGCGACTGGTGCGCTTCAAGCTATCCCGGTACTCGACATCGGTGCGTCTCCCTTCGGGGGCCAGGGCATTGAAGACTCGGTTCGCCAGCTTGTACAGGCAATCGCGCGCCCGCTCGACCGGTGTGCGCCTGTCATGAGGCGGGAGTGATCGTGCAGGCTGCTTTCCGTGTCCCTTACCGATAGGACTGTCGAAGAAGGCGTGATTGATCGGCAGCGGCAGATGGGCGCCAAGGTGATTCATGTGTGTCCTTTACGTCGCTGGGTTGCAGGTATCAGGAAGCGATAGAGGCTTTCGGCAGAATTTGTGCGTCACAAGACACCGGTTCTGCGATGGACAAGGAGCCATCCAGATAGAGCGTGAGTCCCACAGATAGGGTCACTGTGCTCGCCTCTCGGTCGATCTCTGCCCGTTTGCCAGTGGCCATGTTCACAGCGTCCAGGGCTTTGGAATGAACGCGCTCGACCAGCACATGCAGTTGCCCATCGCTGCCCTGTGTGATGCGGTAGGTGTCATCGATTTCAGGTGCATCCAGCAACAGCGGCGAGCCATCGGGCAAGCGGACAGGCGTGTGTTCGCTGGAGGCCAGGAGTTGGTTGACTTTGGCCGATTTCCATAGGTCGGTGTTGGCGAGCTTGGCCAGGCTCTGCAGTTGAGCGGTGGTGAGGGTCAGTTTGTGGTGCAACTGCGCCACGTTGTTGATGGGTTCTTCGGCGGCGACATAGTGCGTGCGCTGTGAAGAGGACGGCCGCGTCATGTCAGTCCGGATGCTGGCCTCAAGGATGCGGTCCATGGCACTTCGGAAGCCGTCATCGATGTCCTCCATTGCTGACTTCACGACGGCCTTGGTCACGTCGTTCCATGCATTCGCGGTGGCGTCGTCGCGGACGGACCGCGTAATCTCGTCCAGGACATGCTTCATGGCGTCCTGCGCCGGCTCCAGATCGGCGCCGGTCAGGGTTTTCAGCAGTCGAAGGGTTGTCTCGTTCAGCGTGCCGGGTGTTTCCCTTAGATGTTGAGCCATGACGATGCGACCCGGTGGATTCAGAACGACGCGCAACAGAGTCAGGCGCGCGCCGATCTGACCAACCTTCTCGTGATTCGGCGTGAGTCCCTCGCGGCCAAAGGCTTCGAGTGCTTCGGCCAGCAGCAGGACCTGATCCGATTGGAGTGCCGAGGCCCATTTCTTCACGATGGATTCCGGCTGGCTGGAGAAGAACTCATTCAGTAGCCGCGCGAAGAGTTCCGATCGGCCATCGAGGTCATGGGCGCGCTCGCCCAGGGCCAGGTGCACCTTCAAGGCCTTGTCGAAGTATTGCTGCATCACGTTCAGATGCTTCACGGCTGCCGCCAGATCGCCTTTTGCCAAGCTGTTGAGCGCTTCCTTGGCGGCGAGGTGAAATGGTTCGTTGCTCCGCGCCTTGCGTCGCGCTTTCTCCGCTTGGATTTGCGGGGCGTGATCCTTGATCTCCAGCGCTTCGAAGGATGTGTCCAGTCGGTGAAGTGCTTGATCGCTGAGTTGCGTCGGGTCCAGGTTGGACAGGTCCATTCGGTCCGCGGCTTCTCTCGCGCTGCCTAGCACGGCGTGCGCCTTGTCTCCGATACCGCGCCCCGTGCTTGCCTTATGGACATCGCAATGGGCATCCAGAGCTTTCGCTTGAGCGATCACGATGCCCAGGTGAGCCGACTGCTCCTCCAGGTTGTTGGGCCGTTTCGCGCTGGTCTCAAAGTCTGCGCAGGCGCGGACGAGTGATGCCTCGAGCTGGTCATGCTTCATGGCAGTCGTTTGGTCCAGCAACGTATCAATGAACGGGATGGCATCGGGGAATCTATTGGCGGGGGCCGCTCGCAGCTCCGCGCGCATGGCCGGTTGCATGACCAGGAATATTTGCCGGAGCTTGTCGGCATCTGCACCGTTGCGGAGCAGCTGCAGCGCAAAGATTTCCTTGAGTAGCTGAATGGACAACGCGAACTCATCGGCGCCGGGGCGTTTCAACCCGTACATTCCCACCAAGGAAAGGGTCCTGCCTTCGAGGGTGCGCAGCACGTCTGCCGCTGCGGCCGGGTCGTTCGGCATGTCGCTCAAGGCTTCGTCGCAGATGTTGACGATGCGTTGCAGCACCTCTGCAACCCCCGGTTCAGAAGGGGTGGTCTGGTCACCCAGGTCGCTGCGCAGTCGCGCCAGGCATTCCTCATGAGCCTTGTCACCGAGGTGTTTGATCGCCTTGCTGTTCGTGCCGGGGGAGGCTTTGTCGACTTGCCGGCACAGCTGCTTCAGGTCTTCCAAGGGCAATGCATGCAATTGCATTTCGAGGCATTGCTTGAACACCTCGGCGGTCAGCTTCGAGTCGGATCCCCTCAGCGGGCGACTGGCCTTGCCAATGTTGGCGAGGTGTTGTTCCACCTCCTTGTCAGTCATCGGGCCGGCCTTCACGGCGGCCAGGAATGCGCGCATGGCTTCGTGCGTATCCCTGCTGCCTGTCACCGTTCGCGGGCCCTTTGGCAGCAGGGGGTAGGCGATGCGAACAAAGAGTGTCTTGAAGCTGGTTTTTTCACCGGTGGTTCGGGGCCGCTCAGGCGGGAGCAGCGTGAAGCGCTGGTTCTTCTTCTGCTCACCGGCGATGTGCGGGACGGGGTGTGTGCTGAGGGCTTTTGAGACTGTGTGGTCTTGGCGGGCTGCACGCATGGAGGGCTCTTGAAGACAGGAGTTGCTCGAATCAGACCGGCATGAAAGTCGGATCGCCGGAAACGTCAGGGGTACGGGAGACGGCTGCCGGTGCATCCTGCAGGGCCGCGAAGCGGTCACGCCAGCCCAGCGCGGCGTCAATGAAGCGCTGCAGGCGCGACATGATCAGTTCGCTCGTCCACCCATGGTTCCCGATGTCCGTGCACAGCACGATCTCGTTGAACTCGGCGTCGATGGCCAGCGTGGCGCCGCCAGTGTCGGCGCCGAACAAGTTGGCGGTGAGCAACTGCTCGAAGGTGCGCTCGCGGTCACTGGCGGGCACGGGGCCGAGCGTGCAGTAGACGTGCAGCAGGTGGCTGCTGCGGCTGGCTTCGAAGTTGACGTCGATGGTGTCGTCGATGCGCAGCCGGGCGCAACCCTGTTCGTCCAGCTTCAGATCGGCCACGCCCAGGGCCGTGGCGATGGCCTGGATGACTTCGTCGGTGTTCATGGGGCTCTCCGTTGGCTACAAGCGTTCACATGCCCACGCCTTGGGCGCATGGCCATCTTCCGGTGGCGGGTGATGCGTGACGAAACGCTGATGCCGTGTTCCTCGGCACGAAGGCTGTCGGTTAATGGGATGGAGTGGATCGGCCGGCCCAGTTGGCTGGTGGGGCGTCGGCCATCAGAACGACAACGCCGGTGAACTCGGCGTTACCAAGCCGTCATCCTTTCATCAATTGCACGCTTGACGCGTTCCCCGCCATGTCCGTTCGCAAAACTGGCAAGTTCCTCAGCAATTTCAAGCTCCCCGGCTTCAAGAAGGACGCGCCCGGCTCCAACCATCCCACTCCCTCGGTCTCCAGTGGCAGTGGCAGCGGAAGCGACTACGTGCTGCCCGAGCTGTCTTTCCGTCGCAAACTGAACATCCCGGGGAGCCCGAACCGCTCGAGCGCTTCCGAGATTACCGACTCATCGTCTCGTGGGACCGTGTCGGTGGGCAAATCGAGCAAGCACCCGAAAATCCCATCGTCGTTCCTGAAGGGCGGTGTGTCGTCAGTGCGCGGGAATCCGCAGCAGGAAGAGGCCTCGCCCAAGCAAGAGACCCGTCCCAAGCTGCAACGCCGCAATGCCTTTCGTGAGAAACCCGGCATCACGCGCAGGGCGCGCTTCATGAACATCGGCCAGTTGGGCGACGTGAAGAGCAGCGTGGATCGGTACGAGAAGAGCAAGCAGGACCTCGATAGGCGCGGTTCGCTCTCAACCGGTGAACTCAAGAGCCGTATCGAAAAGCGGCTCTCTGATATGGACGCCATTGAGCTATCGCTGCAAGGCCGTTTTATCGGATTGGGTGTCGGCGGCCAGATCGCAGACTGCAAGAATCAAGTCCTCGCAGAAAAGGTGAGCCTATCTAGGGTCCATCGGATGGTGAGCGAAGCGGAGCTTCAAGGCGTCACGATCGACTTGTCGCTGAGCGACCTCATGTTCCTGGTGGCCCGAGACGTCTCCAGCGAGTCGATCCTGTTGGGCATGGTCCATGGAATGGATGCCTACACGATCCTACTGCTCACCCAACGCTACGCCGAGCTCGGTATTCCGTTCAATGAGCAGACCCTGCCCAGCCAGCTGTTTTGCGACGCCAATGCGGACATGGAGGCCAAGAGAGAGCTGGGCAGTGGTGCGATGAACACGGTGTGGCTGATCCCCTATACCGACCCCGATACCGGGACGATCTACCAGATGGTGTTCAAGCCGGAGTCGGACAACCCCAATATCCCCCCGGACTTTCTGGCCCATGGAATTGGTTGCACTCCTCGAATGAAGAAGCTGTCGGATGGCACCGTCGCATACATCGGGGAGGGCGCGACGCGAACGCCGGCCAATCTGCCTGGTCGGATGGTGGCGACATACCGTGTCGATCAACTGCTGAATACGCAACTTGTGCCCCCTACTTTCCTGTCCAAGTCGGGCAAGGACGTCGGCACGGTGATGGGCCTGGCACCGGGGGCTTCCCCTCGGGCAACTGGCAAGGTGCATATGACGCTGGAGCCAGAGTTGGCTCGGTGGCTGCGCGGTGACCCCGATGCGTTGAAAGCATATGCGGCAGCCCAGGGGTACAGCGGAGCTTCGCTCGACGATGACGGTCGGCTCATGTTGACCCGCGAGGGGCCCGGAACGTATGACAATTTCATCCTGCTGCAAACGGACTTCGACGATGCGCGCTTGCGGGAGGGGCTGATCCGGCTCCAGTGGCTGGATGCGCTGTGCGGCCAGCTCGACCGAAATCCTCAGAATTACTTCATTGACGAGCACATGCGCGTGTTTGCCATCGACAACGATCTGTCTTTTGGTCCGGTCACCACCCGATTCGGTGTGGATCGTTGCCCTCCCTTGCCCAAGCTCGTCACCCCCGAACTCCGCAAAACCTTCCTGCGCCTCGATGAAAGTGAGCTGCGTGCCGTCCTGTCGCCTCTCCTGAGCAAAGCAGAGGTGGAGGCGGCGGTCGAGCGATTGCATCTCATCCAGGCTGAATTGGCCAAGACAGGGCCTGAGGCTGTGATGGTGGTGACAACACCGGACGAGTGGGTGTCGGACGAGGCGAACGAGCGTTTGGGTGTGGTGTCGCCGGAGCCGGACGGGCGGCTGTCGAATGCGAATACGGAGAAAGCCAACCGCGCGGGCTATCTGGGCCGTGACAGGGCCTATGTGCAGGAGACGCGCTGGATGAATGACCATGTGCCGTCGCCTCACATGCAGATGCCGATCTTCAACCCGGCGCAGGTGCGCCAGGAACTGAGGCGTGAGCAAGATATGGCCATCAAGAACGCCTGACATGCACGACCTGAGGCCCCTGGCGCATCCCCCCACCGGCCTGGGCTGGACCCGCTGCCGTGCAGTCCTGGCCGGCCGTGGCATGCCGGTGCCACCCTTGCCGGGGGCGCTGGCGGACGCTCTGGTGCAGCGCTCGCGCGCCGTGTTCACCACGTCGGCTTGGGACATGCCGCAGGCCCATCGCGACTGTGTCGAGCAATGGCTCGCGGCGCCGGTGCCCTCGCGCGCCTTGGTGGCCATGGAAGGGCATGGGCTGGAGAGCCTGGTGATGCGCGTGGTGGTGGCCACGCCCGAACTGGGGTGCTTCCTGCGCCTGCGCGTGACCACGCTGCCCGGTCCCGGCGTGCCCACGCACGAGCGCCTGAGCGCCATATTTTCCCTGCTGCGCCGCGCCCTGGACAAGGCCGATGCCGTGCACCGAGAGGGGCTGTGGCCGCACGACCACCGCCTGCTGCTCGACCTGGACGAGTTCCGCCAGCCGCGCTGGGGCTGGCTCGGGGCGCAATCCCCGTCGCAGGAGCGCGTGCTGAGCGATCCGCGCGCCATCCTGCAGGTGCTGATGTCGCTCGACCAACTGATGCCCGCGCCAGACGCGGTCGCCCTGGCATGAACTCGACCGTTCCGGAACTGATGCACGCGCGCGTCGCCGCGCTGGGTGTGGCGATCGGCCTGGACCCGCTGGTGATGGACGACGACGACCAGTTGGACTTCGAGCTGGGCAACGGCCTGTCGATGCAGCTGTCCAGCGAGCCCGAGCAAGAGGCCTTCCTGCTGTCCGGCGTGGCGGGTGCCTTGCCCTGGCCGGCCGACAGCGGGCTGTTGATCGAATTGCTGCAGGGCAATTTCGGTTGGCGCGACACGCAGGGCGCCACCATCAGCCTCGACGGCGACTCGCCGCCCAACGTGGCGGTGGCGCATCGCCTGTTCTGGGCGACGCTCACCGACGCCAGCTTTCTGGCGGCCTTCAAGGGCATGCAGGGCTTGCTGGACGACCTGCAAGCTTGGTTGGTGGCGAAGGCTGCGGCCACGCCGCAGGCGGCCGGCGCGCCACCCGGGCCACGGCCCGGCGGTTTCGCCTGAGCGTGATCAGTTGAAGCCCAGGCTCGCCTTCACCGCTTCCCCCAACTCGATCACCGCCAACGCGTAGTAACTGCTCCAGTTGTAGCGCGTCACCACGTAGAAGTTCTCGGTGCCGGCCACGTAGCTGGAGGGCGCGCCCGCGTTCTCCAGTTCAACCAGCGCGAGCTTGCCGCTGTGCTGCAGCGCCGCGCCGTCGAGCACCGCGCCTTTGGCCTGGAAGTCCACCACGCCGAAGCTGGGCAGGATGTCGGGCGCGAGCAGGGTGTTCAAGTCCAGCGTGGCCGGGTCGAAGCGCACCGGGTAGTGCGTGGGCATGCCCGTTTGCCAGCCGAAGGCCTTGAAGTAGTTGGCCACCGAGCCGATCACGTCGGCCGGGCTGTCGAACAAGTCGACCTTGCCATCCGCGTCGAAGTCGATGGCGTAGCGCGCCCAGCTGCTGGGCATGAACTGCGGCAGGCCCATGGCACCCGCGAAGCTGCCGAGCAGGCTGTGCGGGTCGCTGCCGTTGCGATGGCACAGACTCAGCAACTGCTCCAGTTCGTCGCGGAAGAAGGCGGTGCGTGCGGCGGCCCGCGGGTGGCTGGCGGGGAAGTCGAAGGCGAGCGTGGTGATCGCGTCGATGACCTTGTGCGTGCCGGTGTGGCGGCCGTAGAGCGTCTCCACGCCGACCACGCCCACGATGAGCGAGGCCGGCACGCCGAACTCGGCTTCGGCGCGCGTCAGGGCGTCGCGGTTGTCTCGCCAGAAGCGCTGGCCGGCGGCGATGCGCGTAGGCTCGATGAAGCGCGCGCGGTAGGCGGCCCAGTTCTTGGGCACGCCGCGCGGTGGTGGGGTGACGCCGCGGATGGCCGCCTCCAGCCGCTGCGCCTGAGCGACCTGCGCGCGCACCCAGGCGGGGTCGAGCTGGCGGCGCTCGGCGAGGTCGTCGGCGAAGGCCATGGCGGCCGGGTGGTCGCCATAGAAGAAGGCCGGGCGCGATGGGGGGCGGTGGGTGGGGCGCTGCTTGGCGGGCGGCTTGCCTTGGGCAAGGGCGGTGGGCAGCGGCAGGGAGGTGAGGGCCAGGGCGGCCAGGGCGATCGATCGGCGTTGCATTGCGTGCGATTGGATCACGCGATGGTGCGGCCCGGCCAGGCCAGCCGGCGGAATTCCTGTCTCAGTTGGGCGAGGCTGGTGCCGCTGTCGCGCGCGTATCGCTGGGCTTCCAGGCGCAGCAGCCACGCGGTCACGGCTTGTGTGAGGTGGCGGTCGCCCAGTTGCGCTGTGGCGCGCCGGGCCAACTCCCGCGGCGATGTGCGCTCGTCCGACGCGACGCCCAGGCGCCCCAGCCGCTGGCGCGCCCGGCGCAGCAGGCGCAGCCAGGGGTCGTGCCGCTGGCGCTCCCACAGCGCCCACAAGGCGCCCAGCAGGCTCACCACGATGACCACACCCAGCAGCACGGTGGCCAGGTCCTGCCAGCTCGGCGAGGCGAAACCCAGCGCGCGCAGCAGGTCGAGTTGGCGGCCCTGCGTGTAATCCAGCACCCACTGGTTCCACACGTTGTTGACCGCTTCCCAGGCGGCGCGCAGTTGCGCGATGAGCGTGGGGTTGAGGTTGCCCAAGGCCCCCGCGAACGCGCCACCGAAGCCCGCGGCGGGCGCCTGCAGGCGCTGGATCGAGCCGATGCGGCCAGGGAAGACCGCGCCCGTCGGGTCCACGCGCACCCAGCCCTGACCCTGGAGCCAGACCTCGGTCCAGGCGTGGGCGTCGCGCTGGCGCACGGTCCAGTAACCATCGATGGCGTTGACCTCGCCGCCCTGGTAGCCCGTGACCACGCGCGCCGGGATGTCCATGGCGCGCATGAGCACGGCGAAGCCGCTGGCGATGTGCTCGCAGAAGCCGGTCTTGCGGTCGAACCAGAACTCGTCGGCCGTGTGCCGGCCGTAGACGCCGGGCTCCAGTGTGTAGGTGTAGCCGCCCGTGCGCAGGCGCTCCAGCGCCGCGTTGACCAGCGCGGGCGCGGCGGCGGGGCCAGGGCCGTGCTGGCGCCGCAGCTCTTGAGCGAGTTGCAGCGTGCGTGGATTGAAGCCGGGCGGCAGTTGCACGTAGTCCTGCAGGCCGATCTCGTTCTGCAGCGGGCCGTGGCCGAAATCGAGGTGGCTCTGCGCCCGGTAGCGCACCAGGCTGTTGATGGACCGCTGAGCGATCCACTGCAGCTCCTCGCTCATTCGCACGCGGTTGTCGCCGGGCAGCTCGGGAGCGGTGGTGGCGGCTTCGAGCACGAAAACCCAGGGGCGGCGGTTGGGCTCCAGCGTGACCTCGTAGCCCACGGGTTCGCCGCGCGGGCGCAACTCGGCCGACAGGCGCCGCTCGCGCGGAAAGCCCGATTCGAGCGGCCGCCATTCCCGGCCGTCGAAGCCGCCGAAGACCGGGCCGCGGAAGTAGAGCAGGCCGGCGGGTGGCGGGCGCGGGTTGTCGAAGCGCACGCGCAGCGCGATGCTGTCGTCCAGCGCGAGCTGGGCGATCTCGCCCACGCGCATTTCGTCGGACAGGCCGCTGCGCCCGCTGGGGTCGGTGCTCGGTGCTCCCCACAAGGGCGCCATGCGCGGGAACAGCAGGAACAGCACCAGCATGATGGGTGCGCCCAGCAGCGCCATGCCAGCGGCAATGCGGGCGGCCTGGGCGAGCGGGGGCCGCCCCACCGGCATGTGGGCGTTCACCAGCGCCGTCAGCAGGCCCAGCAGCGCGATCAGGATGCCCGCCGCCGTGAGCAGCGACTGCGAATAGAAGAAGTGCGTGAGCAGCGTGAAGAAGGCGAGAAAGAACACCACGAAGGCGTCGCGCCGCGCGCGCAGCTCCAGGGTCTTGAGCGCCAGCAGCACCACCACCAGCGTGACACCGGCCTCTTGCCCCAGCAGCGTGCCGTGGCTGGCGAAGGTGGCGCCCAGGGTGATGAGCAGCAGGCCCAGGCGCCAGGGCCAGCCGGGCAGGGGGGCGGCGCGCAGCGCCAGCCGGGCGCGCCAGGCCAGTACGCCGGCCGTGAGCGCCGTGGTCCACCAGGGGATGTGCGCGGCCTGCAAGGCCACCACCCAGGCGATGACGGCGAGCACGAACAGGGTGTCCCGCGCCTCGCGGGGCAGTGCGCGCGCGACGCCCGGGGCGCGGGTGGTGCGAAGGGCGTTCAACACAGCGCGAGCGCCTCCAGGCACTGGTTGCGGTGCACCGGCCCCTGGTCGGGCGCGATCTCGCGGCCCGGCAGGCGCATACCGTAGTCGAGTTCGAGCCGGTCGGCCATGAGCACCCAGGCGGTCAGGCGCGACACGCGGCCCTCCAGGCCCATACCGCCGCACTGGTTCAGGTCCAGCCAGAGTTCCTGGCGTTGGCTGGACAGGGCGTCGCGGCTCACCAGGTCGTCGCGCCCACCCGCGAAGGCCTGGGCCGCCTTCTTCCAGACCACGGCTTTCATCGGGTCGCCGCGGCGGTAGGCGCGCACGCCGTCGTACTCGCCGGTGGCCTGTACGCGCGCGCTGCCGGCGCCGCCGGATTGCGGCTCGCCGGGCGGCAGCGGCGGGGGGTGCTCTTCGGGCGTGGGATAGACGAGGGCGCTGGCGGCCGGGCGCCACACCGTCCACACGCGGAAGGTGCCGAGCGGAAAGAGCGTCTGTGCGGTGAGCGCGGGCAGGGCGTGCAGGCCGCGCGCGGGCGGCTGCCAGGCCACCTGCAGCTCGGCGCTGCCTTGCGCGGGCACGTCGGCCCAGGCCAGCGCGGGCGCGCCGCCGTCCTCGGGAAGCACGCCCAGGCCGATGCCGTGGCGCGTGCGCCGCCGTTCGCTGGACAGGCGCACCTCCAACACCACCGCCTGGTGCGCGTGCACGGGTTCGGGCGGGTGCAGGTGCAGCGTGAGCCCGCGCAGGTTGTTGTGGCACACGTGCATGCCCACCAACGCGCTGCCGGCCAGCAGGAAGGTCAGCAGGTAGCCCAGGTTGAGCTGGTAGTTGATGCTGGCCACCAGCAGCAACATCAGGGTGAAGGCCAGCATCCAGCCCGGGCGGGTGGGCAGGATGTAGACGTTGCGCTGCGTGAGCGTGAGCGTGTCGGTGCGCTTGAGCCGGTTGTGAAACCACTGGCGCGCCCGCGCCTTGACGTTGCGCCAGGACGGGTTCATCTAGGGCAGGGGGACGGCGTCAAGCATGGCGCGCACTTGTTCCAGCGGCCCGCGACCGGCGTCGCGCACAGGGATCAGCCGGTGCGCCGTGGTTTGCGGCAGGATTGCGGCGATGTCGTCGGGCGCCACGTAGTCGCGCCCCTGCAGGTAGGCCTGCGCCTTGGCTGCGCGCACCACGGCCAGCGCCGCGCGCGGCGACAGTCCCTGCAGGAACCAGCGGCCGCTGCGGGTGGCGTTGACCAGGTCCTGCAGGTAATCGAGCACCGGCTCGGCGGTGTGCACCTCGCTCACCGCGCGCTGCAGGCGGGCCAGGTCCTCGGGCGTGAGGGCGGGCGGCATCGATTCGATCAGTTCGCGCCGGTCCTGACCGCGCAGCAGCTCGCGCTCGGCCGCGCGGTCGGGGTAGCCCAGCGACAGGCGCATGTGAAAGCGGTCGAGCTGCGACTCGGGCAGCGCGTAGGTGCCGAGCTGGTCGTGCGGGTTCTGCGTGGCGATGACGAAGAAGGGCTGCGGCAGGGCGCGCGTCTCGCCTTCCACCGTCACCTGCTTTTCCTCCATGGCCTCCAGCAGCGCGCTTTGCGTCTTGGGGCTGGCGCGGTTGATCTCGTCGGCCAGCAGCACTTGGGCGAACACCGGGCCGGGGTGGAAGACGAAGGCCTCGCGCCCACGCTCGTAGATGGACACGCCGATGAGGTCGGTCGGCATGAGGTCGGCCGTGAATTGCACGCGGGCGAATTGCAGGCCGAAGCTGCGCGCCAGGGCGTGCGCCAGGGTGGTCTTGCCCACGCCGGGCACGTCCTCGATGAGCAGGTGCCCGCCCGCGAGCAGGCAGGCCACGCAATCGCTCACCTGCTGCGGCTTGCCCACGATCACCGTGTTAAGCTGGCTCAGCAGGTGCTGGATCTTCGAATCTTGTTGCATCTGGACTTGCATATTGGCCGCGATTCTCACCGCAGATCAGAGATGGCCCACGCCACCGGTTATTTCACGCACAAGGCATGCTGGCAGCACGAGATGGGCGCCGGCCACCCCGAATGCCCCGAACGGCTCGATGCGATCGAGGACCGGCTGCTGCTGACCGGCCTGGACGCCGCGCTCGAGCGCCGCGAGGCCACGCCCGCCGCGCTGGCCGACCTCGAACTCGCGCACGACCGGCTGCACCTGGCCGCCCTGCGCGGGCTGGCCGACACCCTCAAGGACGACATCACCGCTGGCGGCCCGAAGCACGCGCAGGTCGACCCCGACACCGCCATGAACGTGCACAGCTGGGAGGCCATCCTGCTGGCCTCGGGCGCGGCCATCGACGCCACCGACGCCGTGATGGCGGGGGAGTTGCGCAACGCCTTCTGCGCGGTGCGCCCGCCTGGCCACCACGCCATGCGCCGCCAGGCCATGGGCTTTTGCTTCGTCAACAACGTGGCCGTGGCGGCCAAGTACGCGCTGGAGCGCCACGGTCTCCAACGCGTGGCCATCATCGATTTCGATGTGCACCACGGTAACGGCACCGAGGACATCGTCGGGGGCGACGAGCGCATCCTCATGTGCAGCTTCTACCAGCACCCCTTCTACCCGGCCTGTGAGCACTCCACGGCGGCCAACCTTGTCAACCTGCCCG